>JALGTU010000022.1 GCA_029821195.1 Candidatus Zipacnadia bacterium
TCTCATTCTCCAGGCTGACCAGCGGCACGCCCAGCTCGCGGCAGACCCGCTTCGCCTCAGACATATCGAAGGTGACTGTGGCGCTATCGCAGCTGTGCTCGACGACGACGACGCGCTTGGCCCCGGCCTCTTTGCACAGCGCGATGACCGCGGCCAGTACCCCCGGGCTGGTCGTCGCCGCCTGGGCGGGCTGCCGCGCCCAGGCCAGATTGGGCTTGAGGGCCACCACATCGCCGGGCCTGACCCAACTGCCGATGCCACCGTACTTCTCCACCGCCGCGCGGACCAACTCGTCGGGCTTCATATTCTGGGCGACGGCGATATCAACGTCCGCAGGACCCGCCTGCCAGCGATTATTGCCCAGCCGCGACTCGGCGACTGCGACCTCTGAATCGCCTGCGGCGCCCGGCCCGGGCACTTCGCTGGGGGGCATCTGGGCAACTTCATCGCGCGAGCAGCCGCCGACTGTGCCCAGCGCAGTCAGTCCGATACCCAGTTGCGCACACCTGGCCAGGAACTCACGCCGGCGCATCTTACTCATATCATCTCCTTGCCTGATCAACACGAGACGAAACCGGTGATTATCTGGCTGACGCCTTAGGACTCCGCCGGCGGCGGCAGGTAACTGAAAAGCGCACGCAGGCCGGCGAAGAGCGGAGCCGCCACCAGACCGCTGAGAATGGCCTGTGCCAAGGTACCCGTCAGCCACCGCACGAAAACCGGGGGAGGCAGGAAGAGCAGTTCCACCAGGTTCATTGCGATAACTGTCGTCGCTGTCACCAGCATCGCCACGAACACCTGATTGGGGAATATCCGCCCGCCGAGTAGGCCCAGCGCCGTGCCAGCACCGATGTGACTGACAAACAAACCACCCAGCGGCAGCCGGCCCAGCGATCCGACCATCAGGCCTGTGCTCAGTCCCGACCAGGCACCCTCCAGCGGGCCCCGGGTCAAGCCCACCGTGACCAGCAGCACAACGGCGAGGTCCGGGGGCTGGCCGTCCAGCCGCAGCCAGGTGGGCCAGGCGTATTGCCAGGCCACCAGGACCACAGCCAGAACGAACTCAGTGAGATAAACCCAGAACAACGCTGCTCCTTCTCCCCTATAACCGGCCTACGGCGTCGGGACGACCCAGACGTAATCGAGGCGCTCAAAATCAACAAAGGGCCGGATGGTGGCGACAACGGTGTGCGCATAAGCCGGTGAAGTGGCGACGGCTTCAACCACGCCGACGGGTATTGAGCGGGGGTAGATGCCGTCCTCCCCTGAGGTGATGATGACATCGCCGGTGAGGATATCGGCCCGGCGGCGCAGTTTCTCCATCTGCAGTCGGTCGGGCCACCCCCCGCGCCAGTGCTGGACTGGTCTGACGATGCCCACCACGCGACTGCGCTGATCGCGCGCACCGAGACCGTGCTGGGCGTCTACGATCAGCAGCACCTGAGCGGCATTCCCATTCATCACCTCGATCACCCGTCCGACCAGGCCCCCCGCTTCCCGCACAATGTCGCCCTTGCTGAGCTCGCGACTCTCCAGGGCCTGGATCGTGATGCGACAGCGCTGGCTATCGGGAGCCCGGCCGATGACCCGGGCGGGGATATCCTTGACCTCCTGATCCAGCTCGAGGCCGAGCTTCTCGCGGAACGCCTTATTCTCCCGGAAGTGCTCGGTCAGCAGGATCGTTTCATTCTCCAGTTGCTTACACTTCTGGCGCAATCGTCGGTTCTCCGCTGCCAGCGACTGGGCCCGGAATACCGACAGCGCCGTGTCGTGGAGAGCCTCGTTGACCCTGGTCACCACACTCATGACCGGATAGCCGAGCATCTGGCAAACGTATTCCGGTAAGCTAACCCGCTTGCTGTCCCCGGCGAGGTGCTGCCACATCGTCAGGACCATGGCCAAGGTAACCAGGAATAGCAGCGGACTGAGGCCTGTTCGACGGCGCGCATCCAGTAGCATAATTGAGTGAACGGCTGCCGGCTAGGCCGACGAGCTGAAAGGCAAGTCGTCGAGTTCTTCCAGGTAGCGGGCGGTGCCCAGCACCACACAGTTCATCGGCTCCTGGGCCACGTAAACAGGTATGTCGGTCTCGGCGCTGATGAGTTGGTCCAGGCCGCGCAGCAGCGAGCCGCCGCCGGCCAGAACGATACCCCGGTTCATAATATCCGCAGCCAGTTCCGGCGCGGTGGCATCCAGGGTTTCCTTGACCACCTCGACGATGGCCGCGACCGGCTCGGCGCAGGCTTCCCGGATCTCCGAGGAGGTGATCACCACCTTGCGGGGCAGACCGGTCACCAGGTCCTTGCCCCGTACCTGCGTCGTGGTTTCCTTGGGCAGCGGGAAGGCCGAGCCGATGCTGATTTTGATCTGTTCCGCGGTGCTCTCGCCAATATACAAGTTGGCCTCGTGGCGCAGATACAAGGCAATAGCTTCGTCAATCGCCTCGCTGGCAATGCGCAGTGAGCGCTGCGTGCAGATGCCGCCCAGCGAGATCACAGCTACCTCGCTCGTGCCTCCACCGATATCAACGATCATATTGCCCACCGGCTCGGAGACGGGCATGCCGGCACCGATCGCCGCAGCCATTGGCTCATCCATTATCCGGATTTCCCAGACCCCGGCCTGGCGGGCGGCATCCTGCACCGCGCGCCGTTCCACCTCGGTAACCCCGGCAGCAACACCGACGACAACGGACGGATGTAGGAACACGCGGCGGTCGTGCACCTTGCGGATGAAGTGCCGAATCATCGCCTCGGTGACGTCGAAGTCGGCGATTACGCCTTTGCGCAGCGGACGGATTGCCGATATCCGCGCCGGAGTGCGCCCGACCATCCGCTTGGCGTCATTGCCGACGGCGAGCACTTGCATGGTATCGTCATCAATGGCCACCACCGAAGGCTCATTGAGCACAATGCCTCGGCCCTTGACGTACACGAGGGTATTGGCCGTACCCAAGTCAATACCCATATCGCCGGGGCTGAGCACACTGTGCAGCGCCCTGCGCCACGCCCATTGAAATATGCTCCGTCTCACACTGATCTCCTGTTGATCTGCGATATCGCCCCCGGATGATTGGGGGGAATTGCCCGGGTGCGAACACGCCACCCCCTAGCCAACACACGGTGACCGCCGCACGGCTCTGCGCAGCCCAGCGTCCCCCGAGCCTTGACCACCCTGGCTATCGGCAGGCCCACTACATTATAATACGAACCCCGAATCCACTCAATAAAGCTTGCCACTGGCCACCACGGTATCAGCCCCCAGAACGAGCCGCTCCGGATGACGAAGGGCCACCCACACGGCCTTACGTACGGCTTGGCGCATAGCCAGCCGGTATGGTGAGCCGGCGAGAGGACGCTGCCACTCCACCGGGCAGGGCACCACTTGGTAGGGGATGCCAGCTAACTTCAGGAGGCGGGCCCGCCGCGCGGAGGCTGCGGCCAGGATCAGCTGCTTCCTGGCTACCTGCGGAGGAACTAGCTCGCACTCAAACTGTCGTCGCCTGCTAGTGGGAAGATGCACGGTAGTTATAAGCGCCCGGAGCGAATAATGGAGTAGAGTAACCAAACGCCCATTACTGCGCCGACTATAATGAAGGTAATCGCTACGGGGCTACCCACTGTGCTAACCGCCTGCTCGCTGGTCAGAATCATTGCCGCAGCAATGATTACCGCTGCTACGATAATGCTGAACGCCAGGCGGTTTGCCATGGTGCTGAATTGGTGCAGAGGCCGATCGGTCTGCTCCAGTTCCACCCGCATCTTTAGACCATTGACCTGGGCACGCAGGAGCAGCTCGGAGAGCTGCCTGGGCAGACGGACGACATAGTGGCTCAGTTCGCGGCTGAAGCTGCCCAACTCATCCAGAATAGCCCTGGGCATCAGCCGGCGGAGCAGCGAACGCTGCGCGGCATCGGCGGCCAGCGCGTCAAAGTCGAACTCCGGGTCAAGCTGCAGGCAAATGCCCTCCGCGATCGTCATCGCCCGCAGCAGGCTGATCCACGCCGGCGGCATGCGGACGTCGTGAGTGAGCAACAGACCCATTAGATCATCAAACAGCTCGGACATCACCACCCGCCCAGCGCTTAACCCCCAGTAGCGAGATAGCTCCTTGTCTATATCCAGTCGCAGCCTCTGTAGGTCGGTCTTGTCGGAAATAACTCCGATACTCGTGATGACGTTGACCATCTCATTAGTATCTCCGGCAAGCAAGGCGCTAAGCATCTGGAGCATGCTGCTGCGTAGTTGCGGGCCAGCGGTGCCCACGTGCCCAAAGTCAAAAAACGCTATGCGACCATCAGGCATTATCTTTAGGTTGCCAGCATGAGGGTCGGCGTGGAAAAAGCCGTCGTCAATGACCTGCCGCAGCATTATCTCCGCGAATGCCTTGGCCACCTCGGCCCGGTCAACCTTCAGCTGCGCCAGTTCCTCTTCATTGTTGATACTGACTCCCACGATTAGCTGCGAGGTTAGCACTCGGCTGGCGGTGTACTCTTCCACGACCCTGGGCACCACCGCGCGCGGCTCATCGGCCAGGTTCTCCCGCATCCTCTCGGCGTTGTGCCCCTCACGGGCGAAGTCCAACTCGTTTCGCAGGATATGTGCGATTTCATCCGCC
Organism: Candidatus Zipacnadia bacterium; assembly: GCA_029821195.1. Classification (GTDB taxonomy): domain Bacteria; phylum Armatimonadota; class Zipacnadia; order Zipacnadales; family Zipacnadaceae; genus JALGTD01. The sequence goes on from JALGTU010000022.1 coordinate 4,618, forward strand.
CATCCAACCAGATCATGATCTTGAGCCCACTTGCTGTGCCGCCGCGCCTGCCGGGCTCCCCAACGCATCACCGCCAGGTCAGTTTCAACCAGCTCCACCACTCCCGGACGTTGCACCTTCACTGCTACTTGCTCGCCACTGGGCAATTTTGCCGCATGCACCTGGCTCAACGAGGCCGAACCAAGCGGTTCGGGGGCAAATTCAACGAAGAGTTCCTCCAGCGGGGTCCCCAGTTCCGCTTCGATCACCGCCTTGGCCTGCTCGAACGGGAACGGCGGTACCTCCTCCTGCAGCTTACGCAGCTCCTGGATATACTCCTGCGGCACCAGATCGGGCCGCGTGGACAGCACTTGGCCGATCTTGATGGCGGTCGCGCCGATCTCCTCCACGGCTAGACGCAGGCGGACGGCCATCTCCAGCCCAGCGGTCGCGGCGTCAACTTTGCCATCCTGTTTGTCCTGGCGGCGCAAGAACCTATCCAACCCCACGCTGTGCATTATCGAAGCGAAGCCAAATTTGACGAATATCGCCGTCACGTAGCCAGCCCGCCGCATCCACCGGCTGGCCCGGCTGCCCAGGTCTTCCGCGAAGGTTTTGCGCTCAGGTGACGATGTTGAGTCCGGCGCCACAACTGCCACACCTTCCCTCATCGGTCATATTCACCAGGCGGCTACTGAATCCCGAGCGGCTGATGACCGTCTCGCCGCACTGCGGGCACACGGTATCGGTTGTTCCATTGAGAAAGATGTTGCCGACATACACGTACTTGAGTCGCTCCCGGGCCAGCTCGTAGGCCCGCTGGAGCGTTTCCGCCGGTGTCGGCGGCGCATCGAGCTTATGTGCGGGATGGTAGCGTGACAGGTGCACGGGCATATCCTCGCGCACTGCCGCCGCCCAGTCGAAAATCGCCGTCAGTTCTTCGTCGCTGTCGTTGTAGCCAGGAATAATCAATACGGTAATTTCCACATGGCACTGCTCGACGGCGATTTCCACCGTCCGCCGCGCCGGCCAGGCCTCGCCGCTGCATAACTCTCGGTAGAAATCGTCGCTCCAGGCCTTGATATCCACGTTCATCGCCCCGATATAGGGAAGAAGCTCGCGCAGCGGCTCCTCTTCGATGATGCCGTTGGTGACCAGTACGTTTTGCATACCCGCTTCCTGCACCAGCCGCGCCGTGTCGTAGACGTACTCGTACCAGATTATCGGCTCGTTGTAGGTGTAGGCAATGCCGATGTTGCCAGCTTTTGTCCGCCACTCCTCAGCCACTTTCAGCGCCTGCTCGGGCTCGATATGCTGCGTGGACGGGCGCCCCTGGGAAATCGTCCAGTTCTGGCAAAAGACGCAGGAGAGGTTGCATCCAAATGTGCCCAGCGAGAGGATATCTGTACCCGGAAAAAAATGATACAGCGGCTTTTTCTCGATGGGATCCATCGTTACAGAGGTAGCCTCGGCGTAGTTCAGCGACCGCAGGACGCCGTCCACATTCTCGCGCACCCGGCAGCGCCCCGTCTTGCCTGGACGGATTCGGCAATGCCAGGGACACAGCCCGCACTGCAGGTATCCCTCAGCGGACTCGTAATACCGGCACTCGACCAGTTCCTTAGCCATTGTCCGTCACAACTCCCCCGTTCTCGAGTAGACGAATTCTCCCTGGACCAGTGTGGCCCATATCGTCTCATCGTGGTCCAGGATAGCCAGGTCGGCATCCTTGCCTACAGTGATAGTGCCGGTGCGGTGTCCCTGGCCCAGAATGCGCGCGGGGACCACCGAGGCCATAATCGAAGCCTGCTCGAGCGTGACGCCGGCGAACTCCATCATATTGAACACAGCCCGGTCCATGGTCAGGGTACTGCCCGCCAGCGGCCCGGTCTCAGTATCGCGATGGGCCTCGCCACTGGTTATCACCGTGACCACGCCGTGGCGCTCGTAGACACCGTCGGGCATCCCGGCAGCCGCTACGCTGTCGGTAATGAGACAAGTGCGCTCGGGGCCCTTGACTCGATACAGCAGCTTGACCATCGCCGGGGCGACGTGGATGCCGTCGCAAATGATCTCAGCGATCACGCGGTCGTCGGTGAGCAGAGCAGTGGTCAGCGACAGGTCGCGATGGTGCAACTGTGGCATCGTGTCGAAGACGTGCGTACCCACCGAAGCGCCCCAGGCGATCGCTTCTTTGGCCTGCCCGAAGTCGGCGTTGCTGTGCCCCAGGCTGACGGTCACGCCCCGCTCACCCAGCCAGCGGATGACCGCCCTGGCACCGGGTATTTCCGGGGCGATCGTGACCACCCGAATCTGCCCATCGGCAGCGTCCCAGAGCCGCTGTAACTGCGCGACGTCGCCGCTCACTATCGCCTCCTGCTTCATCGCGCCAGGCCGCTCGGGGCTGATGTAAGGCCCCTCCAGATTCAGCCCACAGATACGCGCGCCGACCGGGGGCGCAGTGTCGGGTTATCTCGCGGACTGATTCTTCGTCGGCATCCATAAAGGAGCAGCCGACGGCCCCGTGGATGTGTGTCTCCACGAAGCCGGGCACCACCCGCCGGCCCTCGACGTCCACCGGTTCTGCCGCCGGGGCAGCCACCGCTCCCGGCTGGCCCAGCGCCGCGATCTTGCCGTCCTGGATTAGTATCTCCCCCGGCCGGGGTGGCGCTGCGCCGCAGATAACCTCGGCGTTGGTAATCAGTTTCATAATGCGCGGCTCCCGGTTTGCGATCGCGCCTGTTACGAGCCGATAATGGCGGCCATTTGCGCCGCGGTGTCGTAGATGAACTGTCGGGCAAACTGCGGATAGGTCTTAAGCTCGGCGGTGATATAACCGTCGTATCCCACGCTGCGGAGCGCCTGCATTACTTTGGGGTAGTCCACATCGCCCTGGAGCAGTCCGACGAACTGCCTGGTGCTCACATTGAAGTCCTTGATGTGCACCTTCTTGATCCGCTCGCCCAGAATCGCTACCCACTGCTCCGGGTAGCCGTACAACAGGATATTGCCGACATCGAAATATGCCTGTACCAGCGGGCTGGCGAAGCTGTCAATGTAGTCCCGCATCTCCAGGGGGCTGAGCAGGAACTTGTTCCAGACGTTCTCCAGGCACATCATCACGCCCAGCTCTTCAGCAAGGGGGAGCAGCTCGTGGATGCTCTTCTGGGATATCTCGTAGGCTGCATCATAACTAACTTCTTCACTGACTACACCGGGCACGACCAGCACAGCGTCCGCACCCATCGCCGCCGCCTGCCGCAGTGCGTTCTGGATCCCCGCGATGCCCTGCAGGCGAGTCTGCTCATCAGTCGCCGAAAGCGGCAACTGCCAATGCGTCCCGCCCATTATGCTGGGGATCTCCAGGCCGATCTCCTGCGCCAGGCTCGCGACCTGCGCGACCTCGTCACGCGTCTCAAACTGACCTGGTTCTATCCCATCGAAGCCGGCGTCTTTGATGATCTCCATCCGCTCCCGGTGGCTTCCCAGAGCGGAACTGCTTGCGTAGCATATACCTTTCTTCATAATGGCGCCTCCGTCATTTGCCGTGCCGACAGAAATAGTTGTACTTGCGGTGGGAGTATTCGTCAAGTGGGCACGGCGAACCTTCATACTAGGTCCGCGGTAAGGACCATCCCTAACCACCCCTACAGCATCCGCGGTTCTTTCCCAGCTAGTGTATGCGGCCGCGGGAGATGCCCGGGTTCCACCAGGTGGTGGCGAAGACCTTTGACCAGAGCTGCTGCTGGGTGGGAGTGCGGTTGCGACTTACCCAGTATTCCAGGCTTTCCCGACTGGTGTTGCCGCGGTATGCCACCACCGTGCGTCCCTCCGATGAACCATCTAATGTCAGCAGCCCGCGCAGGGTCAGGAACTTGACGCCCGGGTCGGTATTCACGGCGGCAGCGGCGATTGAATACGACTGGCGGACCACGGTGCCATAGAGGTTGCGGGTGTCCAAACGCTGCGGGATCTCGAAGGTTATCATGACATAGCCCATGTAGGGGTCCATGGCCACAGCTACCGCGTTGCGCATGGCCGTGCCGTCCGGCCAGCTCAGCGAGCCGATGGCTCTTTCCAAAACCAGGTCACGGTCGGACCGCGGGCCGGGCGGGACAGCTTCGCTCACGGCATCGCTTTTCGGGCTGCGCGGCCCTGGCTTCACCACGATAGTGGGTACGGCGGGCCGCTCGGGTCCAGAACCAGGCGTTGGTGGGCGCAGCCCGCCGCCGACCTCATCGTCACGGGGCGTGGGGGGCATCAGGCCGGCACCTGGCGCAGCGCGCCGCCCCGGCGCATACTCAGCCGAGGTCCCCAGTGAGCCAGGGGTTGGGGTGCCCGGCTCCTCGCCAACCGAAGGCGGAAGCGGCGGCGACGAAGGAAACAGCGTCAGCGCCGCAATCAGGCCAGCTATGACGATTAGCGCCCCGGCGCTGGCCAGCATTACCCACAGCCGGGTGCGCTGCTGCTCGAGCTCCGAGACGCTGGGCTGGCCAGGGTGCTGCACTTGCCCGCTGAGTTGCTCGCGGGCCTGGGCCAGTTTCTCCTGAGCGCTGTTGTCGCCCCGCGCGACGGCCTCGTGGTACCACTCCACGGCTTCCGGCCACATCCGCCGTCCCGCATAGGCGTCACCCAGAGCGGTATAAGCTTCGGCGTTATCAGGGAAGTCCTCGATCAGCTCCCGCGCCAGGGTAGTGGCGGCATCGAAGCTCTCCCCTCGGAGGAGGCTGTTTACCGCCTCGAGTTGGCGCGCCAGTTGCGAAGCTTCAGGGGGCTCGACTTCTTCGTTCATAGTCCTGGAATCTCTCCTTCGAGCTACCTAGCCCAGAGGTTTTTCCATGCGCACCCGTGCTGCCCGATAGCCTACCTGCTCGTAGAACGCGAGGGCCTCCTCGTTGCACACGCTGGCGTCCAGGACGGACTTGGGTGCGCCCTGGCTGCGGAACCAGTCTTCAGCGATGCGCAGCAGCATCCGGCCATATCCCTGGCCGCGCAGCTCAGGAGCCACATAGACATTCTTAATATACCCCACAACCTCCTCGACCATACTTGTAATCAGCGTTGCCCACACAAGGCCGGATACCTGGCCGTCAACCTCCAGGACCCAGAGCTGCTCACTGCGCTCGTCGGCTGCGGCGCGCAGTTGGCGCGCGAAATCCTCCAGGAAACCACGGTCAACCTGGAAGCCGGGGAAGTTGCGCTCGTAGGTTTCATACTGGAACTGCAATACCGTCTTGAGGTCTTTGCGCAGGTTGAAGTTCCGGATGCGGGCGGGCAATCTGCCGGCCTCCTCGTGATGAGCTAGGCGCCTTCGTCAATCAGCCGGACGTGCTCTTCGACAATCCGCCGGGGACAGAGCGCCATAAAGCCCTTCGCCGCCAATACGAGCACCGCGGCGTCGTCGAGCAGCCCCACCGGGATCAGAAAGTCGAAGAGGGCGTCGGTGGGCACGAGCAAATAGACAACACCCAGCACCAATATAATCTTGGGCAAGAACGATACCCGGCGGTCGTTAAACAGCCGCCAGTACAGCTTAATGAAGTTGGGCAGGTGCATCAGAAAGCGCATTATCGTCAGCGGATCGCTGCGAGATCCGCCGGGCGCAGGTTCCTCGGGCATAACCGGTCTCCCCCTGGCGACGGTACTGGCTAGCTATCTAACCCTATTTTACCTCATCAGCGCGAAAATGTAATCCCCCTATCGCAAATACGCCCGGTTCTGATTCGGCTCGACACTGCGCCCGGAAGATGGCCTGGTACTTTTTGTCCTTGACAACTTCCATCCAATCCGCTATACTAACAATGGTGGAGCGGGCATGTGGACTGTCCCGGCGCAAGACTGTGAGCGAAGGAGGTGACAATCCGACCAGGACACCAAACCGAATAGTTCTTGTGTCATACCAGACGTACTTTAGTCAAGCAAAGAAGGAGTGAAAAGCAATGGCAACCAAGCGACAAGGTTTTACCCTGATCGAGTTGCTGGTGGTGATAGCAATCATCGCTATCCTGGCAGCGATTCTGTTTCCCGTGTTTGCCCGCGCCAAGGCCAAGGCGCAAGAGACGCAGTGCCTCAACAACATTAAGCAGATCGCCACCGCGGTGCTTACCTACTGCTCGGACTACGATCAGTTCGCTCCGCTGCAGTTTAGCGGCAACTACGACGACGATCCACCAGGTGTCCAGGACGTTTGGTATCTGCTGCGCGACTACTTGAAGACAACGCAGATACTGCAGTGTCCAGTGGCCAAGGATGCCGCCGATATGACGGGGGTCCCCCATCTAGACAGCCTTTCCACCAGCTATGCGGTCAACGGCCTGCAAGTGACCGGCGATGTTGACGGGGACGGCGATAGCAACGATGGACCGACCGACGGCGTCTTCTATTACAAGATCGAGATGGACTCCCCCTGGTACTCCAGCCCCTATCCCGGCTATGCCTCCCCCTGGGAGAACATGTGCTCGATCGAGTTCCTGGCTCAGCCTGCGCAGACTTATATGGCCTGGGACGCCAAGATAACCTATCCGACCGGCTGGACTGATTGGACCGCCATTGACGACCTGGCTCTGTGTAACCTCACCCGCATGTGCAAGAAGTTCGGCAGTTGCACCACCAATTCGACCGGCGGGACGGTCTTCCTCGATCCCGACTTCCGCCACGGCGGCAAGCACGACCGCTGCAACTTCGCCTTTATGGATGGGCACGCCAAGAGCCTGGATAGGTCGCAGGCGGAGACGGCCGGCTGGGCAACCTGGGACGTTAATGACTAGTCCAGCAGTGCGCGCGGGTAACCGCAAACTGCTAACAAGGAGCTGATAATAATGTTGAGCAAGAAGGGCTTTACTCTGATTGAACTGCTCGTGGTCATCGCGATAATCGCGATTCTGGCCGCGATCCTCTTCCCGGTCTTTGCCCGGGCCCGGATGAAGGCCTACCAGACCCAGTGTCTGAACAACATCAAGAATATCGCCACCGCCACCAAGATCTACATCAGTGATTACGACAGCCTGTTCTGGCACACCCCCGAGGGGTCGGGGCCCCGACTGGTAAACGAGGGCTACGTCACTGACATTGACATCATGCACAGCCCCCTGGTGACCAAGGAAGACTACAGCTACCTGTTCAACGGCTGCTACGAATGGGGCGGTAACAACTCCTGCAGGAGCTGGGGAGGCCTCTCCTGGAAGAGCTATTCCGCCGGGACGGGTGTCAAGTACATCGGCGCCAACGAGACCTGGGTCGAAGACCCCGCTAACACGGTAATGTGGGTAGACGGCAACTACTACAGCCCCTACTCTACTGGAGGCGACAAGTACTACTACTGGGGCGTCCCCGGCACGTATACCTTCACTCAGGCCCAAGGCTGCTGCAACGTGGGCTCAGGAGGAGGAGCGGGGTACAACTGCATCGTCTACCGGTACAACGAGGGCACCAATGTGGCCTGGGTTGATGGTCACGCGAGCTGGGTCAAGAGAGACACCGGGCTCCGCGAGGATATTGACGGCTGCCTGGGCACCACCCGGTGGGACCTGGGGCCTGACACCATGGAGCTAACCGAAAGACTCTTTGGCGGCAAGAACATATCTGATGCTCCCGACGGCGTTGACAATCCCGGAGGCAACTGCGACCGGTGGTAGTAAGCAGCTAACCGCCCGGACCCACGCTTGGGTCTGAGCACGAGCCAGAAGCAACCGGGGAAGGCCGGCAGGCCTTCCCCGTTTTCTTTGCCTGAATCCGGCCAACTGGTATTGGGGAAGAGGCGCGCACTTGACAGACATCCCTCGATATGGTAAACTATACGTGACACATTTGGCAAATAAGATTCGTATTTTTCGTGTTTCAGCAGTGGATGTGATAAGCTCGAAGGCCCAAAGAACCAGGAACGTTTGTTTTTGTGATGCGAAACGTGGTTTAGCCCAGCAAAGAAGGAGTGAAACTAAATGGCAACGAGAGGCAAAGGCTTCACGCTGATCGAGTTGCTGGTGGTGATAGCGATTATTGCTATCCTGGCAGCAATCCTATTCCCCGTCTTCGCTCGCGCCAAGGCTAAGGCGCAGGAGACACAGTGTCTGAGCAACGTCAAGCAGATATCCCTGGCGATTCTGACCTACGCCTCGGACTATGACCAGAAGCTGCCATCGGTGATTTTCGGTAACTTTAGCAGTGGCAATGAAGACGAAGCCAAGCACATCTGGGTAATGATCGCGTCTTACCTGAAGACCATGGACATCCTCCAGTGCCCGGTCGCGCCGAATGCCGTTCCCTTCGCCGAGCTCGCGGACGTCAACTGGTACTCGAGCAGCTACTCGGTGAACGGGGCGTGGTTCGGCAAGGACGATAAGTTCCCCACCTCGTGCATGCCGGCCAAATCGTCCTCGCCACGCGGCGAATGCCACTTCACCTGGCACTTACGGATAGACGGGACCTACTGTGGTGACCCCTATCCCACCGGCTCCGTCTGGCCGCTGATGCCGCACAGCCTGGACAACTGCCCCAATCCGTCCAGCGAGTATATGCTGTGGGATGCCGAGATCGTTGACGGATGTACGGGCGGGATGGATAGCCTGTACGACCTGGACGTGAAATACGGCAAAGACAACCATCAAATGTCCGCCAAATTTGGTGGCGACGCTTGTGCGGATGTCACCCCGGTGCTGCGGCACAATAACGGGATGAATGTGGCCTTTATGGACGGCCACGCCAAGCGGCAGAGCAAGAACGAAGCCGAAGCCTGGGGTTCCGGCCTTGACTGCAATGACAACTGGGACTTCGACTAACCGCAGACTACTCAAGAGATGAGTTGATGATAGTGCTGAGCACTCGGAAGGGCTTTACGTTAATTGAATTGCTGGTGGTGGTAGCAATCATCGCTATCCTGGCAGCGATTTTGTTTCCGGTCTTCGCCCGGGCACGGGCCAAGGCCTTCCAGACGCAGTGCCTGAGTAATATGAAGAACATCGCCACCGCCTTCAAGGTCTACACCAGCGATTACAAGTCCTGGTGGCCGCACGATATGCGCTACGCGTGGTACCAGAGCGGCAGCCTGAAAGGCCAAATGGCAGAGTACATTGGCGACGTGAATATGATCAAGTGCCCGGTCCTGTCTGCCTTTGGCCGAGGCGACGCGACCTGGGGATATAACTATCGGGAGACCAGTTATGGCTGGAACGCGCGCACGTACGGCTGGACGGGTACTTACAATGACGAGAGCGGCATCTACAAGGGCGGTCTGACGTTCTATGCCCGATGTGACTACGGGAGTGGATCAGTAACCGGCCGCTACTTCCCGGCCAACGAGACATGGATTAAGAAGCCTTCGGCCACCATCCTGCTGGTCGAAGTCTACTGCAAGAGCGGATCCTGGAGCACCTTCGGCGGCCGCTCCTGGACGAACCACGCAGATACGGCCACTACAAGCTTCGGCGCGGGCCGGCACCATTACCGCCATAACAGCGGTATGAACGTCGCCTTCACCGACGGGCACGCCCAGTGGCTGCGCTCGGACACCGACGGCTTGAAGTTTGCCGATGCTAACTGGCCGGATGGCGAAAACGGCATCAACTTGTGGGACATCGGCCCGGCCGTTGACACCGACAGCGACGGGATTCTGGATGATGACCGCGGCGAGCTGTACCGACGCTACGAAGGCATAGGATGCTGGTAAGACTGAACCCGCTCTCCCCATCGGACCCGGAGAACGGAACTGACTGAGGAATTGACAGCTTCTTTCGGGGAAGGCCCTCCGGCCTTCCCCTTTTTTTGCCTCGACCAGAGCACACAAAGCCGAGGTGGAACTGTCCGTTGTTGCCCTTGACAATTACTATTGACTGTGCTAATTTAGCCTTGGTAGGGAGGCATTGGGGTACTGTCAAGGAACAGAATATATGCGCGTCAAGGAGGTGGCAGCAAAGTAGCATACCAAACAAATTGGTGGTTGTGTCACCGGAGACGTGGTGTTATTAAGCAAAGAAGGAGTGAAAAGCAATGGCAACTACGCGCAAAGGCTTTACGCTCATTGAGCTGCTGGTGGTGATAGCGATTATCGCTATCCTGGCAGCAATTCTGTTCCCCGTATTTGCCCGGGCCAAGGCTAAGGCACAGGAAACACAGTGCCTGAACAACATCAAGCAGATCGCCACCGCTGTGCTGACCTACTGCTCGGACTACGATCAGTTCACCCCGCTGCAGTTCAGCGGTGACCGCGACGAGGGCGATATGCAGGACGTATGGGACCTGCTCCACCCGTACCTGAAGACAGCGGATATCCTGAGGTGTCCGGTGGCGCCAGATTCCGCGGATATGCGCGGACTAGTCACGCTGGATACCTATGCTACCAGCTACGCGGTCAACGGCCTGCAGTACACTTCCACCCAGACGGTGGACGATATTGCCTACGCCGACCATGCCCCCACCGACGGAGTTTTCATCTACTTCATCAAGGACGACAACGCCTGGTACGAGGAGGGCTACGGGGGAATTGGTTACGACCACCCCTGGGAAGCACAGTGTTCGATTGACTTCCTCAGCAACCCGGCCCAGATCTACATGGTCTGGGATGCGGTGGTGGAGTATCCGGCGGGGTGGAGTAACTGGTCGGACATAGATGAGCTGGCCCTGCATGCCACCTCGGCTGCGTGCAAGGGTTGGCAGGAGGCACATACGAACCGGACCAGCGGGACCGTCTTCCTGGACCCCGACTTCCGTCACGGCGGCCACAACCGCTGCAACTTCGCCTTCTGCGATGGACACGCCAAGAGCCTGGACACGAACCAGGCAACCACGGGCGGCTACTCGACCTGGTACCTGCCCTGACCGGGCCTTCGCTAAGCCCACTAGTTCAGAAAAGGAGCTGATGATGATGTTGCGCAAGTCACCCGGCTTTACCCTGATTGAATTACTCGTGGTCATAGCGATTATCGCTATTCTGGCCGCGATTCTCTTCCCCGTCTTTGCCCGGGCGCGGGCCAAGGCCTACCAGACCCAGGACCTGAGCAACATCAAGAACATGGCTACCGCCACCAAAATATACACCAGTGACTATGGGATGCACTTCTGGCCCGACCCGGACTGGTGCGTGGAGAGTTACCTAATCAGCGGGGGGTATGTCACCGACTATGAAATCGTCCGTTCCCCCTACGTCAAGGGCAAGGCCTACGAATACAGCTATCAGTTCAACGGCTGCTACGAATACGACGGTCAGAACCGGTGCCAGAGCTGGGGGGGACTGTCCTGGAAGCACTATTGCTCGAGCCAAAGCCCAACTACGTACTACATCGGCGCCAACGAGACCTGGGTCGAGGACCCGGCCCAGACGGTGATGTGGGTGGACGGGAACTACTACGGCCCCGACGGGACGGACGGCGCCAAGTATAGCTGGATGGGCGTGGAAGCGCGCTACACATACAACCAGTGCATGGGCTGCCGCTCGTTCGCCAACAGCAACGACCAGTATAACTGCCTGGTCTACCGGCATAACGACGGGATGAACGTGGCCTGGGTTGATGGCCATGTGAGCTGGCTGAAGAGAGATACCAAAGCCCCACAATATAACATGGGCCTGCAGCGCGACGTGGACGGCTGCGATGATTACACGGGCGCGGACACCATGTGGGACCTGGGGCCCAGAACCAGGGAGCTGTACGAGCGGCTCTGGGGCGACGGCAATGCCGACTGCCCGGGCGAAACTCAGATCCCGGCCCGGCCCTGTGTTTATTGAGATGATGCAGACCGCCGTGGTCTGGGCACAATGGCAGCGTAACAGGGGAAGGCCATCCGGTCTTCCCCGTTTTCTTCAGTCCCTGCCACCACCCCCCTGGCTGGCCTTGACAACTGCTCGCCACCCCCCGTAAGCTATTGACTATGCAGCGGAACTCATTGTGGCCTGTGCCCCCTCAGGACGAGGCAGGACCATCTGAGACATCCCTCGCCGGCGTCATCAAGCACGTCGTCTTCCACAACGACGACTCGGGCTGGGCAGTTCTGGGCCTCGCGACGCAAGAGAACGGGGAGCTGACCGCCGTGGGGGTGATGCTGGCGCCCTCCAGCGGCGAATCGGTCCGGCTGGTCGGGCAATGGGAGAATCACCAGCGCTACGGCCGACAGTTCCACTTCAGCCGGTACGAATTGCTTCGCCCAACTACTGCCCAGGGCATTGAGCGTTATCTGGGCGGGCAGTTGGTGCAGGGCATCGGGCCGAAGCTGGCCGCGGCCCTGGTCGAGAAGTTCGGCGTCCAGACGCTAACCATCCTCGACGAGCAGCCGCATCGCTTGCGGGAAGTCTCCGGTATCGGCCCAAAACGCGCCGCCGCCGTCATCGAGGCCTGGCAGCGCCACCACGACGTGCATAACATAATGATCTTCCTCCAGCAGCACGGCATCGGCGCGGCGTTGGCTAATCGCATCTACAACCGCTACGGCGCGCAGGCCATTGAGCTGATCGAGCAGCAGCCCTACCGCCTCGCCCGGGACGTCCGCGGCATCGGCTTCGCCACCGCCGACCGGATCGCCCGTAGCGTGGGCATCCCCCGCGACGACCCCCACCGCCGCGAGGCCGCCCTGCTCCACGTTCTGGGCAGCGCTACCGATAACGGCCATTTTTTTCTACCCCGCCAGCAACTGCTCGCTCGCGCTGCTGAACTGCTGCAAGTGCCTCCGGAGCTGGTGGAAATATCCCTCGACGAACTGGTAAAGCGCAAAGAACTGGCGCGCGAGCCAGCTGAGAATGCGCCCGTGTACCTGCCCGAGATGCTTGCCGCGGAGCGCGAAGTCGCCCAGCGGCTGCGTGATCTGGCGGCAAGAGCCGATCAATACGCCCTGGGTGCGCAGCAGGTTGACGACTGGCAGCGCCGCCGAGCCTCCCTGGGCGCCCTGCCCCTGACCGAGGAGCAGAAGGCTGCGGTCACTGAGGCACTGCGGTCTGGGCTGTGCGTGATCACCGGTGGGCCCGGTACCGGCAAGACCACGATAGTGCGGGCGTTCGCCGAGTTGGGCACGATCCTGGGACGGGAGGTCGCCCTGGCCTCGCCTACCGGCCGAGCGGCCAAACGCCTGGAACAGCTCACCGGTCGCCCGGCATCTACCATACATCGCCTACTGGCCTACGATCCCCAGCATCACCGGTTCCGGCACGGTCAGGGCAACCCGCTGCCCGTGGACATGCTGATCATTGATGAGGCCAGCATGCTCGACGTGTTGCTCGCGCGGGACCTGCTGCGCGCGCTGCGCCCGGAGGCCCAACTAATCCTGGTGGGCGACGCCGACCAGCTTCCCAGCGTCGGGCCAGGTAACCTACTGCGCGACCTGGTCGAGTCGCAGGCAGTGCCGGTTTGCCAGCTCACCACCATCCACCGCCAGCAGGCCGACAGCCTGCTGGTACAAAATGCCCACCGCATCAACCACGGAGAAGCTCCCTACTTGCCCTCGGGCAAGCAGTGGCGCCACGAAGACTGCGTATTCATCGCGGAGGACGACCCGGAACAGACCGCTGAGAAGGTGATAAGGACGGTCGTGGAGAGTCTACCCAAGTTGGACTTCTCCCGCGACGACATTCAGGTCATCACGCCCATGCACCGCGGGCCGATCGGCGTCCATGCGCTCAACACAGCTCTCCAGGCGCGGCTTAACCCACCCGCTGCCGACAAAGCGCAGCTCCAGCGCGGCGACAGTATCTACCGGGCCGGCGACAGGGTCCTCCAGACAATCAACAATTACGATAAATCGGTATACAATGGCGACATCGGCCGGATTAAGGCGATACACAGCGACCGCCAGGTGCTGCACGTCCAGTTCGACCGCGAGGAGGTCATCTACGATTTCAACGAGATGGACGAACTGGAACTGGCCTACGCGCTCACCATCCACAAGTCGCAGGGCAGCGAGTACCCGGCCGTGGTCATCGTGATGCACAGCTCTCATTACATAATGCTCCAACGCAACCTGCTGTATACCGCCCTGACGCGGGCGGAGCGGATGGCCTGCATCGTCGGTAACCGCCAGGGCATCCACAAGGCGATAAACACGACTTCGGAGCGTCAGCGCTATACGCGCCTGCAGCAGCGCCTGCGCGGCGAGGCGTCGAAAGAGCCAGAATAGCTACGGTCGGGCCGGAATCCATTATGCAGGATAACACCATGATCGCCAGTATTCCGCGACGCAAGGTGTGGCTAGCTGTGTGGCTGGTCCTGATGGTTATCTTGCTGGTCGGGCTGCGGCGCCGGCAGACCTCGCTCATTCTACTTAGCGGCATACTGGCAGGCATGACCTTCCAGGTGCACGGAGTGGTGGGGATGGATATTGCCGTGCTGGTGCTCATCATCGCCGCCTATACCATCTGGGTGGCGCGCCGCCCTCGCAGTTCCGGAGCCACCTGAGCTCGATTTGGCACGAGGACCTTCAGGCGAATCCGCCCCAATATGTGTTGATAGGTGACCAAGCCGCACCAGATACCAAGAGGGCCATGGTGGCTTTGGGTATGGAGCAATTACTCAGCGAGGAATACACCGAACTTCCCGAGGTGGCCGGTTATCAGGTCTACGAGCGCATGAAGGGATTTCCTTAGCAGCTCTGCAGCGGGCAATACTCCGTATTAGCCGCCAGGATGTCGCAGCAAGACGCGGGCGCGAGAATCAGTGGCTCGTTCTTGCCTTGAGCCGCGAAGCCAGCGAAGCTGGTGACGCGCTCCCCGTGCAGATTACAGGCTGCCGCGCCGGCCCCGAAGCTGATAGCCGCTCCCGCTACCACGTCCCAGACCCACCAACTCGAGAAAAAGCAAGCCTTGAAGACGCCCGAGGCCACGTAACCCGTGTGCAGAGCCGCACTGCCCAGGTTGCGCTGGCTGTGGGGCAGGTCAAGACGCAGCTCATCAGCGGCCTCGGTGGTGAATGCAATCATATCGCTACGAGCAATCTTTGCGTTGTCGGCGACAGATAGGCGCTCGCCGTTGCAGTACGCGCCCTGTCCCTGGAACGCAGTCCACGTCAGGCCCAGTGCCGGGGCATGGATCACGCCCAGCACGGGAATCCCATCAGCGCACATCGCGATGCAAACCGCCCACAGCGGCAGGCCGCCAATGAAGTTGTGGGTGCCGTCAATCGGGTCGAGGCACCACACACGTCCCCGGGACAGATCGTCGGCGCCCAACATCTCTTCGCCAATAATAGCGTCCTGGGGCCAGCGCTCCTGCAGGCCGGTGCGAATTAGCTGCTCGGCTTCCCGGTCCGCCTGGGTCACCAGACTGCCGTCCGGCTTGCCCTCGACCTCCAGCTTGTCGGCATAGTCGAGCGCCAGGTCGCCTGCAGCGCGGGCCAGTTCGATTATCAACTGCTGATCGGCTTGAGTTATGATACCTCGATAAGGCTAGATTATGCCGCGCAGGTACTCCACGCTCCAGTTGAGCTTTTCCTGGACAGTATCGAACTTCGAGCCGAAGTCCTCGAGGGTCAGATATCCGTCGTAGCCAACTTCGCGCAGAAGCTGGATGATCCTGGCCCAGTCCAGCAGCCCACTGTCGAGTCGTCGCCACTCCACGGCCGTAGTGTCGCGCCAGCCGAGTTCTTCGGAATTCGTCTGGATAGCGTTCTTCACGTGGACCTGCTTGATGAGCTTGCCCAGCATATTGATCTGCACCTCAACACGCTCGTAGCCCTCCTGGAAGCAGTTGCCCGGGTCATAGATGACGCCCACGCGGTCGGTCTGGAGCCCGCGCATCATATCCAGATTCTGCCCGGCAGAGGCGAACAAGCTGGCGCCGTGCTGCTCGAGGGTATACTCCACATCGAATTGCGCGGCCATCGCGCCGGCCTGCTCAGCCTGCACGCGGAAGAGCTCCCGCTGGCGCTCGTAGCCGACCTGGGCGTCAAAGTCCGCGCCCTTGCAGCGCACCAGGTGAGCACCCATCAGTTGGGCGATCTCGCTGGCGCGGCGCAGGTTACTTATATGCTGCTCGACTTCCGCGGGGTCAACTGCCCCAAGTAGGAAATACGTGGTTATTCCCGAAACGTGCATACCACTCTCCCCCACCAGAGTACGGACCCGCTCAACCTCGGCGTCGGAAATGTCGAGCGGAAAATGGACGCCGTCTTCGTCGTAACGGAAGTCCACCGCGTCGAAGCCAGCCTCCGCCGCCATACTGACTGTTTCTTCAATTGAGTAGTCTCGGGTCACCAGACTGTACAGAGCAATTTGCACCGTTCTTCCTCCCGTAAACCAGACAATGATTGATTACGCCGATTCGATAAGCCCACGCAGGTACTGGACATCCCAGTCTATCATCTCCTGGACACTGCCAAAACGTGGGTGCAAAGTCAACTCCTCCAGCGTCAGGTAGTTGTCGTAGCCGACGCGCCTGAGTTCGCTGACGATTTCAGCCCAGTCCAGCAAACCTTCGTCCAGGGGCATCTGCTTGCCGGGGATGCGGCCTGAGGCGCCCTCGCCCTGCACTGTGATCGCATTCTTGACGTGAACCGCCTTGACGATGTTACGCAGCATCTCGATCTGGTTAGGAATGCGCTCGAAACCCTCGCTCACGCAGTTGCCCGGGTCGTAGACGATGCCTATGTGGTCGGCAGACAGCCCGCGAATGAGGTCCATAATCTGGCCGGCCGAAGCACACATCCCGCCGCCATGTTGTTCGACGGTGACAGTGATGTCAGACTCCGCCCCGATCTGGTTGATCTGCTGAAGTTGCTCGCGGAAGATCCCCCGCTGCGTCTCGTAGCCAACCGCGAAGTCCAGGTCGAACGACGAGCAGCGCAGGAACTTCGCTCCCAGAATCCGGGCGACCTCGCAGCCGCGCCGGAAGCCCGCCAAGTGCTCAGCGGCCAGTTCAGGGTCCACCACGCCCACGCGCCAGTAATTGGTCAGCCCTGACACGTGCAGGCCGGCGTCTTCGACCATCGTCCTGATCTTCTTCAGTTCTTCATCACCGATATCAAGCGGCATATGCGTGCCGTCTTCGGCCTGGCGGATGTCCACGGCATCAAAACCCGCCTGGGCCGCCATCTCAATGCTCTGTTCCAGCGAAAACTCCCTGGTCACCAGCGTGTACATAGACAGTTGCATTAGTACGTCCTCCTTTGAATTGTGGAGAAGCAGGCTGTCAGCCCGCTTTGCTCCACTTCAGAAAACAGCTAACTCGGTAGTTGCGGTGCCACAGTTAGATCAAAGCTCCATAGTTTGTAGTTACTTTCTCGAACGCAATCCGCCACTGTTCGAGCAAGCCTTCCGCCGGCTGGACCATATTGGGCAAAGAGAAGACCCGGGAATGGAGATCTTCCGCGATGGGGAAGTCGCCCATCTTATAAGGCTGCCAGTCGCTGCCCAGCGGGCCGCGGTCGTGCCCCCACAGGTCGAAGCCCCGCTGGAAGATAGGACGGAGGTGCTCCACGTGGCCAAGACCAATCCGGCCAACCGGCACGCCTTCGGCCTTCAGGGCCTCAACGAAGCGCTCAATCGGTAGCCCGGCCAACTCGTCTGGCTCGTACACGAGCTTCAATCCTCCGTACATGTAGTTGGGCTTTGCCTTAGGATATGTGCCCGGCACACGCACGCCAGGGATTTCTTCCAGAAATGAGAATACTTCCGCGGTGTAGCGGTCACTGAGTGCAATGCGGTAATCCAGGTTGTCCAGAGAAACCTTGGCGATCGCCAGGGCCAGAGGATGGGCGCGGAATTTCCAGCCCAGCCCTGTGGCGTCAAAGATCTTATAAGCCGGGTTAGTCAATTCCTCGACTAGCCCCGGTCGGTGCAGGTGGCCGTAGACGAGGCAGCGCTCGTAAAGCTCGCGATTGTTCGTCGTCAACAAGCCGCCTTCGCCTGCCGCCACCGGCTTACCGGTCGGGTTCGCCCCCTGCATGCTGAAGCAGGTAATATCGCTGACGCTGCCAATCTTCACACCGTCCCATTCCGCGCCGTGGCAGTGCGAGGCGTCCTCAATTATCGCGATGCCGTACTTCTGGCCGATCTCCAGGTAACGATCCATGTTGCACAGATTGCCGCCCATGTGGATCGGCAGTATGAACCGAGTACGCGAAGTGATGCGGCGCTCAACGTCGTCGGGGTCCATCAGCAGCGTCGCTGGGTCTGGCTCCGCAAAGACTGGGCGCGCGCCCATGTGCAGTGCCCCCGCGAATGCCCCGATGTAGCCGACGGTCGGTGTAATGAACTCGTCACCCGGCCCGCAGCCTACCGCCCAGAAGGCGCTGGCCAGCGCCGTATGGCCATGGTCAAGCGCCAGACAGTACTCAGCGCCTACATACTCGCGGAACTGCTCTTCAAACTCCTTGGGCAGGCCCGCACCCGACATCGAAATCTGGCCCGCTTCCACCAGCTCTCGGATAAGCTTCATCTCCTCTTCCACCGGCCGTTGCCACTGCTCGCTGGCGTCAACCGTAACGGCGGGCTCGCCGCCAAGTATGGCCAACTTCTGCACGGTCTGGGACATCCAGATCACTCCTTCTTTCGTTGCCTGGCTTTGAGCACCGCCGTAGTATTATAGTGGCGGGTAGTTCCTTGTCAAGGCGCGAGCCTCCTGCTTGTCCGCATCCCGGTGCGATCTCACACTGTACCCAGGAAGGAGCACACCGGGGTTGTCGGGAAATAGCGATCAGTGTTGAAGGGTCGGCGGCGCTTACGCCGGCGAATGAGCAGAGATGCCAGGAATCATCAAACACGCACAACTACTTGCCCGGGTAATACTGGTGCTACTGCTGGCGGTGCTGCCCGTCATCGGCGGAAAGCTCTCCGACCAGGAGACGATGCTGGTGGCGCTGGTGGTGTTTGCTGCTGCCATACTCTTTCTCATCGGGCAGGCAGGCAACCCCCAGACGGCCCAGAGTAGTCTCGCCGACTGGGCTCTGGTCGGGGTCTTGCTGCTGGCACTGGTCAGCACCGTGCGAACCGTATACCTGCACGCCAGCCTCCTGGCTCTGGCCCAGCTCTACAGCTACTTTATCGTCTTCTGGCTGGCGCGGGGCCTGCTGGGGACGCCGCCCTGGCGCAAAGCCGCCGGGGCAGCGATTATTGTCGGGGGCACGTTCGCCGCGGTCTCGGGATTGCGCGAGTACGTGCGGACGCTCGTCACCTCCGGGCAGGTCACCTGGCGGATCTACGGGCCCTTCTTCAACCCTAACCTGCTCGCCGGATACTTGCTGTTGGCTTTCCCCGTGGCACTGGCAGTTGTCTGGTGGGCCCGCGGCGATGCCGAGTCCCCTAACAGTCGGCTCGCGGCGCTCGGTGCGAGCTTCGCGGCACTGCTCATGGCGGCGGCCTTACTGCTGACCGGCTCCAAGGGCGGGATGATTGCCACCGTGGCGGTGGTTATCGTGCTGGCCTTCACACTGCCACGCCCAGGCACCAGCCTGGCCCGGCGAACCCGGCGGCTGGCCATCGGAGTTATCCTGGCCGGGCTGATCGTCGCCCTGGTGGTCCCGACCATCCGCGTGCGTATCCTCAGCGCCTTTACCACTCAGCGGCGCTCGGCGGCCTTCCGCTACTATACCTGGTTGGGCACCGTTGATATGATCAAGCAGCGGCCCATGTTCGGCTTCGGCCCGGGCAGCTACGAGTATGCCCACCCGCGCTTCGCCATCGCCGGCTTTACGCGCACCGCGCACCAGACCTTCCTCCAGGTTGCGGCGGAGACAGGGATCCTCTCCCTGGTGCTATTGGTGGTGGCAATCGCTGCTATCATGCTCAGCCTGCGCGGAGAGCTGCGCCGTGCGCCACCGGCGCGGCGGGCGCTTGCGGCGGCAGCCCTGGCCGCTTTCATCGGCTTTTGGGTGCACAACCTGGTGGATTACTCCTGGTATGTCCCGGCGGTGGGCATCACGCTGTGGGCGCTGGTCGGCCTGGCGACAGCTCGGGAGCAAACGCCGCAGGAAGAGATGGTCACCTCCCTGGGGCTTACGATGGCGCGCTGCGCTGGAGTGCTGGCGCTGGCGGTTGCAGTTGGGCTGCTCGCCCTGGGGCTGCGCAGCCAGGCGCTGGCCGGACGGGCCCAGGTCCTCAGCTACCGGGGGATGCCCAGCGCTGCCGTCGCCCAGATCCGCCAGGCCATTGCGCTGGACCCTCTGAACGCGAGCCTGCACGAGAAACTGGCCGACTTTCTCGCTGAGCAGAAACCGGTGAGCGGAATGGCCGCGCTCGATCGGGCCATCATCGCCCAGAAGCAAGCCATTGCCCTTGCCCCGACAAAGCCGAGCCAACATCGGCGGCTAGCTCACCTCTACGCCGAGCGGGACGATTTGCCGGCGGCAGTCGCCTCAGCCCAGCAGGCCGTGGCCGTCTACCCCAACTACGACAAGGGCTGGATAACTCTCGCCCAGTTGCAGAAGAGGAGCGGGGATACCGACCGCGCGCTGACCAGCTACCGGCGGGTCACTGAAATGTATTTCACGCCGGTGCGAAAGTACGCGGCGATTGAGGAGATGGCCGAGCCAGGCTATGCCTACGCCTGGCACGCCGTTGGTGTGCAGGCGTTGGGGGAGGGCAACACCGCTGAGGCAAGCTTCGCCCTGGGCCTGGCCGCCAAGGTGCTGAAGACCTATTTCGAGCAGGTGCCGCTGCGCCGGGAGATACTGAAGCTTTTCGGCCAATGGGACGAGGCCCAGCATCAGGACCTGCGGTTCCTGGCCGCTGAGACAGCGGAACGCATAGTGGCGCTGGGCCAGCCGATAGGGCTTATGCGGGCGGGGGAGCTATATGTATCTCTGGAACAGCCTACGGCCGCGCGACGCGTGTTAGTGCAGCTTTGTGAGTTGGGCGCTCAAGGGTCTATTGACGCGCCGCTGACGCAGTTAGTTGTGGGGCGCGGCTGCGTTAACCTG
Source organism: Candidatus Zipacnadia bacterium (assembly GCA_029821195.1). Classification (GTDB taxonomy): domain Bacteria; phylum Armatimonadota; class Zipacnadia; order Zipacnadales; family Zipacnadaceae; genus JALGTD01. The sequence goes on from JALGTU010000022.1 coordinate 25,416, forward strand.
GCAGGGCTGTTGGCAGCGGCAGGCGAACCGGCGCAGGCTGAGCAGATGCGCGACCGCGGCCAGGCGCTGCTGGCGACTGGGCTTTCTGTCGCAGACAACTGGGCCATGCCGCGCGATTGGGAAGAAGACGATATGTACGTCGTGCGCTATATGCTCCGGCACGGCGAAGCGCCCCCGCCGTCGGAGACGATTTCGCTGGTTACGGGAGACAAGAGATGAGAGTATTGGTAGTCCACGGGCCTAACCTCAATATGCTGGGCCAGCGCGAGCCGGATACGTACGGCGCGCAGACGCTTGAGCAGATTGACGAAATGATCACCGAGGCAGCCGAGAAGCTGGGCATCGAGGTCAATATCATTCAGTCCAACCACGAAGGTGAGTTAATCGAGGCGATCCAGCAGGCGTTGGCGTGGGCTGATGCTATCGTCATTAACCCGGCCGGCTATACTCATACCTCTGTCGCCATCCGCGATGCTCTCGCCGCGGTCGGCCTGCCCGCGATTGAGGTGCACCTGACCAACGTCCACGCCCGCGAGCAGTTCCGCCGCCGCTCGCTGACCGCACCGGTCTGCCGCGGGCAGATCAGCGGATTCGGCGGAGTGGGCTATGTCCTCGCCCTGCACGCCGCCCGCAAGATCGTCGAGGAGGAGTCGAGTTGAGTGCCTACCCCAGCCGTCGCACCAGCCTGAGTGAGTGGACCGATGAGAACGAACTCGACGCCTTCCTGGTCACGTCGGAGACTAACCTGCGCTACCTCACCGGCTTCACCGGCGAGGGTATGGCGATCATCAGCACGGACCAGCCAGTGGTGGTCACCGACCGCCGCTACGAGGTCGAGGCTGCTGATGAACTGGGCGATTGCGAAGTCGTCTTCGCCGAGCAGGGATATCTCCAGTCCGTAGCAGACCGTCTCGACGACCGCGGCACGTGCCGGGTCGGCTTCGAGAGCCAACACTTGACCTACGCCGGTTACCAGAAGCTCAGTGAGTTGGCCGCCGAAGTCCAACTGACGCCCACCGAGCATGTCGTCGAAAAGCGCCGCGCTATCAAGGAGGCCGACGAAATAGCATTCCTTCGCCGAGCCGCCCAGGTGATTGACGAAGCGCTGCAGGTGATCCTGGCTACGCTGACAATCGGTGTCAGCGAACGCGAGGTGGCTCTGCAACTGCGCGAACAGATCAGCTATGCCGGAGGCGATGACGTCAGCTTCGATCCGGTGGTTGCCTTCGCCGAGCACTCTGCTGCGGCGCACGCCGTGGCCGGTGATCGCAAGCTGGCACCGGGCGACATCGTGCTCATTGACGCCGGCGCGAAGGTTGACGGCTACTGCTCGGATATGACCCGGACAGTGACCATGGGCGAAGCCGGCGAGAAGTTCAGCGAAGTCTACCGAATCGTGCAGCAGGCTCAGCAGGCCGCGATGGCCGCAGTAGCACCGGACGCACGAGCGGTGGAAGTGGATGCCCAGGCCCGGGCCGTGATTGATGCCAGCGAGTACCAGGACAAGTTCGGCCACAGCGTGGGCCACGGCGTGGGCCTGGCAGTGCACGAGTTGCCCAAGCTGGGCAAGAACTCCGAAGACGTGCTCGCCGCCGGCCAGGTGGTGACTATTGAGCCGGGGATCTACCTCCCGGAATGGGGCGGCATCCGGCTGGAGGAAATGGTCCTGGTAACGAAACAGGGCGCCGAGCCGCTGACTCAGACGCCCTATTTGCAACTGTAGCTACTGTGCGGACCGCAGCCTACTGCTGGATCTGGAAGCGATAGCCCACGCCCCAGACCGTGGCGATGCGCCACGGTACGTCGTGGCTCTCCTCGAGCTTCATTCGCAAGCGCTTGACGTGGGTATCTACGGTGCGCAGGTCATTGCTAACCGATTCGTAGCCCCACACGTGCCGGATGATCTCTTCGCGAGTGAAAACGGTCCCCGGCTCACTGGCCAGGAAGTAGAGCAAGTCGAACTCCTTGGGCGTGAGGTGTATCTGCTCGCCGTTGATCTCTACCATACGGGTGGGCAGATCAATCTCCAGGCCGGGGAAGCTGAGATGTTGCTCATGGGGAGCGGTACGCTCGCTGAGTACCGCCCGGCGCAGGATCGCGCGGACGCGGGCCACCAGCTCGCGGATGCTGAACGGCTTGGTCACATAGTCATCCGCGCCTAGCTCCAGCCCGACCACCAGGTCTACCTCGTCATCTTTGGCGGTCAGCATTATCACCGGCAGATCGTAGTTGGCCCGAATCTGCCGACATACTTCCAGCCCGTCAATACCCGGGAGAATAAGGTCCAGTAGCACCAAGTCCGGTTCCTGCTCAGCGATCGCCTCCAACCCCTGCTCGCCGGTCTCAGCGACATCCACAACGTAGCCTTCACTCTCCAACGCTGTGGTTATGATGATCTGGTCCTGAGCATCATCCTCGATCAGCAGTACTCTTTCCTTGCTCACAAAAGGGTCCTCCCAACACATTCTTTACGAGCTTACCCATAGCATCAGTTTCTATGCTAGCCGATGCGTAACGAATTATTAGGGTTGTCGGCAACCACTGAGGTTAGTATATCACGTTCGTCACAAATGAGCAATAGATTTTATTAGATTCTTGCCGGATTTGTGTGAAGGTATTGCCGCTGGAGGAGAGAAGATAGCGCCAACGCTGAGCAAACTGCTCACTATGAGGAGGATAATTATGAGTGAACAGGTACGTGTCTGCTTTATTGGGGCGGGGAATATGGCCAACGCGGGCCACTACCCCGCACTGGCTGAAATGGACGATGTAGAGCTAGTGGGTATATGTGATTTGCAGGAGGACCGGTTGACAGAGACGGCTGACAAATACAACGTCGAGGGCCGCTTCACCAACTACCGGGAAATGCTGGACCAGATGCAGCCCGACGCGGTCTACATCATCATGCCTCCCCATCACCTCTACGACCTGACCATTGACTGCCTGGAGATGGGGCTTAACGTCTTCGTCGAGAAGCCCCCGGGCCTAACTGCTCATCAGGCTACATGGATGGCGAAGTACGCGGACCAAAACGACGCCGTGGGAATGGTGGGCTGGAACCGGCGCTTCATCCCCGTGCTCAATTACTGCCGGGACAAGGTACTCAGCTACAACAGCCAGGTCCAGCAGGTGATCTCCACTTTCTACAAATGTCACCCTGAGACCAGGGGCCCGTACTATCGTGGGGCCATTGACATACTGACGGTGGACGCCGTACACGCCGTTGATACCCTGCGCTGGCTCGCGGGCGGTGAGGTGACCAAGGTCGCCAGTTCGGTGCGCAAAGTGCACTACGACTTCGACGATAGCTTTACCGCACTTGTGGAATTCGACAACGGCTGCGTGGGGGTGCTGCTGGCTAACTGGCGCGCCGGCGCGCGGGTTCACCAGTTTGAGCTGCACACCGATGGCGCTTCCGCCTTCATCAATGGTGACTACGAGTCGGTCATCCACGCCGACGGCGAGCAGTTCGTGGAGCGCCTCGATGCCAAGGAAGTGGCGGGCAGTGACGAGCACTACCGCTACTACGGGTTCTTCGATGAGAATCGGCACTTCATTGACTGCGTGAAGTCGGGGGCGCAGCCCATCGCCTCGTTCGAAGACTCGATAAAGACGATGGAACTGGTCGAGCAGATCTACCGCAGTGCCTGGTAGGACAAGCTGTCCGACCCGCGTTTAGCCGCAAGGGCCGCTGTGCAGCAGTTGACCACATACTGGAGGGTGCCGGCTAGCCGCCTCCGCCGGCGGTTGTACCTGCTGCTTCGGCAGGAGGTGCAGGCTGCTTGGTAACGGCTTCCAGGGTCTTTTGCTCCCGCTGATAGAGCTGGAAATCCCGGTAGCGCTTCAACTCGGTCAGCAGGTTCTCGAGGCGGACGATCAGGTCATCAATGACGCCGTCGGCAACGATCGCCTCGTATATCTCGACCTCGCCCATCCCCACACACTTATCCGAACCGTGGTTGGCGGTGACCAGCAGCCGGACGTACCGCGCCTCAACCGGCGTAAAATCAAAGAACTGCTGCACCGCGCGGTTGTCCACCAGGAAGCTGTGCACGGTCTTATACGGACCTTCGGGCGTCGTGGTCGAGACCTGGAGCGTGAACCAGCGTACCCACCGACCGATCACCGGCGGATCATCAGTCTGCGGATCGATGACGATCCGGCGCAGCAGATGCGTACGGTCGTCCTTGAAGCCGAACACTATCCATTCGGGCTTCTCGTCGGAGGGCACAGACTGCGAGGACCAGCCGTAAGAATCGGCGGGAGTGAAGTTGCCCACGATGTGCTTGCCGTCAATCAGGTTCGTCACCTGCCACTCAGGCATCACCTGGCCATTCTCGTCGAGCCGCTGGCTGGAGAACGCCTTAATCTGCCCCCCGTTTTCCGCGGCTGCGATATTGGTGATACCGGCGACAATGGGCTCAGCCGCGCCCACCGGCCAGGATAACACAGCCATCGCTAGCACAGTTATGACTAGGGTTGCTACCAGCGGCGGTCTCGTCATTGCTTCATTCCCCCTCGAGGAATAATACCTCCGTCATATTTGTAGACATCCGTTATTCACCCTCGTTGCTCTCCGGGGCAGCGACCGCGAAGGTGTGCTGCTTGATCAGCTTGCCGTTATGGTAAACCTCGATGGTAGTAGTACCGCGCCCATGAACGCGCCTCTCCTCGGACTGGCCCGGTTGCATTTTTCCGTCAAGCTCGATGATCGGTCCCCCGGTCGCGTCGCGCCTCATTACCCGGATCTCCTGGTCCTCCTGCTGGCCCAGCACGGTAATCTTGACGATAAAGTCCCGCTCCATCCCATCGGCCGATACCGAACTTTCGTCCAGGTCAATGCTCACATGCGGATCGCTGGGCACCGGTTCTTCTCCCTCGGACTCACCCTCGGCTGGTGGGATCGGCTCTACCGGCACGAGCGGCTCCTCGGGCTCATCGGGCTCGGGCCCCTTGCTGACCACCAGGTCAACCGGCCAGCCCTTTTCTATCTGTGTGCCGGGCGCGTGGGACTGGCGCATTACCTCATCTTCCGGAATCTCGTCGCTGTACTTCTCCTCGATTTGCCCCACGCTCAGCCCGATTTTTTCCAGCTCCACCGTCGCCTGACGGTACGACATCCCCACCACGTCCGGCGCAGTAACCAGTTCCTTGCCCAGATTGATGGTGAAGCGAACCGTGGTGCCCAACGGCACCGACTCACCTTCGGGGGGATATTGTTCGATGACCTGGCCCACCGGCCGATCCGGGTCCCGATCCGTCTCGATCCTGCCGACCTCAAGCTTCGCATCCACTATCTTTTGCCGCGCCTCCGCCTCGGTCAGGCCACGGACCGAGGGCACCTGCACCTCAGCGGCCGGCGCGCCGGGGTAGAAGGCCTTCGTGAGCAGCCATCCGAACAGCACCAGCGCCGCCAGCGCCAGGACGATTACGACGACGGTGCTCCAGATGACCGTGGCATCGGCCTGGGCCTCGCGGCCCCGCCGCGCGGGGGCAGGTGAGGGCAGCGCCTCGACCGATTCCGGTGCTTGAGCCGGGGGCATCGCCACAGTGGCTTGCTCCTCCACCGAAAGCACACCGGTGCGGTCCAGCTCCTGGCCGGAGGCCAGCTTGGCCAGATCGGTACCCATCTCGTCGGCCGACCGATAGCGGCGGCCCAGATCCTTCGCCATCGCCTTGTTGATCAAATACTCTTCGGAGGTGGACACACTCGGGTTCGATATGCGCGGCGAGGGGGGCTGCTGGCGCACGTGCTTGGCCGCTACCTGTGCCGCGGTCTCCCCCGAAAACGGCGTCTGCCCGGTGAAGGCCTCGTAGATTATGCAGCCCAGAGAGTAGAGGTCGGACTGCGGCCCCACCGGCTTGCCCTGGGCTTGCTCGGGAGCGATGTAGTGGGCGGTGCCCAGCACCATCCCCGAGGTCACATCGGCTTCACTCCCCGCAGCCGCGGCGATTCCGAAGTCCGACAGCTTGGCTATTCCCTGGTCGGTAAACAGCACGTTCTGCGGCTTGACATCGCCGTGAACCAGCCCGTGCCCATGAATATAGGCCAGAGCCTGGCACACCTGTGCCGCCACCTCCAGCACTTTCCGCGCAGGCAGCGGCGCGTACTCAGCGATGACCTGCTTCAGATCCGGCTCAGGCAGATACTCCATTACCAGGTAGTGGACGTCGCCATCCACGCCGGTGTCAAATACCTGGACGATGTTGGGATGGTTCAGCTTGGCAGCGGCACGGGCCTCGCGGCGAAAGCGCACTAACGCTTCCGGGTCCAGCGACCATTCAGGCTTGAGAATCTTCACCGCCACCGGCCGTTCCAGCGACAGGTCCATAGCGCGATAGACGGTGGCAAGGCCGCCCTCGCCGATGCGGCTGTCTATCCGATACCGGTCAGCGATTGTCCTGCCTTCCATATTCTCACCTCACACATGCCCAGGGAGGAGCGCCACTGGCTGCACGCAGTTGGATCTCTACTCTACTCGTTAAGCAACGCTTTGAGAACCTCGCGGGCAATAGGCCCCGCGACGCTGCCGCCGGCTCCGCCATTCTCTACAACCACCGCCACGACCACCCGGGGTGCTGGCACTGGGGCGAAGGCCACCATCCAGGCGTGGGGCTCGCCGTGCGGGTTCTGCGCGGACCCGGTCTTGGCCGCGATGCGGTAGCCGCCAAGATCAACCGACCCCGCAGTACCCTTTTCGACAGCCTCCTGCATCATACCTGCCACTTGCCGGGCAGTTTCTGCGCTTATCGCCTGCCCCAGCGAGCGCCCAGTGTACTCGCGAACCACGCCGCCGTCGCGCCCGGCAATGCGCGCGACCAGGTGAGGCTGGACTACGTTGCCACCATTGGCTATGGTGGCCGCCAGGCGAGCCATCGCCAGCGGTGTCAGCAGCGTTGCGCCCTGGCCGAAGCCTGCCTCGACCAGCGCCATTTCACCCTTGTAGGCGCTGAAGTCCGCCATTCTCCCCTGAGCGCCGGGCAGGGGAATGTCGCTGCTGTCCAGCAGGTGAAACTTCTTAACATAATCGCGGAACCGCGCTACGCCAATTTGCTCCGCCAGCTTGGCAAATACCACGTTGCACGAATCGGCCAGCGCCCGGGACAGCGTCAGCCGACCGTGGCCGCTGAGCTTGCGGCACTTCACCAGGGAGCCGGCAATGCGCTCAACCCCACCGCACGTGAACACGGTATCCGGTGCAGCCAGGCCGGCGTCCAACCCGACCGCGGCCGTGAAAATCTTGAAGACTGACCCCGGCGGATACAAGCCCTGCGTGGCCCGGTTAAGTTCCGGCGAGTTGGGATCATTGCGAAACATCTCGTAGGTGAACTTGTCGTCGAGCACGCCCCCGGCATCGTAGCTCGGTGCACTGACCATCACCAGTATTGCGCCGTTGCTGGGCTCCAGGGCCACCACCGCTCCGCGCTTGCCCCGCATCAGCCTGGTAGCCAGCTTCTGGGCACCACTATTGATAGTCAATTCTACGTCCAGGCCGGCTGCGCCGTAGCGGACCGTGCGCCACCAGTCCTCGTAAGCGCCCACACCCAGCAGCGCCTCGCGCAGGCTCTTCTGCAGCCCGGTCTTGCGATCGTAGCCGGTCAGATGACAGTAGACTGCCCCGCCCGGGTAGGTGCGCACCCACTCGCCGCCGTCCTTCTCAGCACCCAGGACGACCTCACCATCAGCAGTGAGAATCCGGCCCGGCTTGATAATCTTCTCGCGCTGCTGGGCTTGTTCGTTGTAGGGATCAGCGCGCAGCGCAGCAGCCCGCCCGATCTGCCAGTATCCTAACAACAGAGATACCAGCACGAACCCCCACAGTACCAGGAGAGCGATCCGTCTTATGTTGACGCTAAGCTCTTGCATCTTGTTCCGCCGCTTCCGGCTGCGGTACACAATCCCGCGAAATCGCCAACAGCAGGCCGATGGCCAGGAAGTTAACCACTACCGACGTTCCCCCGTAGCTGAGGAAGGGCGTGGTTATGCCGGTCAGGGGAATCACCCGCAGCACCCCGCCCATAATGATCAGAGCCTGCAGCGAGAAAACGGTGGCTAAGGCCGCGGCCAGCAGACCAGCGAAGCGATCGGTGGATTGCCAGGCCAGACTGTAACTACGCACCGATATCAGGGCGTAGACCAGCACAATCCCCAGAGCCCCGATAAGTCCCAGGTCCTCGCTCAGGACCACCAGAATCAGGTCGGTAGCGGCGGCCGGCAGCCTGGTCACCGGCAACTGCGCAATTCCCGCCCCGAAGATACCGCCCTCGCCGAGGCAGAACATCGCCTGGAGGGGCTGATAACCCACGCCCTGCGGATCGGCCCACGGATTGAGCCAACTGCTCATCCGCGTGCTGACGTGGGGGAAGTAGTAGTAGGCAATGGCCAGACCGACCCCGAATAGCACCACGGCTGACAGCCCGTAGCCGCCCTGGCCCGTCGCCAGGTAAAACATCGTCACGAACAGGCCGAAGAAGAGCATCGCCGCGCCCAGATCGCGCTGGGCCACGAACATCGCCAGGCAGAAAACGACCACCACCAGCAGCGGCACCGCCGGTCGCAGCGAGGGCAGGCGCATGCCCATACGCCGTATGCCTGTGCGCCGCAGCAGCTCACCCCGGTCGGCTATGTACCCGGCCAGGAATATCGCCATCAGGAGCTTGGCGACCTCGCCGGACTGGAAAGTGACCAGGTGCGGTATGGTCAGCCACAAGCGGGCGCCATTGACCTCCTTGCCCCACAGCATAGTGGCCACCAGCAGGGCAAGCGCGAAAAAGCCCGCAGTGTACTTCAGGCGGGCCAGCGACCGGACATCCTCGATCAGGAAGTAGATGGCAACCATCAGGAGCACGCCCATAATTATGGCCATGAGTTGACGGGTGGCCAGGAGGATGTCGGTGCGCGTCAGGAAGACCACGCTCACGGTAACGAGCAGCCCGCACAGCGGCAGCAGCAGGCGATCACGGGGGCCGTTGACCAAGCCCATC
>JALGTU010000136.1 GCA_029821195.1 Candidatus Zipacnadia bacterium
GAGGCCGAAGATGACGGCGAAGATGCGGTGTACGAGGCGGATGAGAACTCCGGCATCGCCCCGAGCGAGCGGTTGCAGGAAGGGGAAGTAGAGAATCATGCCCGTGATCGCGAGCGGCACAAAACTGGCGGTGTGCATCCAGTGGCCCGCGCGCTCGATGGCCGTGTACTTCGGTATCCAGCGGATGGTAACGGCTTCGTCTCTACCTTTGACCTGGACCGTCATTTGACTTCCTCCATTCTTATGTTACGGCGGACGACGAAGAAGGCACCGAGAATACCCAGGACAGTTGCGCCAAGGGTTACCGATCCCAGCGGCTGGACGATTTTTTGCCACAGCGAGATCGTTGCCGGGTATTGCGGCGCGCTGGGCAGGCCATAGACCTCGGGCTCCTCCTCCAGCACGTAGAGCACGTGCAGGCCGCCCATTTCGTGCTCGCCATACAGCCGCGCTTTGGTTACCCCTTTGGCCTGTAACGCAGCTACTCGCTCATTGCCCTGAACGAGCAGTTCGTCCCGCTCGCCAAAAGCGATGGCACCAAAAGGACAGGCCATCGAGCAGGCCGTCGCGCCGCCGTTGGCCGTGCGCTGCACGCAAAAGGTACACTTGTTGGACTTGGCTTCGCCCGTCAGCGGATTGGCCACATCCAACTGGGGAATGTGGAATGGGCAGGCCTGGCTGCAGTAACCGCAGCCGTTGCACTTGTCCTGGTCCAGGACGACGAACCCATCGGGGTGATGGTACAGCGCGCCGGTGGGGCAGGCCTCCACGCAGCCGGCCTCGGTGCAGTGGTTGCAGGCCCGCTTGTGATAGTACTGGCGCACGTTCGGGTATTCGCCCACTTCGTGGGTTAGCATCTCTGTCCAAAAGATTTGCTTACCTATGACCACGTCGTTCTCGCGCTTGCACTCCACGGTGCAGGCGTTGCAGAACAGGCAGTTCGAGGTATCGATCAACATTGCTTTTGCCATTGTCTAGTTTCCTCCAGAAGAATCAACGTGATGCGGCGTCGGCGCGACGGCCAACAGGGCCGTAGCCAGCCGGGCCAGCTCGCGGTAGAAGGGCAGCCGGGCCGCTTCTATCACCCGCCGGCAGAAGCGGGGCAACCAGAGTTGCAGTTGCTGCTCCAGGAAGGCCTGTTGTTGCGCCAGGCGCGTCCCGGCCAGCTCCTCGTCGCCGGCCTCCTGGGCAGCGAGAGCCTGCTCACCCAGCCAGGCCAGGAACTCGAGCTCGGCAGCGACGTGGTCGGGCAGATCTCGGTAGTCTTCGGCCAGGGCCAGACCTGCCTGGCGGTAGGCCACCAGCGCCGCCTCGGCCGGCTCGCCCATGAGCAACCCCTGCTCCGTATAGGCCGAGGCGTAGGGCGGGGCCGGCACGTGGGGCACGGCGCTGATGAACAGGTAGGTGTATTCCACTTCCAGCGCCCGCAGCGCCGCCGCCGGCTCGGCCGGCAGCGCGCCCACCGCCCGGCGAAATTCGGCCGTCTCTACACCTAGCGGCTCCAGCACCTCGGCCAGCGCCTGCGGCCACTGCCCGTCGAGCAGCGTCTCGACCCAGGCGGCGTCCGGGTAACTGAACCCCCGCGCCAGCCCGCGCAGGGCGGCTGTCCTTTCCGCGTTCAGTTGCACCTGTTTGCCCGCGCCGTTGTCGCTCACGCTTTGTATACCTTGACGGCCACGTCTTCCATGAGCGCGGCCATGCCGGGGCAGCCGGCTTCCAGTTGCTCGGCCACGGTCAGGTTAGGGATCAGGTCGCCGTCGTTGCCGCCCATGTTGTACGCTACGGAAAGGTCGCGGCTCCAATGGCCGAAACCGTGGTCCACGGCCACACAGTCGGGCCGGATGCCGGCCGTCAGGTGGACGCGCACTTTGATCTTGTTGACATGCGACTCGACCCAGACGTAATCGCCCTCACCGACGCCCACCTTTTGGGCCAGCTCGGGGTTCATGGTGGCGCAGTTCTCCGGGCAGAATTCGGCCAGGATGGGGTCGTTCTGGCTCTGCGACATGCGCTCCCACGGCTTGCGCCAGATGAGCAGGTGCAGCGGATACTGGTCGTTGAGCACAGCGCGCGGTTCCACCCAGCGCGGCAGCGGGTCATAGCCGTTCTCCTCCAGCACGGTCGAATAGAGCTCGATCTTGCCCGACGGCGTGCCGAACTCGGTCTTGGGCTCCAGCGGTTCCTCCTCGCCCCACATGCCGCCCGCGCCGCGGATGGCCTCGACGGTGGTCTCCAGCGTTGCGATCTGCGCATTCGCCAGAGCCCTGCCGCTCATGCCCTCCGGCACGTACTCGCCCAGGCCCATCTTTTTCAGCACGTTCACGACCACACTGCTAAAGCTTTTCACGTCGCCCAGCGGCGGCAGCGGATCGCGCAGGGCCACCTGGGAGTACATGGCGTGGTAGGTGCGGGGGTTCAGTCCGCTGCCCTCAAAGAAAGTATAGTCGGGCAGCACCACGTCGGCCAGTTGGGCCATCTCGCTGGGCAGGATGTCGCTGACGGCGACGAAATCCAGCGTCTTGATCGCCTCCATCATGCGGGGCGGGTTGGGGAAGGCCAGCAGGTTGTGCTTCCAGACCACCATGGCTTTGACCGGATAGGGGTCCTGGCTGAGGATGCCCTCGGCCAGGGTGCTGAAGGACCCCTTGCCCAAGGCCTTGAAGGCCGAGAACCTGTCCAGGCCGTCGATGCGCGGGCCTTTGATGGTGTCGGGATAGGCGGGGAACTGGAAGATTTCGTCAAAGGCCGGCAGCTTGTGCTTGCGGTCCAGGATGTGGCCGCCAGGCCGGTCGATGCTGCCCACCAGCGTGTCCAGGATGACGAAACATTGGGCCGTGCGCCAGGAGTTGGTATAGTTGGGGCCGCCGGCGTCGCGCTTGTGGTGGGCGATCACCGCCGGTTTGGTCGCGGCAAACTCGCGGGCGATACGGGCGATGGTCTCGGCCGGCACTTCGGAGATGCCGGCTGCCCATTCGGGGGTGTACTCTTGCACGGCCTCCCTGAGCTGCTCCAGGCCGGCGGTATAGTTCGCCACGAACTCTTTGTCGTACAACTCCTCGTTGACGATGGTGCGAATCATGGCCAGCAGCACGGCCAGGTCGGTGCCGGGCTTGATGGGGATCCACCCGTGGGCCTTGGCCGCGGTGATGGACAGGCGCGGGTCGAACACCACCAGTTTGGCCCCGTTGGCCAGGGCTGTGTTCACCGCCCGCCCCCAGTGGTTCTTGGATTTGCCCATGCCGTCCCAGCCAAAGGCCAGGATGTACTGGCTGTGTTCGTAATCCACCGTCCAGGTCTTGCCCTTGCCGGTGACCATGGCCCGCCAGACCACATCGTGGGTGGAGTAGCAGGTGTTGTTGTGGGCGATGTGGTTGGGCGTGCCGATCGATTTGGCAAAGTGTTTCTGCCAGTCCTTGGGCCGGGCGACGAGCATGATGGCCTGCGGGCCGTAGGCGTCGCGCACCTCTTTGAGCTTGCTGGCCGTCAGGTCCAGCGCCTCGTCCCAGGTGATCCTGACCCAACCGGGGTCCACACCCACACCCTTTTCCGGGTTGGTGCGTTTCATCGGGTACTTGAGGCGGTCCGGGTCGTACAGCAGCCGGATGGCCGAGTAGCCGCGCACGCACAGCTTGCCCTCGGCCGTCTGGTCCTTGGGGTTGCCGCTCAGGCGAACGATGCGCCCGTTGGACATGTGGGCGACGTAGGCGCAGCCCATGCTGCACACGCCGCAGGTGCCGTACAGCAGGCCGTCCTCCTCGGGGGGCGCAGCGTAGGCCGGCAGGGGGGCAAAGGCGGTCAGCCCACCGCCGAGCACCGCCGCTGCACCGGCAGTCCCGGTCAGTTTGAGAAACTGTCGTCGTGATAAGGTGGTGTCTGGTGAACTCATGCATTCCTCCTTGAAAGATTGTCTATCGCTCTTGAGCGATGTCTATCCTCTTGCCTCACCGCCCCGCTGCGAGGCAGCAAAAGAGCTCTTTGCGAGGGAAGCACCCAGTTGTCGAGTGCGAGGACCAAGCCCCACAGCCTATGTGTCTTCCTGCAAGAGCCTGTCAAAAGCACAGAGATTTAGTATATCATATGTCTCCCTGGTTTTCACCGCTCATTCGAGCAAATCCTGCATGCCAATTAGCGCACCGCGCTGCGCCCATCTATCCGTATTTCGCGCAGCAATGATCATTGCGATTGCGGTAAAAGGCAGGCGGCATTCTCCGTGCTCTACGCGCTCTCTGCGCCCCCATCGTCAAATAGCCCCTGCGCCTCCGCGTGCGTTGTGCTTGCGGGTACGGTATGTTATAATCGAATCATGTCATCAATCCGTGTTCTGCTTGTGGACGACCACGTGCTATTTCGACAGGGCACCCGCGAGCTCTTGGAGCACGAGGGCGACATCGAGGTCATCGGCGAGGCCAACGACGGGCTAGAGGCTGTTGAGCTGGCGGCCAATCTTGCGCCTGACGTTGTCGTCATGGACGCCGCTATGGATGAATTGAACGGCGTCCAAGCCACCCGCCGGATCAAGGACTGCTGTCCAGATACGGCAGTCCTCATTCTCAGCGCCTACAACAGCGATGCCTTTGTCTTTGCCTCGCTGGAGGCCGGGGCGACGGGCTACCTGCTCAAGAGCTGTCGGGCCAGCGAGTTGGCGCAGGCTGTGCGCACGGTACATGCTGGAAGTTCGGTGTTGCACCCTGGCGTTGCTCGCAAGGTGGTCGATCATGTCGCTCAACGCAAGGACGCGTCTGCTCAAACCCAATCGCAGGGCAAAAGCCCAGAGATGTTTACCGAGCGCGACTTGGAGATGCTCAGGCTGACAGCCAGGGGTATGACCAACCGGGATATTGCTCGAGCTATGAACATCGGCCTGCGGACGGTGCAAGCTTACCTGAGCAATATCTATGCCAAGACTGGGAGTCGTTCCCGCACTGAAGCGGTGGTCAAAGCTCTGCGCCGAGGTTGGATCAGCCTGGAGGAGACGGAAGAGGGGCCCGTTGGTACCAATTAGCCAAGATCGCGGGACGCGGTAACGCAATGAGCGCGAGAACTCGTCTCCGAGGCGCCAAACGAGTGAAATCGCTGGTTCGAGACACAGCTCTCTGGCTTTTGTTCGGCGCCCTGACTCTGGCAACGGTCTTGCATTACCTCAGCAGCAGTCCCCTGCGAGCCGTGTTCCTGGAAACTCGATGGCAACTGACCCCTTGCCTGACAGAGCGGCTCCTGTTTCTCCTGCCCGTGGCTCTTTCCGCCGCAAAGTATGGCGCCACCGCCGGATGGTTGACCATTGCCTGCTCCTTTCTCATTATGCTACCCCGTGCTATGACCGCCTCTTGCCAGCCAGAGAGCGCGCTGTTGGAGATAGCTGGCGTGCTCGGCCTGGCTGCCTTTCTGAACTGGTCGATCTCTCGCCAACAGGCGGAGCGACAGGCACGGGAAGAGGCCAGCCATTTCTTTGCCCAGCAGGTTCTGCGGGCCCAGGAAGAAGAGCGAGGGCGTATTGCCCGCGATCTGCACGATAGCACCGTGCAAATGCTGGGCACCTTGCATCAGCACCTTGAGGCCTTGGCGTTCGATCGGGAGATTTTTCCCCAGGAAGTAATCCAGCGCCTTCACAAAATGGAACGCATCGTCGACGGTATGATCGAAGATGTGCGCCGTTTCAGCCAGAATCTGCGCCCGTCAGCGCTGGACGCGCTGGGATTGTTGCCCAGCCTGGAGGATATGGCTGCCAATCTCCAGCAGGAACATGGGATTAGGGCCAGGGTTCAAGCCCTGGGCCAGGTGCAGCGGTTGGAACCGGAGGTCGAGATCACCCTGTTCCGCATCGTGCAGGAGGCGCTAAATAACGTCCATCGGCACGCGCGCGCCTCGGAAGTGGTCGTAAGTCTGTGGTTCGGCAAAGACAAAGTGCAAATCACAATCTGGGACGACGGCCAGGGATTTACCTTGCCGGATCGTCCGCACGACCTGATAGCGGCTGGCCGGATGGGATTGGCAGGCATCAGGGAGCGAGTCGACATTCTGGGCGGTACAGTCGATATCTACTCCAAGCCAGGAGATGGAACTATGGTGAGCGTAGAGTTGCCTGTCCAAGATTGTCCTGGCCGAAAAGTGCATCCGTTCTAGAATCAGCGGTGATGGAAGTGGCCAACCCTGGATTCTGCACATAGCCAAAAGCAGAGAACGAATGGATTCAGGCAGCCCTGCGTCTGGCTAGATCAGCCTCCCAATCGACGGCGAAGGGCATAAAGTGGAGGGTCTACTCGGGCGGCCAAGGCTCGCATGCGGCATCGCCGCTGCTCTCATAGACCCTACGCACCTCTGCCTGCGCCGCCCCAAAATTGACCGGTGCCCCCACCACTCACTTCTCCGGCGGGGGAATGCCCGCCGGGCATGGGGGATTCACCCGACTTTTCCCCCAAGTCAATTCCCTTTGAGCACGGCGAGCGCACAGTCGGCCTGGCCGGACTCCCTTCGGCTTCGTCGACGATCCGCTCAGGGCAGCGCTCCTCGTATCCGCCCGTATCAGCTGAGATCCAGCCATAAATCCTTGGTCTGCCTTCACCGCGTACTGGAAGTGTACGGCTGGAGCAACCCAAAGCCCTGCCGGGCCGATCGCCGGCCCGCGCAGCGGGCTTTTCCCGGCTGAGCCGGGCGATTCCATCGCCCGGCGGCACGGCGGAAACGACCAACCGTTTATGGCCGGATGTCAAGCGGGATTTCGAAGCGGAAACCCCGCACATGAAGAGAAAAGCAGCGCACGAATGAGCCGCGGGGTTGATTGAGCAAACGCGCCCTTCTTGACCCGTCCAAAACGAAGCAGAAG
>JALGTU010000137.1 GCA_029821195.1 Candidatus Zipacnadia bacterium
GCAAAATCGCGGCAGACCTCTTCGGGATGATTCGAGCTGGCGAGCACGTCGAGGTCGCCCACCGTTGCCCGCCGGCGGCGCGCGCTTCCCGCCAGTTCGGCGGCAATGACCTGGGGGTGGTCGCGCAGGTAGGCGACAAGCTGCTCGCCGATCGGCAGTATATCGCCCAGCAAGGCGCGCTCCATCCCCTGGCGGTAGCGCTCGATGCTGGCGAGGATCTTTTGCTCGCTTTTGGCGCCCAGGCCGGGCAAATCCCGCAGCTCCTGGCGCCGGGCAGCCTCCTCCAGCTCGTCAATATCGGCGATTTCCCGCTCGGAATAGAGCACTGCGACAGTGCGCGGGCCTAAGCCAGGCACGCGCAGTAATTCCAGTATTCCGTCAGGAAACTGCGCCAGCAGCTCGTGGTGATAGCTGATTTGCCCGGTAGTGAGCAGCTCTTCGAGCTTCTGGGCAGTGCTCTTCCCGACCCCGGGCAGCGCCTGGAGGCCGTTCAGTCCCTGCTCCTGGTATATATCCTCAATCTCCTCAGCCCACGACCCCACCGATTCCGCCGCCCGCCGATAGCTGCGGACGCGAAAACTGTCCGCACCGGAAATGTCGAGTAGGTCCGCGATCTCGTCGAGGATTGCCGCGGCCTCGGCATTCGTCATTCCGGCTCGTCTCCCTTGTCTGCTAGAGCGGTGGCCTGGATCTCTCGGAGGAACCGTTCGCTGCGGGGGGTGAAGCCCAGGTGATATTGGATATGCTTGCGCACCACGTCCTCGATCTGTGAGCCGCTGCTGGGCGGGCAGGATAGCCGGGGGAGCCGGTCGAGGGGAAAACTGACCAGCGAGCGCAGCAGCGCGGCGGTTGTACTGGACACGCTGCGCGCGAACCCGGCAGCGGGACGACAATCGGCGCAGATCAGTCCGCCGGCGGCGGGGCTGTAATAGACCTTACCACCCAGAGAGTTGCCGCAGCTCGCACACTGCTCCACAACCGGTCCCACACCCAGTTCCCGCATCAACCGCAGGGCAAATCCCCACACTATGACCTGGGGGTTCGCACCGCCGTTGAGCATCGCCAGGCTACTACGCAGCGCGTCGAAGATCTCAGGCATAGGCAGGCCCGGCTCGGTCGCCCCAGCTACCAGTTCCGCGAGGTACGAAGCGTAGGCAAAGCGCGCCAGATCAGAGCGGAGACTATAGAACGAGTCGAGTACTTGCCCCTCGGTCAAGCGGTCCAGCTCGCGGCCCTTTGCAAAAAACAGCCGGGAGAGCGTAAGCGGCTCGGTCAACGAAGCCAGCTTGCTGCCTGGCTTGCCGATGCCCTGGGCAACGGCCTCCACCTTGCCCCGCTCACGAGTGTAGAAAACCACCAATCGTTGCGTGCCGCGATACTTCTTGATCGTCAGGCTGATGCCGGTAGCCGGGAAGGTCCGCATTCGTTGCTGCCTCACCAGGGCCTGGTCGCCTGGGTGGCCCGTTCTACAGGTCTACGCGGGAGCACGTGCTTTCGCACGGAGGTAAGCTATATCCAGAATATCTGATTACCGGTGTGGCCGGTTAGCCAGTCAATGACCAACCAAACCAGGTTGGTGGCATATTGGCCGCATATCAAGCCCAGGAAGATCGGTCGGGCCGTCTCGTAGAGCTTCATGCCGCCGTAGCGCAAGATCCCCCCCTTGAGCACCCAGGTCAGGAAGCACGGGAACCAGACCCACGCCATAGCGTTAGTGCCCCCGATGCAGAATCCAATCGGGTGGAACGGCCACTGCATGAAGCGAAAGCGCATCATGGTGAGGAACCAGAACACCGCGGCGCCAGCCGCCACCAGTATCCAGCCAGTCACGCTGGGAGTGGGCTGCTTTGCGATCCAGTCGGCGGCCCAGGTATAGGCGTATCTGGTTGCGCCCTTGAAGAACCAGCTATTCATCGTGGTGCCGCCCTGAGCGTAGGCCCGAGCCATCGTCAACCATATCGAGCTAGCCAACGCGAAGGCTATCGCTACCCAAAAAGCCAGCCACAACAGTCTGCGCCGTTCCCTGACGACGTCGGCCATCTTCAAGCTGTTGGCCACTGAGCACATCACGAAGGTACGGATATCGCTGGACCAGATGAACGCCTGGGCGAGGGTCACGATGCCGCCGGCTCCCAGCACATCCCAGCCCAGCAGGCCGGCAGTCAGTCCGGAGGCAATCACCGGCGGGCGGGCGATGGCCATCCCACTCTCCACCACAATGCGGGTTAAGCCCAGGAAAATGGCCATCGCGATGAGCAGGAAGATCGGCACCACGACGAGCGGCAGCCCGGCTGACGCCAACCACCAGCCCATCGCCACGAGGCCGATAATCATACCCCAGAACGCCGTGCGATACGAGACTACCTCCCCGCTGTCAACCTCCGGGCCGGCAGTCCCCACCACGCGCATCCAGATGTTGCGCAGGTGCCCGCGCGCCACCCAGAGGTTCGAGGCCACCAGGGCCAGAAAAGCCCCACCACCCAGATATTTCAACAGTGCCTCAGGTGCACCGTAGCCGCCGAGGTTTTCCTGGCTGGAGATGCCGATAAGCCGCATCACCACTTTTCCACACTGGGTAAGCAGACTGAAGAACCACAGGCTGAAGCTGGTTTCCAGATTTACGAGGTAAAAAAAGCCGATCATCGGGAAACTGAATCGAAAGCTCAGCCCCCACAAGCCCTTCACCAGGGTTACACTAGGGGCGAGGTTGATACGGGGAAAGCCCGGGAAGTAGTTGTGCAAGCCGATGAGGCTGCCCAGCACGAAGGGGATGCTCATACCGATCCAAAAGGTGGCCTTGCCCAGGATCACCGGGCGGCCACCGCTATCCGCGCCGGCCAGCACCAGCGGCAGATAAGTCAGCGGGTAAGCCAGGCGTTCATTCTCCACCCACTGCTTGCGCAACAGGACCATCATACAGATCATTACCAGGTGCAAAGACAACAGGAACGCCAGCCACGCCGCCATACTGGTGCTCCACGCCCCCCACGGCACGCTGCCACCGGCGGGAAGCCCCTCGTACAGATGCCTAATAACTGGTGCATCTACGGCAGTCCCCTTCGGCACCAGCCACGCCGGGATATACGGCAGAATTGATTCCCCCCAGCCGTTTTCCGGGCTGGCGTAGTAGTGCGCGCCAGTACTGATGGGGATAACCTGCGCGGTCAAACCCATGGTCGGGATCGCCGAGGCCACGATCATCATACTGTAGATGGTGATAAGCTCTGCCGCAGTCAGGGCCAAGCTGCGGCGAAATCTCAGCACCAGCAGATTAGGTCCAGCGACCAGAAAGAACATCAAACCGACAGCAGCCGGGGTGCTGAAATCAAGGGCCATAAACGAGCCGCGCAGCACGTGGATTGCCCAGGGTGCCAGGAGCCCGACTCCGGCTGCCCCCACCGCCCCTATCAGCAGCGCCCGCCCCGTCACTACTCCCTGCCGGCGGATAGGTTGCTCCGCTGGTTGTCTGATGGTCTCGGTATCGGGGTGCTCTGAAGAGTCTATTGCCATTTGCTTCGATCCGCTCCCGGTGATGAGTAAACCGGCAGAGATATTCGCCGAATATTGGTTTTCACCTTCACTACTGCTCGACCTGCCCGGGTTTTCTGCTAATAGAAAGCGTTTCTTTGCCTAATTGTTACCAGGCCGATACGTAATTTCTGTCAAGGCCCCGTGCCGAGACACCGATACGATAAGTGATAAGCATAGCCAGCCAGGCTCGGATATCGCAAGCAGAAAAGGAGGTCTCAAGATGATAAGAGCACTGAAGCAACTTTGGGCCGATGAGAGCGGACTGACCACCGTGGAGTACGCGTTGCTGCTGGTTCTCATTGTGGCAGCCGCTGTTACTGCGTGGACGCAGCTCGGTACCCAGGTAACCACTGAGGTTGGGGAAGTGAAGGACACCCTGGCCGGCACGTAAGCTGTTTGGCTTGGGTTGCAGCAAGCCGCGTGCAAGCGGCGCCTGCGAAGCCGGGGGTTGAGTCGGCCCCCCGCTCGGCCCCCGGGCTTCTGCTACTCGTTACCCACATCGCCCACAGGCACATGACAATGAATTGGCAAGTTGCCTCGACAATGACTCTGCTGGGAGTAGTCGGCATAGCCGCGGTCTTGGACGTTACGGCCGGTAGGATACCCAATATGCTGACCATGCCCGCGGTACTGCTGGGACTTGTCCTGATGACATGCCGCCAGGGCGCCGGCGGACTGGTGCTCAGCCTGGCGGGCATCGGGCTGGCGCTGGCGCTGTGGATACTAACGGCTCTGGTCGGTGGCAGCCTCGGCGGTGGTGATATCAAGCTACTGGGAGCCGTCGGCGCGCTGACGGGACCGACCTTCTTGCTGCAAGTTTTGATGCTGGGGGCTTTCGCCGGTGGCGTGTGGGCGCTATCCGCCGCGATCCACAAAAGAATACTGCTGGCTTCACTTCGCCGGCTATCTATGGGGATGTGGTGTGCCGCAGTCACTCGCATGCCCGAGCAACTTGCCCCGTCATCCGAGGGATTGCATATTCCCTACGCCCCAGCTATAGCTATCGGCACCATACTAACCTCGCTCTGGGTGACTATCGGATAGACAACATGACATCTAGCTTCGCCAGCTTAACATTATGTCGGGGCTTGTGCAAACGGCTCAGCGTACACGGATCGGCAGCCGGCACCGCTACCGTTGAGTTCGCTTTGGTGGTGCCGTTGCTGCTGACTTTGCTGCTGGGAATAGCGGAATTTGGTCTGTTGTTCGAGGACTTTCTCATACTGCGGAACGCCGTGCGCGCCGGTGCACGCGCCGGTGCAGTCGGCGCGAGTACCGAGACGATTGCGGCTGAGGTCATTGAGGCAGCAACGGGCCACCCGGCCGATAGCCTCACCATTACCCAGCAGTTCGGCACCTACTCGGGGGGCAGTTGGAGCTGGCACCCTCTAGACGATGAGAGTACGCCGCAAGGAGTGGTCAATAACGCCCCCAGTGGCTCCTACGTCAAGGTCTCCGTCAGCCATCCACATGCGCTGCTGGCGGCCAGTCTGATACCCGGGCTGGAGGACGAGGCCGGGAGCGGGACAATCAGTATAACGGCAGACGCGGTATTCCGGCGGGAGTAGCGCGGAGACGGCAGGCTCAATCCGCCTGCTTATCGGTGGTTATCAATTGATGATACGAGTGGTATTGACTGAATCAGAGCCGGGCATAGCGCAGGGGCTTAAGTCGCTGCTGACCGCGGCGGACCAGATCGACATAATCGGTCTGGCTCAGGACGGCTTGGAAGCAGCCCAGATGGCGACCCTGATGCGGCCCGACGTCTTGCTGGTCCACGAGGACTTGCCGGCAGCAGACGGCTACGAGGTTTGCCGCCTGGTAAACCTGGCAGCGCCGGAGGTCGGTTGCGTACTGCTAATCCGGGAGAATCACCCGCTCCTTGCCGAAAAGGCGATGCTGGCCGGGGCAAACGCCTTACTCCCGCTTGACGCTGACGCTAAGAAGCTCCTGGAAACCGTCAATACCTGCGCGTTTAGCCAGAGCGTCCTGGCCAACCCGGCATACGCTGCGGTCACCGACCCTACAAAAATGCCGGTAACAGTTGGGCTGATCTCGGCCAAGGACGGAGTGGGCAAGACTACCCTGGCCGTCAACCTCAGCGTGTTGTTCGCCAGCAGATTTCCCGACTCAGTGGTTCTGGCGGATATGTACGCACAACTGGGTGATGTCAGTCTCGTCCTGAACGTGCCGCCGCAGGGCAGCCTGGTAGACTTGGCGGCGTACGCCAATGAGTTGGACAGCGAGCTGGTCGAAACGCATTTGTCCACTCACCACAGCGGATTGAAGGTGCTAAGCGGCTCAACTACGCCAAAACCGGTCGGCCTGGAGGTATTGTCAGTGCCCTACGTTGCTTCGCTGCTGGGCATTCTGCGCCGGCACTACCGGTTCTGCTTCTGTGACCTGCCGCCGACGCTGTGGAATGGTAGCCTGTATGTTCTGTCCCGCTGCCAGACCATTCTGGTAATAACCAACCTGTTCGAATTGACCACAATTCGCGACACCAACTCCCTCTTGCGGATTATCATTGACGGGGGGTATGCCTCGGCAGACAGTATAAAGCTGGTCGTTAACCGCGCTTCGTCAAAAGACCGCTTCACAGTGGCTGATCTGGAAGAAGCCACGGGCACGAAAGTTGATTTCTTACTGCCCAACGATACCGAGAACGTTATCACCGCGGCCAACCGGGGTGAACCGTTCGTCTTAGACCGCCCCCGCGCGCCGATCACACGTGGGCTGGGGGAAGTGGCTGACTGCATCATCAATTCAGTACCTCAGCCTGCCCAGAAGAAAGCAGCATAACGGTGACCCAGCAACCAGCCAATACCAAAAGCAGTGCTTGTCCCAACGGTAAGTTTTGCACGGTGATCTGAGGAGCAAAGGAGCAGGCGAACTTGGCACAAGAAGCGCAATGGGAAGACGGATATCTCCAATCGGCCAAGCAGCAGGAACAAGAAAAGCTGTTCAAGGTCCGCGACGAGATTCATCAGCATATCCTTGACAACACCGACCCCAAAGTGTTGCAGCACCTGGCCGAAGATGCCCTGATGGACAAGATCCAGGGGACCACTGCCCAGATTGCCCAGAAACACCATCTGGCGTTGACGGCGAATACCCGCGAGCGGCTGTATGCGGCGGTACACGCCGAATTGCGTGGCGCTTTGGTCCACTCCAGGAGCTTTTGGACGACTCCTCAGTAAGCGAGATCATGGTCAACGGCTCCCAGCAGGTCTATGTTGAGCGTTACGGCAAGCTGGAGCTGACCGACGTTGCCTTCGGTAGTGATAGCCACGTGCGGCGTATCATCGAGAAGATAATCGCCCCCCTGGGGCGCTGGATTGACGAGACCTCGCCTATGGTTGACGCGCGACTGCCCGACGGCTCGCGGGTCAACGCGATCATACCCCCGGTAATGCGCAACGGACCGACCATCACCATCCGCAAGTTCGCCGAGGACCCGCTTACCCCGGCCGACCTGGTCAACTTCGGCACGACCACCGCGGAGATGATGGAGTTCATGCGGGCATGTGTCGTCGCCCGGCTCAACATAATCGTTTCTGGCGGTACCGGCGGCGGAAAGACAACCACACTGAATGTTCTGTCCTCCTTCATTCCACCGGGCCAGCGCATTATCACCATCGAAGACGCTGCCGAGCTGCAGTTGCGCCAGGACCACATCTTGAGTATGGAGAGCCGTCCCCCTAACCTGGAGGGCAGCGGCGAGGTGACCATCCGCCAGTTGCTGCGCAATGCCCTGCGCATGCGGCCCGACCGGATCGTAATCGGGGAGGTCCGCGGTGCTGAGGCCCTCGATATGCTCCAGGCGATGAACACTGGTCACGACGGCTCGCTGAGCACCGTGCATAGCAACGGTCCCCGTGACACTCTCAGCCGCCTGGAGACTATGGTGCTTATGGCCGGTACAGATCTCCCGTCGCGCGCGATCCGCGAGCAGGTTGCTTCCGCCCTGGATTTGATCATCCACCAGGCACGATTCGCTGACGGTCATCGCCGGATCACCCACATCACCGAGGTCCAGGGGATCGAAAGCGGCACGATAACGCTGCAGGACATTTACCGCTACGAGCAGCGTGGTGTGGACGAAGACGGCACGATAATTGGCACGTACAGTTACACCGGTCTACGCCCCAAGTTCGCCGAGAAGTTGCTGACCCAGGGAATTGAGCTTCCCGCCGGGTTGGCCGAGGCCTGGGCTAGGAGGCAATAGTATGCACCCACTTGTCCTAGCCGTTGCTGTCTTCGTGATCTTGTTCATCGCCGCGTATGCGCTTATCAGCGCTTTCGGATCGTCGCGCGACGACACGGCGCGGCAGCGGATCCAGGAGGAACTCGGCCAAGGGCAAGACGATAGCGAATACCGCCCCCGCGCTGACGTTGCTCCCCTGCTCACACGCTTGCTGCGCACTACCCGATTGAACGAACTCCTCCAGTGGGAGTTGCTGCGGGCGGGTCTGCTAATTAAGCCTTCGGAGATGATCGTCGTCTGCCTGGCCGGCGGTCTGACAACGTACGTAATGGGACTGCTTTTTGCTCATAACCTGGCGGTGCGTGTGGTGCTGCTGCTGGGGGGGCTGGCGGGCCCCTGGCTATACGTTATCATCCGCAAGCAGGGGCGATACAAGGCGCTGATGACCCAACTCCCCGAGGCGCTACAACTGGTGGCGTCCTCACTGCGTTCGGGCTTTTCCATCCTGCGCGGCATTGAGGTAGTGG
Source organism: Candidatus Zipacnadia bacterium (assembly GCA_029821195.1). Classification (GTDB taxonomy): domain Bacteria; phylum Armatimonadota; class Zipacnadia; order Zipacnadales; family Zipacnadaceae; genus JALGTD01. The sequence continues at coordinate 8,266 of JALGTU010000137.1, forward strand.
CCAATGAGATGCCCGCGCCTATTGCTCAGGAATTCCAATGGGTGCTTGATGAGGTAAACGTGGGCGTGTCCATGGAGAAAGCGTTCGGCCATATGACCACGCGTACTGCCAGCCAGGATGTCAAGCTGATGGTGACGGCGATACAGATCCAGTCGAAGGTCGGCGGGGATCTGGCCCAGGTTCTAGAAACCACCAGTACTATGATCCGCGAGCGCCTGCAGATCACTGCTGAGATCGCCGCGCTGACTGCCGAAGGCCGGCTCTCGGCGCTGATTCTGGGGAGCTTGCCCGTAGGTCTGGGGCTCCTCATCCATATCCTTAACCCTGACTACCTACGGCCCCTGATTGCCGAGCCGTTGGGCGTAGGCATGCTCGTCGCCGGGGGCACACTGATGCTGTTCGGGATGTTAATTATCAAGCAAATGCTTCACGTTGATGTGTGAGGTGGCAAACCGTGCCGCTCATCATTTCTGGTTTCGTCTTTACCCTGCTGGTTGCAATTGGCCAGGCCATCGCGACTAACATTGATCAGAGCATAGTCGTCCGCCGGATGGAACAGCTCGGCGAGACGCAGGCTCCGGAGCCGATTCTGGCCCCGGAGCTGACCAAGTCGTGGATACAGCGCATCGTCACGCCCATGCTGAGCGAGATTTCTGAGTGGATCGGCAGCCTTGCCCCCGGTACCGTGGTCCGAGCCAGTCGGCGCCGTCTGGAACGCGCCGGCCATCCCTGGAGCCTGACGGCGGACAGCCTCGTGACAGTACGCCTGGTCAGCGCAATAACTGCTATGCTCCTGAGCGCAGTTATTCTGCGTAACGCTGCGCTGGGCGGCGCGCTGAACTCTCTTCTAGCTATCATTGTGACCGGCGCGGGTATTCTCGGACCCGCCTACCTGATCGATCGAATCGCGGACAAGCGGTGCCGCCAGATCAAGAAAAGCCTCCCCAATGTCATTGACTTGCTGGTGGTAGGCGTGGAAGCCGGGCTGGGACTCGACGGGGCTATTGCCGAGATTATTCAGCGGGAAACCGGACCTTTGAGCGACGAGTTCCAATACGCGCTCACCGAAATCCGCCTGGGCAAACGCCGCCGTGATGCCTGGCGAAACCTCGCCAGCCGTGCTCAGGTTCGCGACCTCAGCGCCTTTATGGCGGCCTTGTGCCAGGCGGAGGAGCTCGGCGCAAGCATATCCAAGGTGCTGCGCAGCCACAGTGAGACCCTGCGTATCAAACGCAGTATTCAAGTCAGAGAGCTGGCCAACAAGATTCCGGTGAAGATGCTCTTTCCCCTGGTATTCTGCATATTCCCGTCAATGTTTATAGTCATTCTGGGACCGGGCGCTATATCAATAATGCACAGCATGGGCAAGCTGGGCGGCTAAGGCGCCTCCCGCTAGCCGCCCAAGTCGTACCGCAACAGCTCCTGGCCGACCCAGACCTGTTCCTGGCTCGGCTCATCGAACACGTAGTAGCCGCTCTTCACCGGCCCAACGTTGGGCCCAAACCACGTCAGGATGTCCCATTCCTCACCGTCTTCGGTAATATTATGCTCGCGTACCTTCACGCAGTTCTGGTAGGTCCCGGCAAATACGGTCACCGTCTCGCTCACCGACTCGATGACGAAATAATGTTCGGGGTCTACCGGGTCCACCCACTGCTCACCTGGTGCGATCGGCGCCCGCAGGCGATAGATCGTGCTATCATCACTGAATATCTCCTGCAGTCCTTGGTTATTGTGCTGCAAATACATGTAACTGGGCGGTTCCTGCGGATCAGTGCCGAAGACACGCAGTTCGTACCAGGTCTCGCCCACCGCCACAACTTGTCGGTTGCAGATAGTCGTCAGCGTCACATCCTGCTGCGGACGGACACCGCGCGGGCTGACCGGACTACCGCTGTACTCCCACCAGTAACCGAGCGCCATGGGGTAGTACGGCGCGGTCGGTTGCAGCCCAGCCGCGACCACGGTGACCTGCGTGGTTTGGGCGGGCAGCTCACCGCACGTCGCTATCACCCGGGTATCTCCCAGCCCAGTGGCAGTGAACTCGCCGAATTCATCGATGACGCCGACACCTGTATTAGAGCTCTCCCACCCAATAGCCTCCGTAACTAGTCGAGAGTCCCCGCTCTTGGACTCGCCGAACCCATAGAATCGGATGACATCGCCGATCTGCGCGGCAAAATCTCCGGGGGTGATACTAAGCCACATAATCGCTGTCGCCCCCTCACCACCACCACAACCGGCAGCAGGGCGGAACCATGCCCAGGTGCCATCTTGTCCCTGATAGGCCGCCACATATACTTCGCCATCGTGCATTCGATAGGTTTCTTCCGCTAGCGCAGATGGACCAGAGTAGGTCACCAGCCACTCGCCTTCATGCCACTGCCAACTGCCCGCCAGACTGATCTCCGTCTCCGGCGTGGTGATAGACGCTTCAAAGCTTCGGTCCTGATGGAAGCTTAACCACCCCGAATACCCGCTGCCCTCTGTGTCAACCTTGGCGCCGTCCAACGTCTGACTAGTGGCATGCATCAACCAGGTCCCCACGATATCATCTATCTCGGGGCTGCCATTACCCGTACCGGGGGTGTTGCCACCCCCACACCCCGCCACGCCCAGGAACGCTGCTACCACGATCACGGCCAATACCGGGCAGGCTACCGGAACCACCCGCGAATAGAAGTCTTTCACTTATACATCCCTACCTTGCTCTTTGGAAGTCCGCCAGAAACGTCCGAAGCAGTGCTCGGCTCAGAGCACGCCATTGATCAATCTCTAAGACTCTGACGCCCTGAGCAGTGCGAAGGTTCCTGTGAGCCTACGGATTAGGGGCGGGCAGCCAATCGCTGTAGGCCAGGACCATCCCATATTGGTCGGTCCCGCACAGCAGCGCTGACGTGCCTGCGTTATAAAGGTTGCAGGCGTAGGCAGAATACACTGGCGGGACAAGCGCGGCGGGCAGTCGCCACTCCGGGCTCGCCGCCCGCAGGAAGGGGTACGCCCGGCGCGGGTTTGTCGTAGTGAACAGGAACACGCCCAGATCCGCCAGCAGCAAGAAGCGCGTAGTACCGTCCCGAGTGGTATCGAGTGCTTCCGCCACCTGCGGCCCCAGCACGATCGCGTCCAAGTCAGCTTGCTGGCCGCTACGTTCGATAGTAATACCCAGTAACGTGCCCTTACTAAAGACCGGCAGCGAGTGACGGCTGTCCGCCACATTCTCGAAGTACGCTATCATGCCCGGGGGAATTGTTGCTTCGGCTGCGTGCGCCGCCGGTTGCGGCTTGCTGCCCACGAACAGATCCACGTCGCCATCTCGGTCGTAATCGCAGGGCACAACGAGGGCAGGCCCAGCGGTACGAATCGCCCGCCCGGCCACACTCAGCGCTCCGGCCCGGACAAAGGTCCCCGAATTGATCCACAGCTCCACAAGACCCGCACCGCCGCCCACAAATAAATCCACATCGCCGTCACCATCGGCATCAGCGCAACGCGGCCAGGAGTATCCACCATCAGCTTGCACGATGCCCTTGACTGCCCGTACCGCTTTGCCCGGCTGCAGCAGACAGTCGTCGGAGCTGTCCACGCGATCGAACAACTGGACCTGGCCCCGGCGGTTGCCCGCCAGCACGTCCAGGTCGCCGTCACCGTCCCAGTCAAGCGCAGAGACCGCGGCCGCCTGCCCCACATCGAGCGGCGGTTGCCGACCCCGGACGA
>JALGTU010000138.1 GCA_029821195.1 Candidatus Zipacnadia bacterium
GAGGGAACGTGGAGCTCAGCCAGCAACCATACCGCGTGGCAAAACGGTTTTACAATGACCAAGAGCACAGCCCCACTAAGCCAGCTCTTCTGCTGCTCAGCAATGAGTGGGCCGGGACCCGGGATTCGTTTCACGCAAGAGCCGAGACCAGCATCGCCCGGCTCGGCCTCTTCCGCGTGGTGTTGGCGCTGAAGGCGTACAAGTACGAGCAGGGGTCGTACCCCGACAGCCTGAACAAGCTCAAAGAGACGCTGGACTGGGAGCTGCCTGAGGACCCCTTCAGCGGGCAGGATTTTGTCTACCAGCCCCGGGGCGCAGGCTTTAAGCTATATAGCCTGTGGCGGGATCTCGATGACGATGGCGGCGAGCCGCTCGAAGAACGCCGCCACGACGACGGCGACATCGTCTGGGAGTGCAGCCGGTAGCGCGCGGGAGCGTATTGCTGGTATAATGAAGCTGCCAGTGGTAAGTCCCATCGAATAGGAGGCGTAGGAGATGAATTCGCGCTCGCTAAAAGTCTGGGGAGTAGCTGCTGCGATCCTGGTGCTGTGCGCGGGGAGCTCGGCTGGTGCGCTGACGCTGGTCAAAGACGGCGAATCGGACTACACCATCGTCATCGGCGATGAGACAATCCCGTCCGAGGAGTATGCCGCGCAGGAGCTTCAGCATTTCATAGAGCAGATCTCGGGAGCAGAGCTACCCATCGTCAGGGCGGCGGAGGCTCCCGATTCCGCGCGCATACTGGTAGGGCCCAGCAAACTTCAGGACACGGCCAATGGCGTTGACTTCGACTCGCTGGGGCAGGAGGGCCTGGAAATCGCCAGGTGGAAGCAGGATCTGGTGCTGGTGGGAGGACGGCCACGGGGCACCCTCTACGCTGTCTATGAATTCCTGACCGAATACTTGGGTTGCCGCTGGTACGCGCCGGGAGTCAGCCGGATACCCAGGCAATCCACCATCGAAATCCCCGACAAGGTTTATAGGCGAAAGATACCCTATTTCAAACGCCGTCGGGTCCGGATGCAGCCGATCTCTTTTCACTGGGACGCCGACCTGGCCGCGCGCAACTTCATAGACGCCGGTATGCCGCCCCTGGGTGAGCGCCACGGCGGGCGCTGGACGTACGTCGGTGCCGTGCACAATTTTTACAAGGAGCTAGTACCCCCGAAGGAATACTTCGAAGAGCACCCGGAGTACTATTCATTACAGAATGGTAAGCGCACCGCCACACTGCCCTCCCAGTTGTGCCTTACTAATCCTGAGGTGGTGAAGATAGCCACCCAGTCCGTTCTGAGAATACTGCGCAAGGCGACAGCCGAAGGCCGCCACGTGGACGCCATCTGGGTGGGGCAAAATGACCACGCCGGTTACTGCCAGTGCGACAAGTGTATGGCTATCGCCGAGAAGGAGGGCAGCCAAGCGGGGCCACTCATTCACTTCGTGAATCAAATCGCAGATGTTGTGGCCGATGAGTTTCCCGATATTCAGATTCTGACACTGGCCTACCAGTATACCCAACCGCCTCCTGAGCACATCAAGCCGCGCGATAATGTGACTGTGGTGCTGTGCACTAGTGCGACCTCACGCAGCCAGCCGATGGCTACCAGCGATGATGCAAACACGGCCGCGTTCCGCCAGCAGCTCGACAAATGGCTCCAGCTAACACCCAATCTGTGGATCTACGACTATCTAACCCACTACCGCTACACCACTATGCCCTGGCCGATAATGCACACTTACGGGCCGAATCTCAAGTGGTTTGCGGACAAAGGCATCAAAGGGCTAAATCTTTCGGGAATTTGGTTGAGCAGCAGTCCGAAGGCAGAGGGGCGATTCGGGGCGCTGCAGGCCTACCTTCTGGCCCGACTGAGTTGGAACCCTTACCTGGACTGGCGTAAGGAGCAGGAGGAGTTTATGGAGGCCTACTACGGGCCCGCAGCCGAGCCTCTGCTGGAGTACCTCAATATGTGGGAGAACTACATCACCGACAATAACTATCATCTGTACCTGTGGGCGACGCCGCAGGACGAGTACCTGAATGATGAGATGCTCAGCCGAAGCGAACAACTTCTGGATGAGGCCGAAGCAGCAGTAGCTGATAATCCGGTATTGGCGAAGCGCGTGCGCGAGCAGCGCCTGCCGGTGCTCTATACGCGTGTGGCGCAGGGACCGGTCTACGATCCGATCCAATACTGGATGGGCGATAAGATCGTCTTCACGCCGTCGCGGCATTGGCTTGAGGCTATTGAAGAACTCGTGAGCATTGCTGAAGAGTGTGGGCAGAAACAGCTAAGCTTCTACGGCAGCTCTAAGATTGATAGATGGCGGAGTGGTCTGGACACGGAGGTCAAGGAGTTCGAGACGATAATGCTCAAAAGCCCCAGCCTGGCGGTGCGGATAATTCCGGCGCTGGGCGGGCGCATTGATATGATCTACGACCGCGGCCTGGCCAAGAACTTCCTCTATGCACCCGATCCGGCCAAGCCCGATGATATACTCCAGTACCGCTACGGGGAACGTTGCTACGAAAAGAACGCGGCACCAGGAGCCGGAGACGCGTATTCCGTCATCCGCCAGAGCGGCGATAGTGTCACGCTGTCAGCGGAGCTGGAGAATGGCTGCACACTCACGCGGACCATCAGCCTGGATGCCGAGAAGCCGATGGTGACGATTGCCTCGAAGCTGAAGAATACCTCCGACGAGCCGTATACCGCGTCGCTGCGCGCGTACGGAAGCTTCGCGGTCGGGGAGGCCGAAAAACGCTGGCTTGTCTTCACCAGAAGCGATGATAAAGGCCTTACGTTGCGGCTAGCTGAGTGGTCTAAGCCGCATCAGTGGTGGCTGGGCCGGGCGATGCCCAAGGGAAGCTGCACGGTATGGGATGAGGTCAGCGGTACGGGTGTGGTTAACAGATTCGAGCGGGATCAACTGCACCTAGTCCATACCTATGCCGGAGAGGAACACGTGGTCCTGGAACTGCGCGCGAAGTCGGCAGAACTGGCCCCCGGCGAGGAAACCGGGCTGACGCACAGTTACCAGATAATCCAGGACCCGGGGCTGGTGGCCGAGTAGCGCGGGCCAGTGCGCTCGGCAGACAGCGCGCCCGGACCTGTCAGTCGTATTGCCTGGCAGCGTCAGTGCCGCGTGATTGCCAAGCCCACCGTTCACTCCAGGTTCAGAATCCGCCGCGCATTGCCGTCAGCGATGGCCTCGCGCTGTTCGCTACTGAGCGGCGCGGTGCGCAGCCACTCGAATTGGCGCAGCTCCTGGCCAGGACGCAGATAGTCCGTCCCAAAGAGCAGCTTGCTCGAGTGCCGCTCGAGGAATCCGACCGTGAAGTCGGGATCGCGGGTCAGCGCGTTGTGGCCGGAGCCTGCCGAAATGTCGGCGTAGAGATTGTCGTACTCGCCCAGCAGCCGGTCAATTGCGCCTGTTGGCCTGATAGGCTTCTTGGGATAGCCGCCGCTGCGGTCGTCATCGGCACTGATCGCCGCTCACCAGCCGGGCCCGTGGCCGATGAAGTTGACGTTGGGAAACTCCTGGAGGCAGGCCTCCAGGCGCGGCAGGCCCACCTCGTCCCAGCACAGGGTCGGGTCGCTGTGAAAGAGCAGCGGCAGCCCCAACTCGTTGCACTTGGCGTATATCTGCTTGTGCAGCGGGTCGTCGAAGGCCAGGCCATTCTTTAACTCGCCAAAGCCCCTGACATCGTAGGCGGCGGCCCAGTGATCCATCAGCTTGAGGCACGCGCCGTTGCGCGGATCGGGCGAGATGAACAGGATGAGCCGCTCGGGATACCTCTGGTGTGCCGCGAAGGCCTCCTCGTGAATGAACCCTCGGGCCGCGACCTCCGGGCTCTCGCAGGGCAGCAAACAGGACTGGTCAACACCCTCCCGGTTCATCCGGTCAATGAGCTGCTCGACGATCAAGGGCGGGGCATCGCCGGGCAGGCGCCCGGTAATGTTCAAGTGCGTATGAATGTCAATCATAGTTATGACTCTTCGTTCGGATAGCGCTCAGAGCTTCCCGTAGTTGTGGGCCTCGTCGTACATCGCAATTACGCTCTCCACGGATGTGACCGCCTGGATATTGTGACAGGGGGCCAGGATGTAGCCGGTGCCGTCGCTGGCCAGGGCATCAATAGCGTGGCGGACCTCGGCGCGGACCTCCTCGGGACTGCCGAAGGGGAGTATCTCCTGGTTGTCAATAGCGCCGTGGAAGCAGATATCCTGGCCGAAATCGCGCTTGAGGCCCTCCATCTCCATGCCCGGACATTGGTGCTGGATGGGGTTGAGGATGTCAATGCCCATCTCCACAAGGTCGGGCAGGAGCGGCCGGATCGCCCCGTCATCGTGATGGAAGACCTTGATGCCGAAGCTGTGACATAGGTCAATAAAGCGCTGCATCTGCGGGCGATATAAGGTGCGGAAGGTCTCCAGGCTGATCAGCAGGCCGGTCTGGCTGCCGAAGTCGTCGGTCACCTGGGAGACATCAATCAGTCCCCCGCAGGTCTCGAATATGCGCAGGTGATACTCATAGAAGAAGTCGCTGATGCGCTTAATGATATGGTGGGTCAACTCGGCATCATCATAGGGATCCATCAGTGACTGTGCCAGGCCCCGCAGGAGGTTGTGGTAGTAAAAGGGGGCCATATAGCCAGCCATTACCGCCTGCTTTTCGCGGGCAGCCTTCGCCCTGGGAATCATCTCCTTATAGTCGAACCAGTCCGCGCTGGGCCACTGGTACTGCTCGACATCAGCAATCGTCTTGGCCTTAGCCAGTGGGTAGAAATACTGCTCCATATAGACGCCGGTGCCGTAGTCCATGGTCCGGTGGCGCAGGCCCCAGTAGTTGACTGTTTCGCCCTCCGGCATCTCAGGCAAGGGTGGGCCAACATATTTCGGCGTCAGGTTAGCGATGCCATCAATGTGCAAAATCGAGTAGAGATCGGCATCCGCACCGAAGTGCAGGCGCAGTTTCTCCCAGACCTCGCCCGTCGCCCAGATATCGGTGGGGACGCGGTCGGGCTTCTCCAGATTGATTGCGGCCAGGACACGTTCGCGTGAGTTCATAATACCCCTGACATGTGCTGATGCTCTGGGTGATTCGTCCTACCAGCGAGCTTTGCCTGCCTGATCGGTCAATCCACGTGGAAGACTTCCTCGATCGTCGTCCACCACTCGCCACCTTCTTCGCGCGACTTGCCGTCCAGCGGCACCTGCATCGGGTCTATCCACTCCCACCACTCCTGCGTCCTGGGGTTAGCGGCGATCTTCGCCATATCCGCCTCGTAGTCATCCCCGATATACTCGAAGTAGCTGAAGAGCATGCCATCGTGGTAGAAGATGGTGTAGTTGCGGATGTTGGCCTCCTCGATCATCGCCAGGACCTCCGGCCAGACGTTGCGGTGTGCTTGCTTGTACTCTTCCAGCCGCTCGGGCTTGAGACCGATTATCATACCGTAACGCTTCACAACTCATTCCTCCTTTTGGCGGTCCTCGGGAGCGCGAGGGCCGACATTGCTTAAGTCAATTGGTTCAAAGCCCAGCTCGAAAGCTGGGGAATCAGGCTGGAGCGTAAAGTCCCGGTTCTCGGGGTCCACAAACAGTGGATCGGCGATGAGCGAGTGTTGATCATACCCCTGTGCCTGCCACTGCACCAGTGTTTTGCCCACGAAATCCAGCTCCGCACCGGAAGTGTCCCAGTACAAGTTGTTATCGAGTCGGAAGTTGCCGTTCGTCCATCTACCGCCCAGCAGCTTGCCGGTGTCGAAATAAACAATATTCCTCTCGAAAGTGAACGAGACGTGGTCCTCTTCGCGGCTGCGAATGATCTGCCCTTCCCGGGAGAAGGCAAAGATATTGTTGCGGATGATGTTGTCGCGGCCGTAGTGCTGATGAAAGCCGCCGGTCTTGGTATTGTAGACCACGTTGTTCTCGAGCAGTATATCAGTGCTGCCTTCGTCGGTATACAGGCCCCAGCCGCCGTAACTGTATGACTCGACGTCGTGGATCAGATTGTAGCGCAGCCTGGTGCCGGGCTGGAGCCCCAGCGTGTAAATGCCGCCCATGTCACTGAGCAGACCCCGGCCGATATTGTAGATGTGGTTGTACTCGATGATATTATCTCCCGCCAGGCTCGGCCCATATCCCCAGGTCCAGCCCACGGAGATACCGGTGTAGTTGAGGTCGCGGATTTCGTTGTGCGAGACGACATTGCCACCGCTCTGCCGCACCAGCACGCCTACACCGCACAGAAAGACGTTCCCCAGGTCGTAGATGTAATTGTCGGTCACAACATTGCCACCGGTCTGCTCAGCTTCTGGTTCGCGGAGCTTCCCCTCCCCTATCTTGATGCCACCAGCCCCGATGTCGTGGATGCGGTTGCCCACAATGCGGTTATTGCGGCAGCCACGTCCAAACTCGATCGCGTAGAGACCGATATGGGCGATCTCAGAGTCTTCGATAGCGCAACTATGGGTGCCATGCGCATAGATTGCCGCGGACAGACCGGATTCCGACTGGTGGCCAGGGTAACCATCTGGGGCGAAGGTCCACGCCGAATGGCTGAAGGTCAGGCCGCGCAACGTGATATGCTCGACGAATTCCTCCGCGCCCGGGTCGCCTTCCAAACGAACGAGCTGCTCAATGACCGGCGCAA
>JALGTU010000139.1 GCA_029821195.1 Candidatus Zipacnadia bacterium
TGACTTTGTTACGCGTAGGGCCGGCCGCTACCCGTCCACGCCCGGTGGCTGGTGGGGCGAGTACAACGACTGGATGCACCGGATCGGCGCCGGAACCGCCCGCGATGCGACCTGGGCCAACCACACCTTCCAGGGGATTGCCAAGAAGCTGCGCGACGAAGGGGGCCACCCCGAGTTCTTCGCCGATGTCGGCGAGGGCAAGCGCAGTAACGAGTACCTCTGTTTCAATGCCCCCGGCTTCGCCGACTACGTTGCGGATTACGTCATCGAGGAGTTCGAAAAGCGCAACCTTATTGATGGCGCCTCCGGCCCAGTGATGCCGTGGGACGGTTATCGGATGGGCCGCATGTGCCAGTGCGAGCGCTGCCGACCCTATGTCGAGATGGGTAAGAAACAAGCGGAAGTGACGGCCCAACAGCGCGAGGCCGGGCTGGCCACCTATTGGTTTATGAACGAATGTGGCGACTACGTCTGGCGGCTATTTGTCAAGGTCGCCAATATTCTGAAGGTCAAGGCCCCGCAAATCCGGGTCACCAACTGCGCGTACGGCTCGTACTGCCTGCCGCCGCAGGGCGTAACGTTCCCCGACAACGTGGGCATCCAGATCGCCCTGGACTGGCCGGCGACTGAAAGCGAGCAGCAACGGACACTCCACCGCATTGATGAGTGGGCCAAGCGCGTGGACCACCTGGTCACCTGGGAGTATGGCGTCCACCACATCTGGTACAACCCGGAGGCCATCATCTGGCCGCACGGAATGGCCCACCACATCCAAGAGTACAAGAAACGCGGCCTCGAAGGCGTGTTCATGGAGACGGCTGAGGGCAGCCTTCCCCAGACCGGGCAATACCTGGCCATGGATCACATCAATCACTACGTGCAGATCAAGTTCCTGCTGGATGCTGACCAGGACCTCGACGAGATGCTCAACGAATACTATGACAAGTTCTACGGCCCGGCGGCGGCGACGATGAAGATGTTCTACGAGCGGCAGATGCGCCAGTGGGACAAGGGCCTGGCCTACCGCGACCCTCGGGTCAACAACTACGAGTATGTGGGCGAGCTTATGAGCATGCTGAACCACGCCCGCAGGAAGGTAGAAGACGACAGCGTCTATGCCCAGCGGCTTGATGCCCTAATCTACGACTACATGCCCTGGTACACCCGCCAGAAGCAGATGGCCGAGCCCGAGACCCTCGAGATCAGGACAGTCAGCGAAGCGCCAGTGATAGATGGTGACCTATCCGACGCGGTGTGGGCCGATAAGCCCAAAGTGGATTTCTACCGGGTGGGCCAGTCGTGGGGCTACTTCACGGGGCCCAAATATGCCGGCCGGGGCGGCCAGGAAGACCCCAATCACGGCTGGGGGATCTGCGTCCGCTATGACGAGAGTCTCTACTTCGCCCTCAAGAGCGGCACAGCCAAGCCTGACAGCTTAATGAAGGACTCTTACTCGGAGGTGATCTTCGCCTCGCCGGAGGGCAAGCGGTATGTGCTGCGGGTGAAACCCAACGGTGGGACATCTGGCAAGACCTACGCGCCCGGCGATTCTAGCGGCAAGTCCTGGCGGCCGGCGGTGGAATGCGCGGCTACCGTGGACGATCACCTCAAGTGGCGGGCCGACTGGTTCGCTGAGTTTAGCCTGCCACTAGCAAGCCTCGGTGAGCCGCTGACTAACGAGTGGCGAGTCAACTGGGGCGGCTGGACCCAGGGCCGCATCCCCCGGATGCGCTCGGGCGCTAAGGCATACGCCTATGCCTGGCACGCGACCGGCAGTGAACGCGGGACACCGAGATTCGCCTACGATCCCCGGTACTACGGTCGGGCAAAGCTGGTGCCCTGAGTCGCGGGAGCGGCAATGCAGCGCTTGTCAGCCCAACAGTGTACTGCATCCAATCCGATAGTTGCGAGGTGTAGCATGTATCGTTTGTTGCGGACCGTCGCAGGTATTACCATCGGTCTCGCCCTTGTTGGTACGTGGGCGGTGGCTGATGAGCTGGTCTATTCACAGTCGTTTGAGCAGGGGTCGGCGGGCTGGGCCGTCTACCAGAAGAAGCCGCCCCAGGCTCAGCTTTCGGTGGCGACCGGTGATGCGGCGGACGGCCGGAACTTCCTCCAGGCGCAGATCCCCAGCGGGCCAGCGCTGGCCGGGCCGCACTTCAGTCTGAGCAAGCTCCAGGGGGGCCGGGTCTACACGGTATCCGCCCAGGTCCGCGGCCGCGGCGAGATGCAGCTTTCAGTGAGCGCCGGCCCTATGTGGCTTCACGGCAGATCATTCGAGCTCACCGATCAGTGGCGGCAGGTCCAGGTGAGCAAGGTGCTGCGGGCCCAGGACCACAACCTGGTCGTGCACTTCTTCATCCCGGCCAAACCCCAGCAGGCGCTCTTCCAGATTGACGACGTGAAGGTCATCAAGCGTGACGTGCCGCCTCTGAAGGATAGCGCAGTGCCGCCCGTGCGCTTTGAGGCCGAAGACTGGGTCTGGCAAGATAGATGGCTCACCCGCGATGCTCAAGCTTACGGGGGCAAGTGCCAGGCCCATACCTACTGGCTGGCCACCGAGTTTATGCCCTTCCCGCAGACGACGCGGCCGGTGCGCATCTATGCCCGTGTCAAGGCTTTCACTGGTGACGAGGTGAGGCTCCAGACCCGCAACGGCGGCGATAAGCAGGTCCTGGCTATCCAGAAAATCAAGCAGGACGGCTGGCAGTGGGTGAGGCTAGGCCCGCTGACTGGAGCCGAAATGGGCGACTCCTTTGCTGTCTACCAGACACGGGGCCGCGGCTCCAGCGAGATGACGATTCTCGACTCGGTTGTTGTCAGTACCGAGATAGAGCTGTCGGACGACGAACTCGACGCCCTGGCCCCCTTCGATCAGCGACCTTTTGTGGCAGTGGGCCGGGCGATCGCCCCTCCCGTTATTGACGGGAAGACTGACGATGCTGCCTGGCAGCAGGCTATTGCAATCCAGCCGTTCGTGGTTGGGGAAGAGGGCGCGCCCGCAAAGAATGCCACGACTGCGGCGATGCTGTGGGATGATGAGAACCTGTATGTGCGGTTTCACTGCGTTCAGCCGATTCTCGATCCGAGATTGAACCGGCTGGATGACTTTCGTAAGCGGCATACCCAGCGCGACGCGCGAGTGTGGGAAGACGAATGCGTCTGTTTGATCCTCCAGCCGCCCGGGGGTGATGACCTGTACGACTTCTGGGTCAATGCCAACGGCGCGGTCAATGATGCCCGGGCGTCCATTGCCCAGCCGTGGGGGGGACGTGACGAATCGCACAGCCCCCCGCTTCAGGCTGCTGCCAGTATCGGCGACGGCTTCTGGGAAGTGGAAATGGCCCTGCCCTGGACCGGGCTTTACTCCCCGCCTGATTCGGGCGTCTGGCGCGCGTGCGTGGGCCGCCAGGGAGCCAAGGGGAGAGACAAGAGCGCGTGGAATCCGACCACCCTCGGCTTCCATGTGCCCGACACTTTCGGCTACTTGCGCTTCGTAGCTGAGCCTGTAGGATTGACGGTGGATATCCCGGCGCGCTTGAACCCAGGCGCCAATGTACTCAAAGCGGTCGCCAGCGCGGGGAGCTTGCCCCTCAGCCTGATGGCGGGCTGGCAGTCAGGCGATGATGGTGTCCCCCGCAAGGAGTTTGGCATCTGGCGTACCGGTGCACAACACGAACTGGACTTCGACATCGCAGAAGGGGGCCGGGTCGTATTCACTACGGATGTGCTGGATGCGGCTACTCTCCAGCCGCTGTACCTGAGTGCAGAGATGGCTCGAGTGGTCGAAGCGTCCACGGCGACGCTGCAAATCGCCACAGACGGCCGGTGGCAGGCGCACGTAAACGGGGTCGAGGTGGCCAGTGGCAGCGGCGGCGCAGAACAGGTGTCGCTGTCGCTGAGTAAGGGCACAAACGTGGTAAGCATCACCTTTGAATGCGGCTCAGGCGCTTTTGCCGGTGAGTTCCAGGGGATGACTCTGGCGTCAGATGGCTCCTGGGTAATGGCGGGCGCGGAGCCGCCGGATGATTTCCACTCGCCTGCGTTCGATGATACTGAGCTGCCGCGGGCGGCGGTTCTGGGCGACAGCACTCTGCCCGGCGCCAGGCTCATCGGCGCAGAAGCCGGCCCGGTGACGGTGCGCAAGACGCTGCTATGCCGCCAGTCGCGGCTGTGGCCCAAACCCGCACCATATCTGCACCTCGCCCAGTACTGTCCCCAGGCTCTGGTCTTCCCCAAGCCGGGCATTCCCGATCGCCTTTTGCACGACTGGCGGCTTCATATCGCGCTGCCCCCAGGTCTGGAGCTGCTCGGTGCTACCGGCTTCTATCACCAGTTCGTCAAGCACCTGCCCGTTTACACTGCACAAAAGATCGGCACACGGATGCTTGACGGTGAAGAGTATTCGCTCTGGGTGATAAGCGCCGACAAACCGGTGAAGTATGATTACGGGCACTACATGTTCGATATGCTGGACGTCTTCGTGCGCGCCAACGAGATGCCGGCAGAGGATAGCAGCCTGCAGATAGCCTACTGGTTGGAGGCCGAGCAAGGCGCTGTGATCGAGGCTCCCCAGTATGTGCCCCTGAAGGTCCTGCCGCCGCTGGATGGCAAACAGCCTCAGAAGCTGCGCTGGCAGTTCTGGATGAGCGGGGTGGACCGCATGGACGACCACGCCATGCGCGAAGTCTGTTTCGCTGCCGCCCAGCAGGCGGGCTTCAACGAGCGCTCTGGGGGTGATGAACCTGCGCTGTCCGAGCCGTACAACCTGCGACGGGTCGTACACTTCCATGCCGACCAGGCGAAGGGCTATGTCAAGGCGCACCCGGAGCACGCCCAGGTCACTCTTGACGGCAAGCGTAGCGAGCGAATCCTCAGTCCCGCATATTGGCTACAAGAGGGCTGGCCGGCGGTAGAAGAGGCGCTCGGAGAGCTGCTCGCTCGGCACGAGCCGGACTCGATCATCTGGGATGTCGAGACCAACTCACTGACCGGCTACATGGCCAGCTACGATGAACGGTATCTGCGCGAGTTCGCGGAGTTTGCGCAGCTCGGCATTGATCCCGCCGACCTTACGCCCGAGACGATCAAGGACCAGTATTACGACCAATGGCTGAGCTTCATCGGCCAGCGTTTCGCTGAGATCTGCTTGAAGATGAAGGAAGCCATCCATCGCCTCCGCCCCGGCACCCAGTTCCAGGTCTACTCGGGCTACCAGTCGCGCACCACGCAGGAGAAGTACAGTGTGGACTGGGAGGCGATCGGTAGGCTGAAGGCGATAGATGTGGCCTCCTGTGGCTACGGGCGCGGTAGCGCACGGCTGCGGAGCACCAGGGAGGCGCTCGGCGATATCCCGCTAATGGTGGGCATCATCATCAACCCGTATCGTTTGACCGAGGACCGGCCGGTGATTATCTGGACCAAGGCGAGGGTCCTGCGGCGGCTGACCGACTGCACAGCCGGAGTGCTGTTCTACGACCGGCACGCTCTGGACGGCCGTTGTTACCACGCCATTGCCGACGTCAGTCGCCTCGCCGCCGATTACGAAGACATCTTCCTGTACGGCAAGTTCCTCGAGCAGTGGGGCGAGTTGGGCGAGGCCAATCTGCCCGATTCAGCGGTGCGTGAATACAACGGCAAGTACTTGGTGGCGATTATGAATGAGACCGGCAAAGCGAAAAGCTACAGTTTCCACCTGCCGCAGACAGGTTTCACGCAGGCGACGGAGTACTACTCGGGGCAGCGCGTGGTGCCGGGGCAGGCCATCGAACTGGAGCTTCCGCCCGGCGAGGTGGCGGCTTACGTGCTGGAGTAGCTCAACTCAGATTCTGAAACCATGGAACGCCTCTTGGCCGACGTCTGCGAACGACGTGCCGAAGTGCACCATGCCTGCGCTTCCGCCGGGCGCTGCTCGAACGCAGCGTGCATATCTTCCCGACCGAAAAGGGCCTCTGGTACCTGTCGGCGCCGCCCGCCGCTGCTCGCTTGTCGCGCGATCGTCGGCAAAGAAGATGCGGCCCTCGCCCAGGGCAATGGTATTGTTCCTGATATTCTTGCCGTGGTGAACCCAGCAGCGCTTTCCCGTCTGCCAATCTACGGCGAACACCGAGTCGCTGAATTGGGATTGGGCTGAGGTGCTGCCGAAGAGCAGGTTACCCACGACGGCGACATAGGCCCACGTACGGTCGCTTGCGTCCGCGCCGGCCGGTGCCTCATATGTAGCTTCAGTCTCGCCGGTGGCAGCGGCCAGACGCAGACACTTCGAGCCGGTAGCGACGAAGAGGTTGTTCTCGTTGCAGACCAGGTTGCTGCACTCCCGCGCCATGCGGACACGGTATGCACCCGGGATTTCCCGCTCCCAGTACCTAAAGCCGTTGTAGGCGTCGAAACAGATGATGCGGTTGATGCCCTGGAGAAACACACGACCATTGATCGAGAGGGGAGCGGCGTTGCGCAAGTGGCGACTGGGGACTTTATCGGGCCCTGGTTCACCATACCACAACACTCGCAAGGGGCATTTCACGAGCTGGTCATTTGATGATGCGGTATTGCCCGGGTCGCCGTACTGGTGGGTCCAACTACCAGCCCCGTCCAGCGGACCACGCACGAACCTGAGCCATGTGCCTCTCGACTCTG
>JALGTU010000023.1 GCA_029821195.1 Candidatus Zipacnadia bacterium
GCTAATCTTGCATAATCCATGACACAGATGCCCGGGTCAAAGAGCATCCCGGCGGCTTGCTCGATGTCTTCAGCGGAGAAGCCCTCGTCCCGCAGCCGGTCGCCCAGTTCCCGCGCGAGCAGCGCCGTCCCCTCCACCGGTGCCTGGCCGAGCAGGACGATTGCGTCGCCGACCTGCGCGCCCGCGGCGGTGACGTAGCTGTCTTTGCCGACGGTGCCGATCATCATCCCACTGACCACGGGCATCTGGACGCTCTCCGTGACCTCGGTATGCCCGCCGATCAGCAGCACGCCGACTTGCGCGGCGGCCCGCTCAAGTTGCTGCCAGATATCGCGTACCATTGCCTCGTCGGTCGCGCCCGCCGGCAGGAGCAGCGTGCTCAGCATCCAGCGGGGGGCGCCGCCGCTGGTGGCGATGTCGTTGACGTTGACGCAGACCGCGTAGTAGCCCAGCGCGTCGGTGGCGAAGGTGATTGGGTCGCAGGTGATCACGAGGTAGTCGTCCGCGCCGACGTCGAGGATGGCGACATCCTGGCCCACGCCGGGGCCGACCACGACCGAGGCGTCGTCAGTATTCAGGAAGCTGAGCAGGTCCGACAGCAGCTCCAAGGACAGCTTGCCGGTGGGAAGCGGCGGGCCGTTCATAGCAGTTTGTGGTCCAGGATGAATTCGACCAGGGCAGGTACGTCCCGGAACGCGAAATCAGCGCCGAGGTCGTGAAACTCCTGGAGGGTAGTCTGCGCAGTCAGCACGCCGCAGGTGCGCACGCCCAGCGCCTGGCCCACCTCAATGTCCGTCGGGTGATCCCCGACCATCAGCGCGTGCTCGGGCGGCACCTCCAGCTCGGCCAGGGCGCGCGCGAGGTGCTCCGGGTGCGGCTTGACATTGCGCAGGTCGTCGCGGGTGATGAGCGCGTCGTAGGGCAGGGGATGGCGGTCGAGCACCGAGCCGACGCCGCGCCGGCAGTTGCGGGTGATGATGCCGATCTTGATGCCCGCAGCCGCAAGTCGGCTGAGGCTCTCGGCGACGCCGGGGAAGAGCTGCGCGCGGCTGGTATATACCAGCTCGACCTCCTCCATAAGCTGCTGCACTTCGCGGTCGTAGCGCTCCAGTTCCAGCGGGCGGTCGGTGAGGTGCTGGCGGCCCCAGTCCACTATCTCCAGGATGTAGCACGTCGCTTCTATGCCTGGCTGGTACAGGCCCCAGGTGCGGAGGTGGTCAACCACGCGGTGGCGCATCTCGGCGAAGTCAATATTGGTATCGGCGAGCGTCCCGTCGAAGTCGAAAATGACTGCGGCCAGGCTAGCACGCTGGGTCATCTCGCCACTCCATAAGAGGCGCCCTAGCGAGTGGGTGCGGCCTCTTCAAGTATACGCCTGGCCTCCTCGACCTTGCGCTGATAGCCGCCGAAGTCACCGCGAAGCCGTACTTGGTCGGCTTCGGTCAGCAGTCGCAGCGCCTTCTGCATAGCCTCGTCGGGCGCAGCCGCCCGGGGTAGTCCGGGCACCGCCGGCCGTGGCGTCGGTGGCGCTGCGGTTGGGGTGACGCGCGCGGCCGGGCCGAACAGCTTGGCCAGGGCTTCCTCGAGCGTCGGCTCCATTACCAGCTTGTTCCCTGTGGCGACGACCACCCGGTGGAGGACCGGAAAGGGCGTCTCGGTGGAAACCAGGTAGATCGGCTCGACGTACAGCAGCGACTGTTCGATGGGGATGACCAGGGTGTTGCCGCGGATGACCTCCGAACCGCGCTGGTCCCACAAGCTCAGCTTCTCAGATATGGCTGGGCTCTGGTCAACGAGTGCTTCGAACTGCATCGGCCCGGTGAACGACGCGGCGGCGCCAAACTGGTAGACGAGCAGTTCGCCGTAGTTCGGCGCGTCGGAGCGCGCGGCCATCCACGCCACCAGGTTCTTGTCCTCCCGGCGTTTGAGGACCAGGGGGATCATCTGGATGAACTCGGCCCTGTCTTCACCGGGGAGCTTGAGAATGATGTAGTAAGCTTCCATGGATCGTTGGTAGCCCGCGTACAACTCGGGCGGGATCGCCCACTCATCTTCGTTGTTGTAGAAGGTGCCCACGTCCTTCATATGATAGCGGGCGTAGGTTTCCGCCTGCACCCGGAAGAGAAGCTGGGGATAGCGGATGTGCTTGCGTATTTCCGCAGGCATCTGCGCGGCGTCGGTAAACAGCGTCGGGAAGATCTTGCGGTAGCACTGCAGGACCGGGTCGG
Organism: Candidatus Zipacnadia bacterium; assembly: GCA_029821195.1. Lineage (GTDB taxonomy): Bacteria > Armatimonadota > Zipacnadia > Zipacnadales > Zipacnadaceae > JALGTD01. Next base: position 2,229 of record JALGTU010000023.1, read on the forward strand.
TTTCGTCAAAGACGTAAAAGGTAGGCTTGCCGTTGTAGGCATCTACAACGACTTTGACCGAATTACGCATGTAGTTGAGTGACCCGAGCTCCGGCGGCATTCGGGTCGAGTACGGATACATACGCGAGATCGTGTAGGCATCGCAGATCCACTTGAGCTGGCCATCCACCAGGATCAGGTAAGGGTCCGGGTCATAGACGATTACCGGGAAGGGCGTGATGGCGTAAAGCCGGTCGGGGACATAGCGGTTCATCTGGATCTTGCTTTCCGGCTTAAGCTGGGGGGTGAGCAAGATGTTTCTGTCCTTGAAGCGTATGGCAAAGACCAGGCGCCGGAGCAGGCCGCCGAGGGAGACACCACCGGTGCCGGCGTAGTTGGTCATAACGTTTTGGCCGGTTTTAGTTTGAGAATAATCCAGCTCGGGATTCTTGGTGTTGACGATGGCGTAGGGGGTCTGCTCAACGTGCACCGTCCGGGAGCCCGCCGAGGGTGCGGGCTCTTCGTATGCCATTCCTGCTTCGGGGCCACCGGGCTCGTGGACGTCCGGCGGAGCCGGCCGGTGCTCGGGGGGGGCGATAAGCTCGATCAGGCGAGGGCGGTGCTTGGCCATATAGTATAGGCCTGCGCGCTCGACCTTCAGCTCGTCGTAACCGCTTTCTGGCTCTGGGGGGAGGTCTTTGATCCAGAGGCGAGGCAGCCCGCCGTTAGCCGATTCGTGTACCGGCGACATACACAGGCCGTATCCGTGGGTATAGGTCAGGTACCTATTGACCCAGGTCTGACTCTTCGGGGGTAATCCGGCGTAATTGAGCTGCCGGGCCGAGAGCATTACCTGCCGATATTCCCCGTTTACGGTGTAACGGTCCACGTCCACGTCCGCGAACTTGTAGTAAGGACGCAGCCCCTGTTGCTGGTCGTAGGTGGTTTCGAGGGGCCGGTGGTCCCACAGCCGGATGCTCTTAATTGTCTCCTGGTTTTTGCGGATAATCGCCGCGCTCAAAGGTTGCTGTTCGGGGAATGGTCCAATCTTGACGTCGCTCAGCCCGTAGGCATCGTTAGTTGCGCGGATGTTGTGTTCCATGTACTTCGTTTCGGCGGCCAGTTCATTCGGTTTCACGACGAGCTGCTGGATCAGTGCCGGGTAAACCGAGCCGGCCAGCAGTGACACCGCCAGCAGTACGCCCATGGTCCAGCCAGCCAGTTTGAACCCGCGCTGGCGGATGCAGACCAGTAGCAGGATGCCTGCGAGCAAAGCTGCCACCATCATGATGTAGAGCACGGGGAACTTAGCGTGCAAGTCGGCGTAGGAAGCGCCGAAGAAGCTCTGGCTGCGGGTGGAGTACATCAGGTTGAACTGCATCAGGCGGTAGTCGTAAATCTTGATAAACAGGGCCAGAGCCAGCAGTGAGAACAGATGCTTACGGGCTGTGGGCATAGCGTGGACTGTATTGCCCACGAGTCGGATCGTCTCCTGGTACAGATGAACCAGCAAGCTCACCACGAAGGCGATGATTGTGCCGTAAAGCAGCGAACGCAAGATATACTGCCAGAAGGTCAGCTTGAAGACGTAGAAGCCCACATCGAGGCCCAGCTCGGGATCAGAAACGCCGAAATCCACGGCGTTGGTAAACAACAGGTAATCTCGCCACCGGCCGCTGGCCAGCAGGGCGGCCATCAGCGCGGCCACGAGCGCGAAGATCAGCAACGCCCGGTCGGCGTACTTCTCAATCTCCTGGCGCTCCTCGTCGGGCAGCAGCCGCCGCCCCACGAAGGTGACGTCCGCAGGGAGGGGCCGACGAGCAATGCGCAGGTTGACATAGAACCAGGCGAAAAAGATCGCGCCGACGATAATCGCCAGAATCAGCTTCGTGGTGATAATCTTCACAAAGACCGGCGCTTGATCTACCGACTGCATCCACAGGTAGTCGCTGTAGACGTTGGCCAGCCACCCGATCAAGATAAGACCGATGAGAATGCCAAGGAACCACCTTAGGGCTCTTGGTGATCGCTGTTGATTCACTGCTCGTCCTCCGTATCTTCGTCCTCGTGAGGCAGGATATCGCGGTCAATAATCGAATCGGGAACGTCAACATCGCGCATCAGGTCCTTGAAGCGCTCGATCTCGTCGGCTTCCTCGTGCATCTCGGCCGCGGATACCCCCGCTCGATCCAGGACCTCCTCATCTACGTATATCGGTGAGCCGGTGCGCAGCGCCAGGGCAATGGCATCGCTGGGCCGGGCGTCAATATCTACCGTCAGGGTCGAGTCCTCCAGGGCCAGTGACGCGAAAAAGGTGTCTTCTTCCAGCTTGGTTATGGTCACTCGCCGCAGCTCGTAACCGAGGCCGGTGATGACCGCAGCGAAGAGGTCGTGGGTCATCGGGCGCTCCATCTCCTCGCCCTTCAGAACCTGGGCGATCGCGCGGGCCTCACACGGCCCGATCAGTATGCGCAGTAGGCGCTCGGTTTGCTCGTCGGCCAGTACGATCAGGGCATTGCCCCGAAAATCTATGAGAACCTGGTGGACAAACATTTGCACTGCCATCATAAATCCCTGCCTTACGCCGGGTTAGGCTCTGCGCAAGAGTTAATTCGCCTCCGGTTCCCCTCTTTCCTGCCTGCGCCCCGCAGAACGTTTGCGCCGGGCGATGCCCCGGTAATCCAGCCCGGCCGCCTCCACTGCCGCCCGCCAGCTCCCGAAATTGCGCGGCTGCCGCGCTGCCACCAGCAGGTAGGGGCAGAGGCGCTTGATATTGCTGTAGGACAGCTCTTCGGACTGGGCATGGAACTGCCGGATCTGGGCGACAATGCGCTCACGAGTCCACCTGCGCTGCCGGGGCGCAGCCTGCTCGCGGTCCAACCCCGCCGCCGCGACCGCTGCCGGCCAACTGCCCAGACTCTGCTGCCGGTACACTGCTGCAACCATGCCACCGTAACCCAGCCGACGCATATTGGCCACAGTGAGCGGCTCGCTGGCCTCATGCAGGTCTATTATCTCCGCGATTATCTGCTCCCGCGTCCAGCGGCGGCGGCCCATCTGCCCGGCCCCTGTTCGCAACAATGATACCCCGCAAGCAAAAACCTGCCCTCGCCCGCAGGCAGGTTCCCTGGCCCCCTCCCACCGTATCGTGTTGGGCGAGTATAGCACAGCCGCCCCCGGCTGTCAATGCTGCCCACTCCCTCGCCACCGCCTGCTTGCCCGTGCAGATGCGGTGGATGCGCTCCCCGACTGCGCCGAAAACTGGTTGCAAAAATCCTCCTTGCCAAGCGCCCTCCATACTGCTATTATTAGGAGTACATCGCTGGACGTGACCACCTCAACGGGAGGGTGTTGACTATGCGTACCGTGGGTTCTGTCTTCGTCGTAGTTGTATGTCTCCTTGTGGTTGGCTGCCGGCCCGAAGACCGCACCGTTGCTATCACCCCTGCTGTCACCCCTGAGCCGCAGCTTCCCCAGGTATCTACCGAGCAGCAACAGCTCCTCGAAGAGATCCTGGACTATACCAAGCAGACCGGCAGCACTCTCGAACAGTTAGCCGAGGAGGCCCGTCGGCGCGAAGCGCTCGAGCAGGCTCCGCGGGGGGTGACCGCCATTGATGATGACCTCCAGGTAGCCAAGGCGCTTGTCGCCGCCGCGCGCAGCGCCGCCACCAGCAGAGAAGCCGAGCCCACCGCGGCGCGGCTGCACCGTTTGCATCCGACGGTGGGCGCGCTACGCGCTGAGCTCCCAGCGGCGGCCATCGCCCAGCACCTCGAGCGCGCACTGGTGGCGATAAACAATCTCCCTGCTCAGGACGCAGCTAATGCTGCCTCGGCCTCGCTACTCGCGGCTATTGACACGGCCATGCAGGCGCCGGCCCCGCTGGTGCCGGAGGTGGTCAAGGCGGTCGAACGCGCCAAGACCAGCGTGGACCAGCAGCGGCTCGAAGAAGCCGGCCCACAGATGCTGGAGATACTCAAGCAGCTCCGAGCTGACACTACCGTGAGGATGCTTGACGGCCTCGTCGCCGGCGCCCGGGGCGCTGAAGAAGCGCTCAACCGTCGGGCCTGGCCGGTGGTCGTGGCGGAGCTGGATCAGCTCGACGTCATGCTCGGCGAGCTTCAGGAGAAGGTCGGCGTTACGACGACTGTGATCGAGCAGCCCGAAGAAGAAGCCGAAGCTGAGGAAGCCGTCGAGGCGGAGGAAGCCGAGGAAGCTGAGCCAGCCGAGCCGGTCGAGTCAGCAGAGCCTGAGGAACCGGCCGGGCGGGAGGCGCAGGTTAGAGAGGGGAGCGGCTCGGCACCGCCGCCGACTGCTTCGCCTGCTCCTGGGCGCAGCCGCCGCTTGCGAGGGGGCCGCTGAGCCCTTATTCACTGGGGGGACAGGCGTATCGGCGTTCACAGTGAGACGGGTTTGCCACCCCTGCTCCAGTCGCGACAGGAATGTCGCGCCTACTGGTAGGCCGCGAAACTGCCCGAGAGCCACACAGCGCCGCGCAGGCCTGCGCTACCGATGACTATTGGGTAGGGGCACCCTTGCCCCGACGGGGGTCTGTGCCCACGGCAAGCGCACATTCTGATAGGTCAAGGACCTCTCGCGCACTGGAAGAGACAGCACACTACGCAGCAAACGGGTGTAAGCAGCAATGGCTGAGCAGTTCGTCCATCTGCACGTCCACACCGAGTACAGTCTCCTCGATGGTGCCTGCCGCCTTAGGGATCTGGTCCAGCGCGTCGTCGAGCTTGGTATGCCGGCTGTGGCGATGACCGACCACGGCGTTATGTACGGCGCGATTGACTTCTACAAGGCCTGCCGGGATGTCGGGGTAAAGCCGATCATCGGCTGCGAGGTTTACGTTACATCCGGCAGTCGTCTCGACCGCTCGGGCCCCCAGGCCCGGGCTGTCCAACATCTGACCTTGCTGGCCGAGAACCTAACCGGCTACCGCAACCTGTTAAAGATCGTCAGCCAGGCTCACCTGGAGGGCTTCTACTACCATCCCCGCGTGGATACGGAGCTGCTCAGCGCCCATACCGAGGGCCTGATCGCGCTCAGCGCCTGCAAGCAAGGGGCAGTTGCCCGGGCCATCCTCAACGATAATTATGCCGAGGCGCGCCAGCAGGCCGCACGGCTCCGCGAACTCTTTGGCCCCGAGAACTTTTACCTCGAGCTTATGAACCACGGGCTCGAAGGGCAAAAGGAAATCATCGCCGGCGAGCGGCAACTCTCCGAGGAGCTGGGCATACCGTTGGTGGCGACCAACGATGCACACTACGTGCACCGGGAGGATGCTGAAGCCCACGACGTGCTACTCTGCATTCAGACGCAGGCTACTCTCTCTGCGCCGAACCGACTGCGTTTCGGCGCGGACGAGTTCTACATCAAGTCCGCGCAGCAGATGCAGGAGCTGTTCGCCGACATCCCCGAGGCTACCGCCAACACTCTGGAGATAGCGGAACGCTGCAATGTCGAGTTGGAACTGGGTACTCTGCGCCTGCCGCGTTTTGAGGTGCCTGAGGGCTACGAGCTGACCAGCTATCTGCGCCATCTGTGCGAGGAGAGCATTGTCAGTCGCTACGGTGAGGACCGCGCCGACGTCCGGGAGCGGCTCGACTACGAGTTGGACATAATTGACAAGGCGAATTACTCGGGTTACTTCCTGATTGTGGGCGATTGCATCCGCGAGGCCAAGAGCCGCGGCATCCTGGTCGGCCCGGGCCGCGGTTCGGCTACCGGTAGTATTGTTGCTTATCTGCTGGGGATCACCGACGTTGATCCGCTGCGATACGGGCTAATCTTCGAGCGCATGCTCAACCCTGACCGCGTCAGCCCGCCGGATTTTGACCTGGACTTCCCCGATGACCGGCGGGAAGAGATGATCGAATACATTAAGCAAAAGTATGGACGTGACCACGTCGCCCAGGTGGCCACCTTCAATACTATGGGGGCACGCGCGGCCATTCGCGATGTCGGGCGCGTGATGAATGTTGCTCTGGACAAGATTGACACCTTCGCCAAGGCCGTCCCGCCCGGCACTAGCCTGCAGGAGGCTATTGAACTTGTTCCGGAGTTGGCCGAAGCACGCAGCAACGACGCAGATATTGCCCGAGTTCTCGACATCGCCGGGCGGCTGGAGGGAATAGCCCGCCATGTCTCGGTGCATGCGGCCGCTGTGGTCATTACCGATGCCCCGCTCACCGACTACGTACCGTTGCGCGGCGAAAAGGATGGCACCGTCATCACTCAGTATCCGATGGGCCCGGTGGAGGAAGTGGGCCTGGTGAAGATTGACTTTCTCGGGCTTAAGACGCTGACGGCTATCGCCCGCGCCATCGAGTCAATCTTGCGGAACTACGGGACCCAGATTGACCTGATAGAGGTGTCCCGCGACGACCCCGCCACGTTCGAGCTGCTGTGCCAGAGCAACACCGCCGGAGTATTTCAACTGGAAAGCGAGGGGATGCGCGCGCTGCTGCACAGTCTGCAGCCCGACCGCTTCGAGCAGCTCATCGCGGCGGTGGCGCTGTACCGGCCGGGACCGATGCAGCACGTGGGCGAATTTTGCGCCGGTCGGCACGGAGCGCCCGTCAACTACCTGCATCCGAAGCTGGCGCCGATCCTCGAGGAGACCTACGGGGTGATAATCTACCAGGAGCAGGTTATGCAGATCGCGGTGGAACTGGCGGGTTTCTCGATGCCCCAGGCCGAAATCATCATGCGGGCGATGGCCAAGAAGCAACTCGAGAAGATGCAGCAGATGAAACCGCTGTTTATCCAGGGCTGTATTGATAACGAGGTTGACGAGCACGTCGCGCACGAAGTCTACGCGCGGATGGAGACCTTCTCGTCGTACGGCTTCAACAAGTCCCATTCGACCCCCTACGCCCTGATCGCCTACTGGACTGCTTATCTGAAGGCCAACTATCCCGGCGAATATATGGCCGCCCATCTCTCTACGGTGATGGACGACAGTGAGCAGGTCGGCAAGTACATGGTCGAGTGCCGCCGCATGGGTTTGAAGGTGCGGCCGCCCTCGGTCAATCGCAGCCTCGCCCAGTTTGCGGCGCACGATGGGGAGGTCATCTTCGGGCTGGCCGCGATGAAGAACCTTGGCCTGCCCACCGCCCAGGCGATCGTCGCTGAGCGCGATGAACAGGGGCCCTACAAAGGCCTGGGCGACTTCTGCCGCCGCCTGGCCTCGACCAAGGTTCCCAAGACCGCAGTCAAGCTGCTCATCGAGGCCGGCGCCTTCGACGAGTTTGGCGAGCGCAATGCACTGCTGGCGGGTCTCGATAGTCTCTATTCCGCGGGGCTGAAGCACCAGCAGGATCAAGCTACCGGCCAGAACGCGCTATTCGGCGAGGCAACCGCGACCAGCGCGGCGGGGGACCGGCTGCCCCGCGTCCCGGAGATGCCCCGGGCCGAGCGGTTGCGCCTGGAAAAGCAGCTCCTGGGCCTGTATGTGTCGAGCCATCCGCTGATCGAGAGCGAAGAGAAACTGGCGGGCTGCACCACCGTCCGCATCAGCGAGCTGGACCAGTTTGCCGACGACGTGACCGTGGTGGTGGCCGGCATCATCGGCCAGACTAAACAGCACATTACCCAAAACGGCAGTCCGATGATGTTCATGACGCTTGAGGGGCTGGACAAGCACGTGGAAGTTGTCGTATTCCCTAAGGTCTACGAGAAGTCGCGCGCGATCCTCAATCGCGGCGAAGTTGTCGTGGTTAAAGGGAAGATTGATCGGCGCAACTTGCGTAGGGACAACGGGGGCGACGCCAAGCTGCTGTGCGATTCGATCAGGCCGCTGTCAGAAGCCACCAGGGTCACCAGGAAGCAGCGCGAGCAGACGGAAGCGGCCCGGCGCAGCCGCCCGGCGCCGCTCGCACCAGGCCCCGCCGTGAGCGAGCCGCCGACGGGCACTGTGTTCATCGAACTGGACGCCGCCGGCTGCAGCGATGATTCCTTGCGGCGGCTCAGGCAGATCATCAGGGATAGCCCCGGGCGCAAGCAGGTCGTCTTGAAGATATCGGGCAACAACGGTGCCCGGCGCGTGGTGTTGGGACCAGATCACATGGTGAGCTGCACCGAGGATTTCCCGATCAAGGTGCGGCAATGCCCCGGGGTAATAACCCTCTGGGAGGAGGACGGGGCTGGTTGAACAGGCCGATACTCCGTCGGCTGGGAAGGTGGCTGAGCAATGGCGCAAATCATCGAGATAATTGACGCGCGCGGCGATGGCGGCGGCGCGGTGGAAGGCCTCCGCCAGCGCTCGTTGGCCGATTGGCCCGAACACATCGAGCACGATGTCCGGCGCATCGTGGAGGATGTACGCCGTCGCGGGGATGAGGCGCTGGTCGAATACGAGCGCCAGTTCGATTGCCCCAACCTGACCCGCGAACAGTTGGTGGTTGGCCACGAAGAGGTCGAGGCTGCCTACGCTCAGGTGTCCAGCCCCCAGCTCGGGGCACTGCGCCGCGCCAAGGAGAACGTCTACGACTTCTGCTGCCGCACCCAGCCCCGTTCGTGGCTCGACGACTTCGGGGGGATGTGGCTGGGCCAGCGGGTGACCCCGGTTGGGGCTGCGGGCATCTACGTGCCGGCCAAGGGTGCGCCGCTGCCCTCCACGGCCTATATGTGCGCGATGCCGGCGAGGGTAGCTGGCGTGGCACGAATTGCCCTCTGCTCACCGCCGCGCAAGGACGGCTCGCTGGATGCGCTCACGCTGGTGGCAGCGACGGAATGTGGCGTGGACGAGATCTACCGCCTGGGCGGCGCCCAGGCGATAGCCGCGCTGGCCTTCGGCACCGAAACGGTCGAGCCGGTTGACAAGATCGTGGGGCCGGGCAATCCCTGGGTGACCGTGGCGAAGAAATATGTCTACGGCATCGTGGGCATTGATTCGCTGGCCGGTCCCAGCGAGGTGCTGATAATCGCCGACGAAACAGCCGATCCCGCTCTGGTGGCGGCGGACCTGCTGGCCCAGGCGGAGCATAGCGGGGACAACATGGTGGTGCTGGTCACCGACCACGAGACCATCGCCCAACACGTGAGCGCAGAACTCGAGGAGCAGGTGGCCACGGCGGCCCGCCCGGAGATGATCCGCCAATCGCTGTCAGAATTCGGGGCGATCATCCTGGTGCGGGACCTGGGGCAGGCTGCCCGGCTGGCCAATGAAATCGCTCCGGAACACCTGCAACTGATCGTGGCCGAACCGGTGACGTTGCTGGGAGAGATTGATAATGCGGGGGCCATATTCCTGGGGTCGCTTACGCCGGTGTCCCTGGGGGACTACGCCGCCGGGCCCAGCCACGTTCTGCCCACCCACGGCACGGCGCGTTTCGCCTCAGGTCTATCGGTGGACGACTTTGTCAAAAAATCCTCGCTTGTCTATGCCACACCACGGGGTCTGAGCCGGTTGGCCAATGATGTGATTGAGCTGGCGGAGGCCGAAGGATTATCCGCGCACGCCCAGGCCGTGCAGCGTCGGACAAGGGAGAAGGGCGATCAGGGCTGGGACGCTGCGGGGCCGCATTAGCAGCAGCGCCCCAGCCCTGACGCCGGGCAGGTCTTCAACTGGCGTAGGCTGCCCCGAGCACCTCATCGAGGGTAACGACCAAGTCCTGGGCGTCGAAGGGCTTGTACAAACAGGGCCGCCCGGCGACGGCCAGAAACTCGTGGGTTCGTGTGCCCGGGCTGTCTCCGGTTATGAAAATCACCCGCTCGGCCAACTGGGGGGATTCGGCCTGCCAGCGTGCGTAGAGTTCCATGCCGTTTACGATCGGCATAAGCAGGTCGCAGATTATGGCGGAATAGTCATGCCTGGCTCCCAGCTGCAGGGCTTGCTCACCGTCCGAGGCCTGGTCCACCGTGTAGCCCAGGTGCTCCAGGAGCGTGGTCATCAAGCGTGCCAGGCAGTCTTCGTCGTCTACAATCAGTATGCGCTGTCCCTCGTTGCTCATCTGTGTTTCACTCTCCCACTGACAATGGCTTCGTACTGCTGGATATCTTCTTCGCTGGCCGACCGCAGAATTATCTTGACCAGCGTGCCCCCCTCCTGCCGGTTGGGGCTGATGATGACGCGGCCGCCGGCGTGCTGCACCGTATCGTAGACCACAGATAGACCCAGGCCCATCCCACCTTCTTCGGCTGTGTAGGAGCCCTTCAGGAGTTGTGCTACCTCTTCGGGTTTCACACCCGGCCCGGTATCGCGGAAGCAGATTTCAACAGCCTCGGAGAGCGGGCGAGCGGTGATGCTCAGCTTCCGCGGGCCCGGCCAGTCTTCCATTGCTTCCCAGACGTTGGTGAGGATATTCACGAAGCTGCGTTGGATGCTGTGCGGATCCGCGTGGACCAGGGGCAGGTTGGGCGGGACGTCCACTTCCAGTTGCACCCCGGTCATCATCAACTGCGAACTGGTCAGCAGCGTCGCCTGCTGCAGTACTTCGTTCACGTCGGTCACGAAGCTACTGTTGTGGCGACCTGCGGTGTAGATATCCAGGCCGCGGAGCACCGCCCTGCAGCGGTCTACCTGGTGCATGATTTCGTCTTGGTCCGGCTCCTGGCCCAGGGTCTGGACTACCTGAATGCCCAGCCGGATGATCGCCAGGGGGTTATTCAGCGAGTGGCCGACGCCAGATAGAACGTGGCGGGCGGCCGCAAATTTCTCCAGGTGCTTGATCTCCCGGCGGAACTCCCTAACGTTGCTGACGTCCCGGAGGGATACCTGGATGGCGGTTATGCTGCCGTCTTCCGAGATCGGCAAGGCGCTGAAGAGCACCGCGTGCTCCTGGCCGTCGGCGCCGATAATGGTCAAGGGCACTTGAGAAGCTACCTCTCCTGCCAGGACCTGCTCTTGGTAAGGGGCCATCCCTTCGGGGTTGCGGGCCTGCAACAAGTCCAGCACGTCTTTCCCGGTCAGCTCCACTTCGTGCCCGTTCCTGAGCAGCCTCTTGGCCGCGGCGTTGGCCTCCTGCACCTGCCACTGTGGATCCACGATCAGCACGGCATCTTCGGACGACTCCCTCGCCACCTGGTACTTATGTTGGTACTCGGCTGCCTCGCTGATGGCCATCTCCTGCACCTGGTAAAGCGGCCCCATATACTTGGCCACCGCCCAACTGGCGGCGGTTAGCGGTACGGCATGGCCCCCCGCCATCAGCAGCACCTTGGGATCTCCGATCCCTAGCGCCAAGAACTGGCTGAACAGCGCCAGCAGAGCTCCGCCCAGCACCAGACCGGTTTGGGACGGGTCCCGTTGAAGTGTGTAGATGATCACCACTACATACAACAAGGGCAGTAGCGGGCTGTTCAGTGCACCGGTAAAATACAAAGCGAAGCTTATCCACGCCACGTGCATCAAGGCAATGGCGCTGCCTACCAGAACACTACGATTACTCCGACCACGCTCGACCACGAAGCCCACCGCCAACAGGGCAATTGCCGCCAGCGTAGCGCCGATGACATAGGAGATGCGCGTCACCACTTGCATTAGGATCAGGCTGGCGTACAGGGCTGCTACCAGCAAGATCAGTTGGGTTTCGTAGTAGCTGAAACGGGGCAGCTCGTCGCTGCTCTTATCCCGCTGCGTTGGCGGGGCTTCGGGCACCAGTTGAGTGAGCTGAATTTCGGTTGCCATTTTCGGCGTCCTCTCGTTCATGGCAGACCGGCTTGCTGATGTTGGCTCAATGCGGTAGTTTGATCTTCGTCTTCCTTCCGTCGAAACGAGGCACTCTACCATTGAATTTTGGCAGAGCACGCGACTGACCTTCGCACCGCGACTTGAGCTATTCTTTACCATTAGCATCGCTTATCTTTAGTATGGCCCGTTGCACGCGCTCGTAAACCTACCCGCGCGGATCTCCTGCGTGCTGCTAAGCCTACGCTTGTACTATTTTGCCTTGCCGGGCTCGGCCGCGCCGACTGTGCTTGACCGGCGAGTGAGTTTTGCCTATAATTGGTTTAGCCGTCGGTATCGGGAGGTCGGTCGGCTGCGGCGGAAGGAGGCCAAATAGATGAGTGACGAGTTTGATGACCAGATTCAATGGGATGATGAAGAGGAGGCTGCTGAGGTGCTCGAGGTGGTCACCGGCGACGAGGAGATTGCCGAGCACCATCCCGCCAGGGCAATACCCGCTCGGAAGCCGGGCTGGCTGCACCGCTTCGGTAATGCAGTAACTGCGCGACTGGCGCGGGTGGATTTGTCCCTGTGGAATCTGCGCAACTTCGTATATGGTCTGGCTGGTATCATTGCCTTAGTCCTCATCGTGCGCAACTGGGTGGATGTCCGGCTCGACTTTGTCTTCTGGCGGTTTGATATCCCCAAGTCAATAGTCATCATCGTCGCTATAGTGCTGGGTGCTGGGCTGATGCGGCTCTGCCAGGCCCACCGGCAGCGCCAGGCCGCCCAGCCCGCCCAGCCCGAGGACCAATAGCGGGTGCGGATAGGAGGCGCAAGCGTGGCTAACTTCAAGCAGCCAACTTATCGGCGGGTATCAACTATCGGCCTGCTCGCCGCCGTGCCTTATCTGCTGCTATCGGCTTCCCAGAGCGTGAAGCTCAAGACGGTGGTTAGCTGGGAAGGTTCGGGCCTGCGGGAGTACATCGTCTCCTATCAGGACGGCCGGCTCAAGGAAGTCAACGAGCGACTGCGCGAACGAACCCCCGGCCGCGCCCGGCAAGCCCGGCCCCGCCGCGATGGGCCGATGTGGACGATCGCGCGCAGTTGGCGCGAGGCCAACGCCGGACACCTGGGCAATCCGGGGGAGACGGCGTTGGATATGACTGGCATAATCCAGAATCCGCTCAGCCTGTGGACCGAATACCGCTGGGTTGATAAGGTGACGATATACCGGGAGACGGCCACGGATGTGGAGACCTTCGGAGCAGTGAAGGCGGTGCTGGAGTACCAACTGCAGATGCCGGGGCGGGTAGTCAGGGCCACAAGTGGCGGACAGATTCGCGGTAGTGCCGTGACCTGGGAGCTGAGCGCCGACCAGGATGAGTACGTGCTCGAGGCGAGCTCCCGGCGCCTACGCTGGGGCTATCTGCTGTTGGTGATCTACATCCTCGGCTTCATTGCCTTTCAGATAACGCGCTACGCCGCCCAGGCAGTTCGTAATCGGCCGCGCAGGATCTAGCATCTCGCAGCGTGTTGGCTCCGGGGCTGCGGAAACAAGCGATGAGCCGTGGAACAAACCGCGGCTCATTTGTGCGTGACGAGCAACCCAGGGCCACCACCACCGATGGGCACCATTATGCTTGGGCAACAATCCCCCCCCAAATTACGGTCGGCGTCCGTCGTGAGCAAGTGGCGGCGAGTGGCGACTCCGCCTCATCGGCTGGTGGGCTGCGCCTTCCTCATGGATATGGCAATGGGCGCGGTTGGCCTGTCGGTACAGTTTATAGGCGTAGCGCTGGGAGCCGGGCCCGGTGTGCTGGGCCTGCTCGGGGGGCTAAGCGGCGGCACCTATACCCTAATGTGCCTGCTCAACAGCCGGCTGGTCAGCCGCCTGGGGCCGCGTTACACTACCCGCGCAGCCGTCTTGGTGCTGATGGTGGTGTGGCTGTTGATAGCCCGGGTGGGCAGCATCGGCCCCTTGCTGGGGCTGGTGGTGGCCAACGGCGCGGTGATGGCTTTCTTCTGGCCCCCGGTGATGGTCTGGTTGGCAAGCTTGACGCCCGGTCAGGCCCGGGGCCTGGGCCGCGCCCTGGGCTTGTTCAATATATCGTGGACGGCGGGACTGCTGATGGGTGCGGTCGTTGCCGGCGTGCTGTGGGACTGGATGCCCGTCAGTTCCTTCTACTACGCAGTTGCTGGCGCGATCGTAATCCTGATCCTGCTGCAACTAACCCCCGGGGGGCAGGGCAAGGGCAGCGCAGGGCTGGCGGAACCCGTCCCGCCGGACCGCGAAGCGCCCCATCCCAACAGGCAGCGCTTGCTGATCGCCGGGCGCATCGCCGCCTTTACCGGCTTCTTCGTCTTTGGCATAATTCGGACCCTCTTCCCTAAGCTGGGCGACCAACTGGGCTATTCGAACCAGTTGGTCGGATGGGCGGTAGGCGCTCCCTACCTGTGCGCGCTGCTGGTCTTCGCCGCCTCCCGCACCACCACGCGCTGGCACTACCGCCCGGCGAAGCTGTGGATGACGATGCCGGCTGGTGTCGCGGGTATGGTCATTGCCGCCTGCGGGCATACTCCCCTCCAGTTTCTAACCGGTTTCTTCCTGGTGGGGCTCAGCGGTGGGGTGGGGTACCTGGCCAGTCAATTCTACGGTCTGCAGGGGCCGCCTGAGCACCGGGTCGCCAGTATGAGCTACCACGAGGCGGCGGTGGGCTCGGGTATAGTGCTCGGGCCGATCCTGGGCGGGCTGGTGGCCGATTGGGCCGGTAACATCCACGCCGCCTTCGTCCTGGCAGTGGTGGTTATGCTGCTGGCCGCGGCCGCTCAACTGCTGACGTGGTGGGTGATGGGAAGAGCGGTAGACAACGGCGGATAACGGTCGAACAGAACGGTCGGCATCATGGCAGCTTTGGCGATTTCTTGATTATTGTCAGTACACTTGCCCTGGTGTTTGCAGTTGGCCTTGACATTTCGCTGTCGGAAGCAGTATCTTATGTCGGGAGGCGGCAATGAAGCGTGGCTCCCGGACAAAGTGGGGGGACCAGTTGCGACTGTCCAGCGTCGGTCTGGCCCTGGCGATATCTGTGGCGATAGGTGCACTGGGGGGCTGGTGGCTGGATGACTATCTGGGCACCGATCCCTGGCTCACCATCGCGGGCCTGGCGTTGGGCAGCGCTGCCGGATTCTACGAGTTAGTACGCGAGGTTAGCCGGTCCTCTGACTCTGATGAGTGATCACCCCCAGGTGCAGTTCTTTGCCCGTAGCTATATTGTTGCCGGCATAATCGTCGGTCTGGCGGCGGGAGGGCTGGTGGCCGGCGGGCTGGGGGAGTTCGCGCTGGGGCTTGTCGCGGGGGCGCTGATCGGGCTGGTCATGATCCACGGGACGGTTCTGCTGGGCAGTGCGCTGGTCAGCCGGGCCCAGCCGCAGGGTGAAAGTGGTCGCTCCATGAAGGGCCTGGTGGCTGTGCAGGTCGCCAAATATGTAGTCGGCATCGGCGGTCTGTATGTACTGGTGGTGATGAGCGAGGTCGCCCCGATGGGCATCGCGGCGGGGTATGGCATACCGCTTGCAGTGCTGGCCATCATGGGCGTGGCTGCGTCGAGGGGCGGCAAGCGCGTGCCCAGGAACTCCTGATCCCGAGGAGAGCGTTACGACCTACAGTGGAAGAGCATGCCGGTAGTTGGGTAAACCTGATAGTCAACCTGGAGCCGGAATGGCTCCAGCGTTATTTGCCCCTGGGCGTCGTGACTGCGTGGCTTGTGCTGGCACTGGTGGTGTTGATGGCGTGGTTGGGTACCCGCCGCATGCAGCGAGTACCGACGTCGGGCTGGCAGACGCTGGGCGAGTGGGCTTACAACCTGTGTGTCAACTTCTGCCGGCAGGTCATCGGCCCGGGCGGTGAGCGCTACGCGCCGTTGATTGGCACGCTATTCGCTTACATTCTGATCATGAACCTGACTGGCCTGGTGCCCGGCTTCACCTCACCTACGGCGACGCTTAATATGACGCTGGCTCTGGCACTTGTGGCGGTGATCGCAGCCATGATTTACGGGATCAGAGCTAAGGGGTGGCGCTATCTGGAGCATTTCGTGGACGGCCCTCGGCCGATATGGCCGCTCATGGCGCTCATCCATCTTGTCGGTGAGGTGGCTCGCATCCTGTCGCTGAGCTTTCGTCTCTTCGGCAATATCTTCGCCAAAGAGATGGTCATTGGGCAGGTGCTGCTGTTCCTGGGAAGCATTGTCGCTATGCACCAGTTGAGCTTCCTGCTGCGCGGGCCGTTGGTGCTCAGTGGCACGCTTCTCCTGCACATTCCGTTGCTGCTCTTGGGATTGCTGGTCAGTTTGGTTCAGGCCTTGATATTTGTGATGCTGACTGCCGCCTACATTCAGGGAGCGGTGGAAACCCACTCGGCGAGTCACTAACCGGCCATTTGTCATCAGGTTAATCTAGCCACACACGTAGATTGCTAGAGGAGGTTCAATATTATGTTGTTTGCTGCTGTTTTCGCAGCCGTAGTCGGACTGGCCGTACCCATAACAGCCGTGTCCGCTGCCATCGCCCAGGGCAGGGTCGGTGTCGCGGCGATGGAGGGCATCGCCCGCCAGCCGGAGGCCGCTGGCGACATCGGGCGCAACCTGATCATTACGTTGGCCCTGATTGAGGCGCTGGTCATCTATGCCCTGCTGACCTTCTTCATACTCTTTGGTAATATTCCCGCGTTAATCGAGAAAGTGGGGCAGTTGTAACTGCCACTGGTCTCGCAGAGGATGGTAGGCCGTGGAATTCCTGCGTGAGTTGCTGCACGACCTGCATATTGACCCGCCGGTAATACTCGTCAATATTATCGGCTTTTTGATCCTGCTTGCCCTGATGCGCAGGTTCTTTTTTGGGCCGATAGGCCAGTTCCTGGCCCAGCGGCGCCAGGAGGTTGCCGATACCGTAGACCAGGCCGAAACGGATCGGCAGCAGGCGAAGGAGGAGCTTACCAGCATCCGCGCTCGGCAGGAGCAGATAATTGCGCAGGCCCAGCAGGAAGCCAACCAAACCCGGCAGCAGGCCGATAGCCAGGCCGACGAGCTGGTCAACCAGGCACGCCAGGAAGCACTCCAACGCCAGCAACAGGCCGAGGTCCAGATCCGGGAGCAGCAAGCCCAGGCCCTGGCCGAGGCGCGTAACCAGGTCGCCGCGCTTTCTGTTGAGATGGCTGAGCGGGTTCTACGGGAGAGCCTTGACGAGGCGCGTCAGCGCGAGCTGCTGGAGGCCGCGCTCAAAGATGTGGAAGAGCTGGCGCGACGCCAGACCAGGTAGGTGCTGAGGATGCCCGCAGCTGCTGATGATGTAGCGCGAAAATATGTCCTGGCCCTGGTGGAGATCGCCCAGGAGCGGAACCAGGTGGACGAGATAGGCGACGCATTGGGTCGGCTCCAAGAGATACTGGCCGAGGTCCCCGAGCTGCTGGCGACGCTCAGCCATCCCGGCCTGGGCGACGAGCAGAAGCGGGAGCTGCTCACTCGAGCACTGGGGGAGCGGCCCCCGACACCAGTCAGCGGCTTCCTGGATCTGCTCATCCGCGACGAACGGGTCGGGATCCTGCAGCAGGCCGCTGATCTGTACAAGCAGCTTTGCGATGAGCTCCAGGGCGTGGGGCGGGCCTACGTCGAAACTGTGCTTCCGCTGAGCAGCGAACAGCAAGATCGCCTGCGCGCGGCGCTGGAAGTGCTGGTCGAGGGCAGAGTGGTCATTGAAGAGCGAATCAATCGAGAAATCGGGGGCGGGCTGCGTGTTTCCATAGGTGACGCTCGGATTGACGCCAGTTTAGAGGGCCGACTGCGGCAGATGCGCGAGGCCATCCAGCGAGCGCGGGTCGCTCCTGAGTCGGCTGGAGCCGTTAATTGATGAGGTGACGTGCGTGCGAGTAGACGCGGATACAATAACTTCGGTGCTCAAAGAGCAAATCGCCGGGTACGAGAGCGAATTGGCGGTAGACGAGACCGGCCTGGTTGTGACGGTGGGGGATGGCATCGCTCGTATCTACGGCTTGCAGCAGGTAATGGCCCAGGAGCTGGTGGAGTTTCCCGGCGGGGTGATGGGCATTGCCTTCAACCTGGAAGAGCACACCGTCGGCTGCATTCTGCTGGGAGCGGATGCGGGCATCGTCGAAGGCGACAAGGTCCGGCGGACCGGCCGTATCGCCGAGACCAAGGTCGGCGCCGGGGTCTGGGGTCGGGTAATAAACCCGCTGGGCGAGCCCCTGGACGACGCGGACCGGCCGGTTGAAAGCGAGGGGACCCGTGCGTTGGAGGTCAAAGCCCCTGGTGTTCTTGCCCGCCAGCCGGTGCGCGAGCCACTCTACACCGGGATCAAGACGATTGATGCGCTGACCCCGATCGGGCGCGGCCAGCGCGAGTTGATCATCGGTGACCGCCAGACCGGCAAGACCGCTATCGCCCTGGATACCATCATCAATCAGCGCCACTCGGACGTGAGATGTATCTATGTCGCGATCGGCCAGAAGCTTTCCACCGTCCGGCGTATCGCCGCCATCCTCGAAGAGCACGGCGCGATGGAGTATACCTGCATTGTCAGCGCCTGCGCCAGTGACCCCGCCGCGGTTAATTACATCGCGCCGTACGCGGGATGCACCATCGGCGAGTACGAACGGGACAACGGGCGGCATGCTCTGATTATCTACGACGACCTGTCTAAACATGCCGTCGCCTACCGGGAGATCTCCCTGCTGCTGGGGCGGCCGCCGGGCCGCGAAGCTTACCCCGGCGACATCTTTAATCTGCACTCGCGGCTGCTGGAGCGCGCGGCCAAGATGAGCGATGAGCTAGGCGGCGGTTCGCTGACTGCGCTGCCCATCGTCGAGACCCAGGAAGGCGACTACTCGGCGTACATTCCGACGAACGTAATCTCAATCACCGATGGCCAGATTTACCTGCAGCCGGAGCTCTTCCACCAGGGCGTGCGGCCTGCCGTCAACGTGGGCTTAAGCGTCTCGCGGGTCGGCGGCGCCGCGCAGCCGAGGATGATGCGGCAGGTGGCGGGCACGCTGCGCGGGGACCTGGCTTCCTACCGCGAATCGGCCGCATTCACTCAGTTTGCCGAGGACCTCGACGAACGTACCAAGCAGATTCTATCCCGGGGCGCCCGCATGGTCGAAGTGCTCAAGCAGCCCCAGTACGAACCGATGGTCACCGAAGACCAGGTGCTGAGCATTTTCGCGGGGATCCAGGGACACTGGGACGACGTGCCGGCAGATATTATCCAGCAGCTCGAGCCTCAGTTGATTGAATACGTCCACGAACAGCATCCCGAGGTAATTGAGACGCTGCGGGAGCGGCAGGAACTTGACGACGATGTGGCGGCGGCCCTGGCTGAAGTGATCGAGGAGTTCAAAGAAGCCAACGCGGCGATAGTCAAGGGCGAGGACGGGCTATACCGCTCGGTGTCTGGATAAGCACAACGATGGCTGCCAACCTGCGCGAACTGCGCCGAAAAGTCAGGACCGTCCAGCACATCCGCCAGATTACCCGGGCGATGAAGATGGTGGCGACGGCCAAGCTGCAGCGCATCCAGCAGATCGTGCAGAATGGCCGGCGCTACCAGGACGAACTGCGCCGTCTGCTGGCTCACGTGGTCGCCGCGGCCAGGGATGTTGACCACCCCTACCTGCGGGGGCGGGAGGTGCGGACAGTTGGCGTGATGATTGTCGGTGGTGACCGGGGGTTGTGTGGCGCCTTCAACCGGCAGATAATAGAGTTGGCGCTGGAATTCATAAGCGGCCAGGAGGTGGGCGTCGAGGTCATCACGGTGGGCAATCGGATGCGGCGCTACGCTGACCGGTCGGGCTTGGAGATCGTCGGTAGCTACGATGGGGTGGAACGCCCTGACGACGTGAGCATCGGCCAGATCGTTGATCAGGTACGCAGATGGTACGAAAGCGGCCAGGTTGACCTGGTGCAGGCGATCTATGCTAGGTTTGAGACCATTGTGCGCCACCCTGCGGTCAGTGAGCAGCTTCTGCCGCTGGTTCCCGATGCTTTCGGCGGGGAAAGTCCTGAATATGTTGAGTATATCTTCGAACCGGAGGCCAAAAAGCTGCTCGGTGGGCTGCTGCCGCGGGCCGTGGGCGTGCAAATTGCCCAAATACTGCTGGGCACCCAGGCATCGGCTCAGGCCGCGCGGATAACGGCAATGAGCGCGGCCACCGACAACGCTGAGGACATGATAGTTGAGCTGACCCGTCATCTCAACCGCGCCCGCCAGGAAGAGATTACCGCAGAACTTCTGGACGTGGTCAGCGGCGCCCGTGCCCTGCAGGCCTAAGTAGTCGCTGGCGTTAATTGACATTATTTGGTGGCGGAGTATTTCGTGGCTCCTGGGTAGCAGGCGGGCCGGCCTCGCTACGCTCGACACGGCCCCTCCAAGGGCGCAACACAATGGTACAATAAGCTTTCCGGAGGGGCCAGTCGCGGGAAGCTTCGCCAGGCGAAGCTTTCAAGGCTGGCCCTAAAGCCGTCAGCAATCTTAGGCTGACTTAGGCAACTAAGGCCTAGGCCGGTTCGCCCCTACAGAGGGCGACAGCAAGGGGCAAGGAATGCCTCGCTCACACCAGGCGTCTGCCTTGAGAAACGAGTAATCTAAGATGGCGAACGGAAAAGTCATAGAAGTGCGCGGGCCGGTCGTAGATGTCCGCTTCGCCCGCGATGAGTTGCCCGAACTGCTCAGTGCCCTGCACATCGAGGAGCGGGACCGGGATATTGACCTGGTTGTGGAGGTCGCCCAGCATCTGGGCGACGATATCGTCCGCTGCGTCGCCATGGATAACACCGATGGGCTGGTCCGGGGCATGGATGTGGAGGATGCCGGTGCCCCGATCTCCGTGCCGGTCGGTGAAGAGGTGCTGGGGCGGCTGTTTGACGTGCTGGGCAACCCCATTGACGGCAAGCCGGCCCTCGACGGTGACCGCTGGCCGATCCACCGCGATCCACCGTCCTTCGAGCAGCAGAGCGTCGCCGAGGAGCAGTTCGAGACCGGCATCAAGCCCATTGACCTGCTCGCGCCGTTCCCGCAGGGCGGCAAGATCGGCCTATTCGGCGGGGCCGGGGTGGGCAAGACCGTTCTGATTATGGAGTTGATTCGCAACGTCGGTTACGAGCACAAGGGCGTATCGGTTTTCGGCGGAGTGGGCGAGCGGACGCGCGAAGGTAACGACCTGTGGCGGGAGATGCACGAATCGGGCGTGATTGACCAGACCTGCCTGGTCTTCGGCCAGATGAACGAGCCGCCGGGAGCCCGTCTCCGCGTCGGCCTCGCGGCGCTGACTATGGCCGAGTGGTTCCGCGACCAGCGTGGGCAGGACGTGCTGCTGTTCATTGACAATATCTTCCGCTTCGTCCAGGCTGGCCAGGAGGTCTCGGCGCTGCTGGGGCGGATGCCCTCGGCCGTGGGTTACCAACCGACGCTGGCTACCGAGATGGGCGCTCTGCAGGAGCGCATCACCTCGACGCAGGACGGCTCCATCACCTCGGTGCAGGCCGTCTATGTGCCGGCTGACGACTACACCGATCCGGCTCCGGCGACCACCTTTGCCCATCTCGACGCCAGCGTGGCCCTGTCACGCGAGCTGTTTGAGCAGGCCATCTACCCCGCCGTTGACCCGCTCAACTCGACCTCGCGGCTGCTGGACCCGCGGACGGTCGGGCAACGGCACTACCAGGTCGCCCGGGGCGTTCAGGAGCTGCTCCAGCGCTACAAGGATCTGCGCGACATTATTGCCATCCTCGGCATGGAAGAACTCTCGGAGGAGGACCGCCAGGCCGTGGGCCGGGCCCGGCGCATCCAGCAGTTCCTTACGCAGCCGATGTTCGTCGCCGAGGTATTCACTAATATCCCCGGCGCATACGTGTCCGTCGAAGATACCGTGAGTGGTTTCGAGGAGGTACTGGCGGGCAACTACGACGACCTGCCCGAAGATGCCTTCCGGATGGTCGCAACCATCGCAGACGCCAAGCAGAAGGCCGACGCGTAGGAACCAGGCTGAGGCCAGGGCCACGAGGGTCTGAGTATATGGCGCAACCCCGGACGTACTCGGCGAAAATAGTGACCAGAGCCGGTGAGCTTTTCCAGGGCGATGTGGTCAGTGCCGTCATCCCGGGTGCAGAAGGCTACTTCGGCGTCAAGGCCTATCACGCCCCGCTCATCGCGGCCCTGGGTCTTGGGGAGATGGTCCTGACTGGGGCTGACCAGCACAAGCGGTATTTCGCGCTCAGCGGGGGGGTAGTTGAGGTGCGCGATAACCAACTGATTGTGCTGGCCGATATCGGCGAGCGGGCGGAAGAGATTGATGTAGACCGTGCACAGCAGGCCGCGCAGCGCGCCCGCGCTCGCCTCAAGGGCGAGGGCGCGGAAAAACGCGTGGACATTACCCGCGCCGAGATCGCCCTGGGCCGGGCTCTGAATCGCCTGCACGTCGCCAAACATCGGCGTTAGCCGCATTGCCGCTTTACCGCATCCCCACGGAACTTCTACTCACCAATGGAGAGGTCAGATGCACCACGCTCGGCAGAACTGTATGACGGAATGGGCATTTCGAAGCGGGAAGGCTTACGATGATCCGGGTAACGAGGTCGAACTGGACGTGCTGGTGGTCGGCCCCGACGAGCGGGAATGGCGGGTCCCGGCCTTTTGGGCGGGCGAGCAGAGCTGGCGGGTCCGCTTTGCCCCTCCGGTGGTCGGCACCTACCGTTACCGCAGCATCTGCTCCGATGAAAGCAATCCCGATCTGCACGGAGTGGAGGGACTGCTGGAGGTAAGTCCGTACGACGGCGACAATGCGCTGCTGGGCCGGGGTCCCTTACGCGTGGCCGCTGACGCCAGGCACCTGGAACACCGCGATGGTAGTCCCTTCTTCTGGCTGGCAGATACCTGGTGGATGGGGCTGTGCCGGCGGCTGGCTTGGCCGGAGGAGTTCCGGGAGCTTCTCGCCGACCGGGTCGGTAAGGGCTTTACGGTCATCCAGATTGTTGCGGGGCTGTACCCGGATATGGGCTGGCCCGATGAGCGGGGGGCTAATGAAGCCGGCCACCCGTGGGAAGAGGATTTCAGCCGCCTGCGCCCCGCGTACTTCGATATGGCCGACCTGCGCATAGCGGCGCTAGTGACGGCGGGGCTGGTGCCGTGCATCGTCGGCTGCTGGGGCTACTACCTTTCCTGGATGGGCGTCGAGGGCATGAAGCGCCACTGGCGCAACCTGGTCGCGCGCTGGGCGGCCTATCCGGTGGTCTGGTGCCTGGCCGGGGAGGCCACTATGCCCTACTACCTTAGTGAGGACACGGAGGGCGAGGAGCAGCGCCAGAAGCAGGGCTGGACCGAGCTGGCCGCCTACGTGCGGGCAATTGACCCCTATCACCACCCCATCACCATTCATCCCGGCGGGTCGGGACGCGATCAAGTTGAGGATCCTCGTCTGCTCGACTTCGAGATGCTCCAAACCGGGCACGGGGGCCACCTGAGCATCGCCAACACCCTGGACATGGTCGCCCAGTCCTACCAGGCTGAGCCGCGTATGCCGATGATAAACAGCGAAGTCTCCTACGAGGGGATCATGGAGACCTGCCGAGAGGAGATCCAGCGCTTCATGTTCTGGGTCTGCATGCTCTCGGGGGCGGCGGGCCATACCTACGGTGCTAACGGCATCTGGCAGGTCAATGAGCCGGGCCGGCCCTTCGGTCCGTCCCCCCACGGCTTCTCCTACGGCGATCGCCCGTGGAACGAGGCTTACCGATTGCCCGGCTCCGCGCAGCTTGGCCTGGCCAAGCGCCTGTTGGAGCGCTATCAGTGGTGGCGCTTTGAACCGCATCCCGAGTGGGTTGAGCCCCACGGGAGAGCGGGTCTGGGCTGGCCCGAAGAGGACTACACCAACCCCTATGCCGCCGGCATCCCGGGCGAGGTCTACGTCATATTCCTCCCCGTCCTCCAGCGCTCGCTTACCGTGCACCTGGAGCCGGGTCCGCAATACCGTGCCTACTACTGGAACCCCTCGGACGGCAGCGAGATTGCTCTGGGTATTGTGCGCGGGGATGAACAGGGCAGGTGGCTGGCGCCGGCGGCGCCCATCTTCCGGGACTGGGTGCTGGTAGTCGAGCGGAGCTGAGCGGCAAAACGCCCTCCTGGCAAGGTAAAGCTTCCCCGGTGGCGAATATTATTGCGACTGACAGCGCGATATCATTGAAGCCGAACAGGGAGAAGAGCTTATGCCAGAGCCGGATGCCACTTTTCAAGAACTCCTGGAGATGTCCCTGCGCCTGGGTGACCCCGCCCGGGATTACGTTATCCTGGGCGAGGGCAACACCTCCGCGCGCATAGACGAAGAGACCTTCTGGGTGAAGGGCAGCGGGTTCGAACTGCCTGCCATCACGCCCGCAGGCTTCGTCCGCGTCCGGTTTGATGTAGTGCTGGGCTTGCTGGAGGCGGACGACATCTCCGATGACGCGGTCAAGCAGGTGCTGGCCGACGCGTGTGTCGAGAAGGGCGCGCCCCGGCCCTCCACGGAGGCGTTTCTCCACGCCTTGCTGCTGAAACTGGAGGGCGTTAACTTCATCGCGCATACCCATCCGGTGGCGGTGAATATGATTACCTGCGCCCAGGGAGCGGAGGAGGCGCTCAGCGGGCGGTTGTTCCCCGATGAGATCGTGGTCTGCGGAATCGCGCCGATGTGGGTGCCCTTCGCTGATCCGGGGCTGGCGCTGGCCCGGCGGCTTGAGCAATCGGTGGACGAGTATATCGGGAGCTACGGCCAGCGTCCGAAGTCGGTCTGGATGGAGAATCACGTGCTGATTGCGCTGGGCGGGTCGGCGCGCGAGGCCGAGAGCATCACCGCGATGTCGGTGAAGGTCGCGCGCATTCTGGT
>JALGTU010000140.1 GCA_029821195.1 Candidatus Zipacnadia bacterium
CATTGGACCTCGCCATCTTTCCTGCTATTGCTCCCATTTGAGCTTTTCGCCTCTTGAACATGCTAATCATACATAAATGATTTACACTTGTCAAGGTGTTTTTCTGAGAGAACTGTAGAGAGTGGGCAATTGGCGACGGGCTGCTGAACGTAGAACATCCTTGTTGTTCGCTACCCAACCAGGGTTTCCTTCAATGGCTCGGTGCTGCGTAGTCGGGTTGTGTTGACGGGATGTAGCACCTATTGTAAGATAGTAGCATCGCCATGGTGTTCCTCGGATCACCCGGTGCAAACTAGTGTTGAACACGGGTTCAGTCAAAGGGTGCAATATTGCTATGTATTTCGGCACGGGAAGAGCATTTGTTTGGTTAGCTGGATCTGTGGCAATTGTGCTCAGCCTCAGCAGTTGTGTCCGGCAGACATCGCAGGCGGTAGTCGAGAGTGGGGAGGGTACTCGGCAGGAGCTTACCATCGGGATTAGCACCGACGTGGAGAGCTGGTACCTGGACCGTTTCCCGGACGGGGATGCCCGCTTCGTCTGGGCGCAGGTCTACGAGACGCTGGTTCGCCTGACCCCGGACCTGGAGCTCATCCCAGGACTGGCGATCTCCTGGGAGGCTGCCGAGGGCGGTAAGACGTGGGTCTTCCGGCTGCGGGAGGGTGTGAAGTTCCACGACGGGACGCCGTTTAATGCGGCGGCGGTGGTGTTTTCCTACCAGAAGAACTCCTACGCCGGACAGACGGTGCTGCGCGCGCTGGAGCGGGTTGAAGCTGTGGATGACTACACCGTTCAGTTCATCCTGAAGCGGCCAATGCCGCTGCCCTACTATCTCACCCACATCGGCTGGCCGATAATGAGCCCTTCGTGTATTGACGAAGCTGGTAAGTTCAGTGGCCCGGTGGGGACAGGCCCCTTTGAGTTTGACCGGCAGAGGGCGGATCAGGAGGTCATCCTGATTCGCAACGATGATTACTGGGGCGGTCCCTCGCGGCTCGAGCAGGTCAGCTTCAAGATTGTACCGGATGCCGGGGCGCGGGTCATTGCCCTGGAGTCCGGCGAGCTGGATATGATCATTAAAGTGCCGGAATCCGATGTCGCTCGCCTGGTCAAGACGCCGAATATCACCGTCCACCGGAGGTTATCCACCTTTACGGATTTTCTCCAGTTTAACTGCGAGCGGCCGCCGTTTGATGATATCCGGCTGCGCCAGGCAGTTGCGGCGGCCATTGATACCGAGCAGCTGACTGCTGAGATACTGGAGGGTGTCGGTCAGCCAGCGCGGGGCCGGCCGTTCGCGCCGATTATGGCGTACAGTAACCCGGATCTGGATTTGATCGAGTATGATCGCGCCGCGGCCAGGGAACAACTTGCCGAGGCCGGCTGGCAGGACAGGGATGGTGACGGCATCGTCGAGAAAGCCGGCACGCCGCTCACCGCACGGCTGCTGCTTAATCCAGGAGCTAACGTCGCCAGTGGCGCACGCTTTCCGTTGATGGCCGAGGCAATTCAGGCCCAACTGCGCAGCGTGGGTATTGACGTGCAGATTCAGTTACTCGAGCGGGGAGCATTTCTCGACGCAGAGGCCCGGGGCGAGTTCGAGATGCTGCTGCGCACCGGCCATTATGTCTGGGGTGCCTACCCGCGGCACTTCTTCCTACATTTCTCGCAGAATGAGTACTCGCACTATACCGACCCCGATTACGACCGCTTGATTGTCCAGGCCGATGCGACCACCGAGCCCCAAGCACAGCGCACGCTGTACTACCGGCTCCAGGAGGAGACTCTCGCGCGGCTGCCGGCCTTCTATATGGTGCATCAGGAAAAGATCGTGGCGACCGGGCGTCGCGTTGCCGGCTACCGAATCTCAGCGGAGGCCCCCTGGCTTAACCTCCAGGGAATCAGTATCGCAGCGGGCCGGTAGGAGCGTTTGGAGCAGGGGGTTGTGGCAGATTATCTCGTCAAGAGAATTGCCTTAATGGCAGTGGTGGTCTTTGGCGCGACGGTGCTGGCTTTCGTTCTGATTGATCAGGCCCCGGGCGATCCCGGGCGCTTGATTGCCTTCGCCCGCTATGGGGAGGAGCTCACTGCGGAGCAGATCGAGGCGGTGCGGCGCTCTGAGGGCTTCGACGCCCCGTTGCCGGTGCGCTACGTCCGGTGGCTGGGCCATGTTCTGCGCGGCGACCTGGGCCGGTCACTGGCCACGGGCAACTCCGTCGCTGCCGAGATCGTCCAGCGTGCGCCCGCCACGCTGGCGCTGGCCGGGGCCAGCGTCGCCCTGGCGCTGTTGATCGGCCTGCCCCTGGGGATAGTCGCGGCGGTTCGACGCGGCACCTGGCTGGACGCCCTGGGGCGCACTACGGCAATGCTGGGCGTATCGGTGCCCAACTTCTGGCTGGCGTTGCTGCTCCTGCTGCTCTTTGCGCTGGTCTTGGGCTGGCTACCCTCTTTTGGCTACGGCACCCTGGCGCACCTGGTACTGCCTGTGGTCACGCTGGGCACGGCTATGGCCGCGCTGACCACCCGGATTACCCGATCGAGTATGCTCGATGTCCTCTGCGAAGACTACGTGCGCACCGCCCGTGCCAAGGGTCTCACCGAGCAGGCGGTCATCCTGAAGCACGCCCTGCGCAACGCGCTGATTCCGGTGGTGACCGTCAGTGGCCTGCAGTTCGGACGGCTGCTGGAGGGCGCGGTAGTTGTCGAGAGCATCTTTGGATGGCCGGGGCTGGGCCGGCTGCTGGTCAAGGCCATCTTCGCGCGGGACTACGCAATACTCCAGGGCTGCATCCTCGTCATTGCGCTGCTCATCGTCCTGGTGAACTTTCTGGTGGATATCTCGTACGCGTCGCTCGACCCGCGCATAAGATATGGGCAAAGAGGATAAATGGAACGGCTTTTCCGGGGAACCCGCTTTTTGGAAAAAGCCGGTTCGCCCGGACCCCTCCGGCAAAAACTTTAAGAGTTGCATGAGCAATACAGGTATCAATGCACTGCGGTTTGGTGGATTGGCCGCTCAATTCCGTCATTTGAACGACTGTACGGGAATAACAGTAACTCTCCTAACCTGATTATGCACGATGCGATTACCCGGATAATTGGCGATACGGCTCCCCTGGCGCGGATTCTGCATCGGCTCAGCCACGATCGCATGGCCATGCTCGGCGCAGCGATCATCGTACTGCTGGTGATAATCGCCATGTTTGGGCCGTGGCTGGCGCCGAACGAGCCGCTGCAGCAGCACCCCGAATTGCGACTGGCCAGCCCCCAGGCGCAGTTCCCCCTGGGCACCGACCAACTCGGGCGGTGTGTGCTCAGCCGGCTCTTGTACGGGACACGGACCTCGCTGGGCGTAGCCGTAGTGGTTGTCTCATTCGCGGTGCTCATCGGCATCCTGGTCGGGTTGATCTCGGGCTACTTCGGCGGCGTGGTGGACGAAGCGCTGATGCGCGGCGTGGACGTGCTGCTCTCGTTCCCGGGAATCATCTTTGCACTGGTCATCGTGGGGATACTGGGCCCCAGCCTGTTCAACGTGATATTGGGGCTGGCGCTGGTGCATTGGACCGGCTACGCGCGCCTGGTACGGGCCTCGGTGCTGGCGGTCAAGGAGCGCCCGTTCATCGAGGCGGCGCGCGCGGCGGGAGCGGGGCATCGGCGGATAATGTTCCGGCACATCCTGCCCCAGTGTCTGGGACCGGTACTGGTGATGGCCACGCTGGGGGTGGGGCACATTATCCTGGCGGCAGCAGCGATGAGCTTCCTCGGGCTGGGCGCGCAGCCGCCGACACCCGAGTGGGGTGCGATGCTTAACCAGGCCCGGGACTTTATGCGGGTGGCCCCGCTGCTGATGGTCTTCCCGGGTCTGACAATTATGATCACGGTGCTAAGCTTCAACCTGCTGGGCGACGGGCTCCAGGACGCCCTCGACCCGCATTATCTGCCGGTTCCGGTACGACGGGCGGGACGCCCCTCGCCCAAGTGGACAGGCGGGACGCCTGTCCTACCGTCTCAGTCGGGACGGGAGTAACGCCAATGGCTGCCGCGCTGCTGACCATCGAGAACTTGACCACGCAGTATGCCACCGAGCACGGGACGGTGCGGGCCGTAGACGGCCTTAGCCTGCGGGTGAACCTGGGCGAGACGGTGGGGCTTATCGGCGAGTCGGGCTGCGGGAAGACGACGACTGTGCTGAGCATCCTGCGGCTGCTGGGGCCTGGCGGGAATATTGTGGGCGGGAGGATCGAGTTCGACGGGCGCAATCTGCTCGAGTTGAGCGCGCGCGAGATGCGGCAGCTGCGCGGCAGCGAGATCGCTGCTGTCTTCCAGGATCCCGCCAGTGCGCTCAATCCGGTGTTGACCGTCGGTGAGCAAATTGCCGAGGGCTTGCGCGCTCACCTGAAGCTCAGTCGCCGGGCGGCGTGGGCACGCGCCGGAGAGCTACTCGCGGCAGTGGGCATCCACGAGCCGCGCCGGCGGCTGCGCGAGTACCCGCACCAGTTCAGCGGCGGAATGCGGCAGCGGGTGATGATCGCGATAGCCATTGCCTGTCAGCCGACGCTGCTGATTGCTGACGAGCCGACGGCGGCGCTGGACGCCCCTGTGCAGATCCAGATACTGGAGCTTATCAGCCAGCTCAAGCGTGACCTTGACATGACTGTACTGCTGGTGACCCACGACCTGACGGTAGCGGCAGCGCTGTGTGACAGGGTTGCGGTGATGTATGCGGGAAAGGTAGTCGAGAGTGCGGCGACGGAAACACTGTTCAGCGCCCCCCAGCACTCGTATACGCAGGAGCTGTTGACGGCAGGTGTGCGGCGATGAACGGGCAGCCAGTGGTCCAGACTGTGGGCCTGACCAAGCAGTTCCCGACGGCGAGCTGGTTCGTGCGGCATAGTGACGCGTGGGCGGCGGTCCGCGGGGTTGACCTGAGCATCGCCCCGGGCGAGACGCTAGGACTGGTAGGGGAGAGCGGCTGCGGCAAGAGCACGCTGGC
The DNA here is from genome assembly GCA_029821195.1 of Candidatus Zipacnadia bacterium. Taxonomy (GTDB): domain Bacteria; phylum Armatimonadota; class Zipacnadia; order Zipacnadales; family Zipacnadaceae; genus JALGTD01. Next base: position 4,991 of record JALGTU010000140.1, read on the forward strand.
GCGGCTGATTCTGCGGCTCATCGAGCCGACCGCGGGCCGAGTATACTTTGAAGGGCAGGACTTGAGTCAGGTCACGCGGCACCAGCTGCAATACCTGCGCCAGAAGATGCAGATAGTCTTCCAGGACCCGGCTGCCGCGCTGAACCCCCGAATGACTGTGCGCGAGATCATCGGCGAGCCGCTGATTATCCACCGCCTGAGCCGGCGGCGTGAACGAGAGCAGCGGGTGCAGCGACTCCTGGCGCGGGTGGCGTTGAGCGCCCAGTGTGCTGATCGTTACCCCGCTCAGCTTAGCGGTGGCCAGCAGCAGCGCGTGGGCATTGCGCGCGCGCTGGCCTGCGCGCCGCGCTTCATCGTGGCTGACGAGCCGCTTTCGGCACTCGACTGCTCGACGCAGGCACGCATCATCAACCTGCTTACGCGCCTGCAGGAAGAAGACGGGCTGAGCTACCTGTTCATAACGCATGACATCAGCACGGTGCGCCATATCAGCCACCGGGTCGCGGTGATGCACCAGGGACAGATCGTGGAGCTGGGTCCCACCGAGCAGGTGCTAGGCGACCCGCAGCATCCCTATACGCAGTTGCTACTCGACTGCGTGCTCGAGCCGCACCCGCACGGGCACCGCCCGACACGATCCCGCCCCTGAGAAGTTGCTGATTACCTCCGCGACGCTCGCAGTTCTCCTTTCTTGTGTGCAGGCGGATAGTCCTACAGAAAGCTCCAATGGAGGGAGGTGTAGGAGTATCGGGGGCGAATAGCAGCGGGAATCGGAGCAGTGCCGGGGACCATTCATGGCCGATGAGCCAGGAGGCAGCAGCTTATGAAGCAGGATGAGATTCTGACTGACGAGCTGGTCATAGCGGCGGACGGTTGGCGGGATGCGGGCTATGCGGAGGCACAGGCGGTGGACATAGAGGGGAAGAGCGGAGTGTTCTTGCCCGAGACCGGCGAGTTACGCATCCCCTTTCCCCAAACCCAGATGGCGCAGGGCGAGTACAATCAGCTTGTGCTCGAGATCTACTTCCCCAAAGCGATGTGTGTGTGGATCACCCTGGAGACTGACGTCATATCGCCTGGGCTGGAGGAGAAAGACGTCCTGCACAGTATGTCCTGCGCCTACGAGCCGGGTTGGCGGCGCGTGGCCATGCCCCTGGCGAACTGGATCCCTTGTGGTATGAGCAACGACTTTGCCAATGCGGCTAGGATTTGCCTGCAGCCTGACAGTGCCGGCATGGCGGTGGGCGAGATGCGGATGCAGGTGGTCAGGCGGCCCGAGGGCCCACGAATGACCAATGAAGAATTCCTGGCAGAGCTAGATCTGAGCCGGCCGGAGCTTGGCCAGGTGAAGACAGCCTGGGCGCAGGGCGACCTGGCCGGGGCGCTGGCGGCGCTGGACGAGCACTTCCGCACCCGCACTACTCCTGAGCATTTCTACTTCGACATTATTCCCGATGCAACGCCGGCGACCATT
>JALGTU010000141.1 GCA_029821195.1 Candidatus Zipacnadia bacterium
TGTCCAGGCCGTGCAACTGGCGCTGAGCGGGCAGCGGGATGTCATCAAAGCGCCGCTGGAGTACCTGTACGACGCTCAGACGCCGCGCTGGCGCGCTTCCCCGCAGTGGTCGGCATACCTGAAGATCGCTGAGGGCTGCGATAATCGCTGCGCCTTCTGCACCGTGCCGTCGCTGCGCGGGCGCTACCGCAGCCGGTCCGTAACGGACATTAGCAGCGAGTTCAGCGCGCTTGTTGCGGACGGAGTGCGCGAGATAATCCTGGTCGCGCAGGATACGACGAATTACGGTGCTGACCTGGACCCGCCCACCTCGCTGGCAACGCTGCTAGAAGATTTGAGCGAGTGCGAGTACGACGGCTGGATTCGCGTGATGTATATGTATCCGAGCCGTGTGACGCAGGAGTGTACTAATATAATAGTACAATCGGACACCATTGTGCCGTACTTTGACATTCCCTTCCAGCACGCCTCGCGGGATGTGCTGCAGCGTATGGGCCGCGCGGGAGATGGCGAGGTCTACCTGGAAAAACTCGCCCACATCCGACAGATAATCCCGGACGCCGCGTTCCGTACCAGCCTGATCGTGGGGCTACCGGGCGAGACCGAGGAGGATTTCGAGCTGCTGCTTGATTTCGTGCGGAAAGCACGGTTCGACCGGCTCGGCGTCTTCCCGTACTGGCCGGAGCCGGAGACGCGCGCAGCACAGATGACCGACCAGGTCCCGCCCGCAGTCGCCCGCGAGCGCCAGGAAGCGCTGGTAGCACTCCAGGAGCAGATATCGCTGGAAAACAACGAGCGGCTTGTCGGGAAGAGGCTGCAGGTACTCGTCGAGCGGCAGGCCGAAGAGGATGTATGGATTGGCCGCTCTTACCGCGACGCGCCGGAGATAGACGGCGAGGTGATTATGCGCGTCACCGGCGAAGGTCCGAAGCCCGCACCCGGCGAATTTGCCTCTGCGACGGTCACAAAGGCCCAGGTGCACGATCTAGATGCCACGGTAATTGAGTGGAGTTGCTACCAGAAACACTGGTGATGATATGTCAGACAATGTTCGCGTAAGGTTCGCGCCGGCGCCGACGGGCTATATGCACATCGGTAACCTGCACACGGCGCTGTTTAACTGGCTGTTTGCCCGCAAGATGGGCGGGGCGATGATCCTGCGCATCGAAGATACCGACGAAGTGCGCTCGACGCCCGAGGCGCTCGACGTCATCTACCAGGGCCTGAAGTGGATCGGCTTGGACTGGGACGAGGGCCCCGACGTCGGCGGGGAATACGGCCCGTACGTGCAGTCCGAGCGGCTCGGCATCTACCAGGAATACCTGGACCAGTTGATCGAAGCGGGACGGGCATACGAGTGCTTCTGCACCCCCGAGGAGCTGGAGGAGCGCCGGCAGGTGATGCGGGCGCGGGGGATTCCGCCGCGCTACGACGGCCGCTGCCGCGATTTGACCGAGGAGCAGAAGCGGAAGCTCCGCGAGCAGGGGCTGGAAAGCTGTATCCGCTTCCGGGTCAAGGAGACGGGCACGACGGTGGTAAAGGATATCATCCAGGGCGAGGTTACCTATGAGAACTCGCTGATCGGTGACCCGGTTATCGTCAAGACCTCCGGCTTCCCCACCTATCACTTCGCGGTTGTAGTTGATGATCAGCTTATGCAGATAACGCACGTCATCCGCGCGGTCGAGCACCTGCCCAACACGCAGATTCACCTGCAGCTCCAGGAAGCACTGGGCATCGAGCCGCCCGCATACGCGCACCTGCCGCTGATTCTGGGCGAGGACCGCACCAAGCTGAGCAAGCGCCACGGCGCGGTGGCGGTCACCGACTACGAGCAGCAGGGCTTTCTGCCCGAGGCGATGTTCAATTTCCTGGTGCTGCTGGGCTGGTCGCCGGGCGACGAGCGCGAAGTAATGAGCCGCGCGCAGATCATGGAGGCATTCAGCCTGGAGGCCTGCGACAGCTCCCCGTCGGTTTTCGACGTCCAGAAGGCCGAGTGGATGAACGGGGAGTATATGAAGCTGATGGATGGCGAGGACCTGGCTGGGCGGCTCTTGCCACTCTTGCAGCACGAGGGGCTAATGGAGGAGAATCCTTCCGCTGAGCGGCGCGAATGGCTGGTGGGCGTGGTCAGCCTGATGAAGGAGCGGGCGCGGTTACTGAACACCTTCGTGAGCTGGGGCCGGTACTTCTTCACCGACGACTACGAATACGAGAATCGGGCCCGGAAGAAGTGGCTAAGCCGGGAAGAGGTCCCGGAGAGACTGGAGTTGCTGGCTGAGCGCCTGCAACTTTTGGAGGCCTGGGAGCATCAAAGTATTGAAGCTGCCGTGCGGGGTCTGGCGGAGGAACTGGGACTATCGGCGGCGAAGGTAATTCATCCGTGCCGAGCAGCCGTAACCGGCACGACCATCGGCCCTAGTTTGTTCCATCTGATGGAGCTGCTCGACCAGAACGACGTGATAGGCCGTTTGCATCGGGCGGCGCAGCTCTCGCGGGCGGGCGAACTGGAACCTGGGCCCGAGCCGGAGAGTCAATAGCAGCGAAGCGAGCCGGCGCACCAGCGCGTCGGGATCCAAATCTGGGAGGACGGTACAAATGCTAAGAGTTCGGACAATTATTTGTGTCGGCGCAACAGTTTTGTTTGTGTGTGGGCTGCTTGCCCCCCTGGCCGCGCAGCAGAGCGATACCATCTACATCGCCAACGGTGTAGTGGCCAGGATCCGCACGGCGGGGTCATACGGCTCCCTGGCCGAGCGTTCCGGCGCGATTGACCAGGCTATCGCCGAGGTCATCTCAACTCAGGACACGCAGAACCCGCAGGTGAGAGTTGCCCAGAAGGACGGAAAGTGGTCAGTATACTGCGGAGACGTGAGGATCATCTCCGTCTACCCCGAAGAGGCCGAGGCCAACAATATAGCAGCGAAGGCGCTGGCCCAAATCTGGGCAAGCAATATCAAAGCCCGCCTGCCGCTGAGCACGCCTAAGTCAAGGATGCCGGCAGGCGCGGAGCTGCCGCCGGTGTCCACACCGCCGGCTGCTGCAGGGCGAAGCGATCCCGCCCCGGACGTCAAACCCGAGAGCACGATGTCGCACAGCGCCGCGCTGCTGCTGACCATTGACGCGTTCAACGTGGCCCGCGGTCTCTCCGAGGAAGACTACCTGGCCAGGCGCGCCGAGATTGCCCGTAACTTGCTGAAGCACCTCCAGCCGTTTATGGGCGGAGAAGAGATCGTCGTCCCGGAGCGGGTCAAGCCCGTATCACCGGTCATTACCGACCGCGAGACGGTCGGCCCGCCGGCGCCCACACCAGTACCGCCCCCGATCGAACCAAGCGAAACGGCGCCTGCCGTGACGACCGACACTACAGGAATCCCCACGGGTCACGAAGGCGATCCGGCCTACGCCAAGGTGCCGCAGAAGCAGCGCATTAAGGCGAAATTTGCCCTGGCCCAGGAGCCCTATGTGAGGATGATGGCCGCCGACCCGGAGGCGGCGGCGCCGATTGGCGAACTGCTGAAGGCTGCACGGGCGGCGCTATCCGCCGAGAAGTTCGATGAATGCGAAAGCTACCTCGACCACGCACTGGGCCTGCTGGGGGTGGCCTACGAGCAGTAGTTGCCGCCAGGCAGAGCAAATCGTCGCCAGGCGTTCGGCGTCACGCTCGAGGCCTCGTGTGGTGCTTGCTTGACGGCCGGGCGGCGGCACTCCTACTTGAGGCCCACTTGCAGTGGCTGGCCAAAGCCAGCATAGGCGGCCCCGGTGTAGCTTCAGCCTCGATATCCCGCCCAGCTACATCCTCGGGCCGGGCTGACCATCGAACGGCGGCTCTGAGCACTCTCCCGCCGACCTTGAATTATGCACCCGCAGTGGTATAATACCGGGCAAAGTCCAGACCAGGAGGTTAGTCGGGATGAGACCAGTTGCGCTGGTAACAGGTGCCTCAAGCGGCATCGGCCGAGGAATCGCGGTGGGCCTGGCGCAGGCGGGGCACGATGTCATCATCAACTACGTGCCACCCCTTGAGCCAGCCGAGCAAACACGCACGGAGGTGGAAGCCGCCGGGGCTGCGACCCTATTAGTGGAAGCGGATGTCTCCTCGCCCGAGGACCGACAGCGGCTCTTACAGAAGACGCTGGACCGTTTTGGCCGGCTGGATCTGCTGGTCAGCAACGCCGGCATCTCGGTCAAGTCGCGGGGGGATATGCTGGCCAGTGATGATGAGGCCGACTTCGATCGGGTTATCGGCGTGAACGTCAAGGGTCCGTATTTCCTGGCCCTGGCTGCTGCCAATGCTATGATTGACCTGCGCGAGCGCGGGGTGGTGCCCACGCCCCGGATCGTTTTCGTGACCTCGATTTCTGCGTGGTCAGTCAGCCCCGGCCGGGCGCCCTACTGCATATCCAAGGCCGCCCTGCACATGACCGCGCAATGCTTTGCGGTGCGCCTGGCTCCCGAGGGCATCCCGGTGTTTGAGATTGCGCCTGGCATCATTGATACGCCCATGATCGCACCGGTGCGGGACAAGTACATCCAGCGGATCGCCGACGGCCTGGTGCCGCAAGACCGATTGGGCACGCCGGAGGACGTTGCCAAGGTCGTGGTAGCCATCAGTCGGGGAGAGATGGACTTCTCTACCGGCCAGGTCCTTCATGTGGACGGTGGGTTGAGCATACTCCAGTTGTGAGCAGAACCTGTAAGGAGGAATCTGTGTGACCCAGGTAGCAGACCTTGAGCCTGCCAAAATCGTCCTGGTGGGCGTAAGCCACTACGCCACCAGCTACAGCCAGAGCATCAACACCCTCTGCGAAGAAGGATTTACCGAGTATTCGGGGGTGGTAATCCGTAGCCCCGACAAGTATCCCGAGGCCGTAGCCGACTACAATGAGCGCGGCATAAAGATCTACAACGCCTATGACGAGATGCTCGCAGCCGAGCAGGGCAATACCGAGATAGTAGCCCTGCCGGTGGGTATCCTCGACCATGCCGAGATGGCGATTGCGGCGATGGAGGCCGGCTACGATGTCGTCCTGGAAAAGCCGACGGCAGCTACCGTCCAGGATGTAGATGCAATTATCGAAACCGAGCGCAGGACCGGGCACTTCTGTGTCATCGGCTATCAAAATCAGTCCAAGTACACGGTCCGCGAGCTAAAACGGCGCGTCTGCGACGGCAAGTTAGGCGAGATACTGGATATACGCGTGGCCCAGATAGGGTCACGGGATGACGCCTACTACGCACGAAATAGGTGGGCAGGCCGCTTCAAGATCGGCGACAAGTACGTCCTGGACGGGCCGACCAATAATCCGGTGGCCCATTATCTGTTCAATGCGCTGTACTGGGCCTCGCCCGAGTGGGGCCGGGCCGACCAGCCGGCGCGGGTACGGGGCGAAATATACAAGGCCCATCCCATCGAAGGCGAGGACACCGCCGGCCTGGAGATAGAAACCGAGGGTGGCACGCGAATCGTCTTCTTGACCACGGTGGCCGGCTGGAAAGGCTACGGGCCAGTGACGCACATATACGGCACGAAAGGCGAGGCCTTCTGGTCCTACTACAGTGGCTGCCTGTTTTGGTATCATAACCGCAGCCACGAGTATATCGGCGATGACGGCGAGCGGCCTCACGACGAGGTCTTCCGCAATGCGGTGCGCTACTTGCGCGGCCTGGACGAGGAGCTTAACTGCCCGGTGGAAATGACCCGCGTACAGACGCTGGCCCTCAACGGTGGCTACGAGTCGTGTGGGACGATCCACAGGGTTCCTGATGAGTACATTACGCGGGAGCCACGCGGCGATAGTATGTTCACGGCCATCAATGGCATTGACGATGTCATCCACCGGTGCCGGCGCGAGGGCAAGCTCTACAGCGACGCAGGCGTGCCCTGGGCGCATCCCAGTGACTGGTTTGACCTGAGTGGCTATGACCACTTCGCAATGGAATTGAGCTAGCCCACAGCCGCCTGCCCGTCCCCACAAAGGAGCCACCAGCATGCCCAAACTGACTCCGCATCCTCGCCTGTTCGCCAATCCCAAGGACTTCGCTGCCATTGATATCCGGTTCGATTCAGCGAATCCGGTGGCGAGCTGTGTCCGCGAGCTTTACCACAGCGAAGTCGCGACCGCCGCCGCGGAGGTGGCCCTGCCCGAGCCCGATCTAACCGCGCATAACTGGCACCTGATCCGTATGCGCCAGCTCCAGCAGCGCATCGTGACGATGTTGGTGGAATACCGCCGCACAGGGGATTCTCGCTACCGCGAGCTGGTCTGGGAATATCTGAAGCTGCCGGCCAGTTGGGACTACTGGTCGTGGATCGACTGGCGCGGCCCGGAGGACCACCCCACGGATTCTTACTACGATCTGTCCTTCGGCGAGATCGGTATGACCCTGGCTCTAGCCTACGACTGGCTGTATGACGAACTG
>JALGTU010000142.1 GCA_029821195.1 Candidatus Zipacnadia bacterium
AGCCACCTGGCGCTACGGCTTGCGCTTTGACCGGACGTTTTGGTATATCTTTGCATTGGTCGCGGTTGCTATGCTTGGATCCCTGGCATTTCCCTTCCTGCCGGGCATCCCGCTGCTGCCATTCGTTGCGATAGGTTTTCTCATCGCCAACACGGGCAAGTTCACCCTCACACAGCAGGAAAAGCTCTACCTGCTGATCGCGGTAATCTTCATCGGCGCCCTCATTGCCGTTGGCGCATTGCTCACCCAGTACCTGAAGTGATAGACTCGGTCCTGACCATTCATGAGTGTGTGGCTCGGCCTGACCTAAAGAGCCATAACGCACGTCGAAATAGCGGCTAAGCGAGGTGAGGTTATTCATGCATCAAGAGTTAGAGCACTGTCCTCATTGCGGGGCCTCGATGCCTGCCGACAGGGGCGCCTTGATGGTGTGCCCCCAGTGTTATAAGCTTCTTGTCCGCGACTTAGACGCGTACCCCATACTACGGGCCTACAACAAGCCACAGCACCAGGAGTCAGAAAGTCGCTTTTGGGTCAAACTCATCAAGGTCTGTGTAGGATGTGCAGCAGCGGGAGTCCTCATGAACTTGCTGAACCAAGCATACGGCCCAACCAGGCTGACCGTCAGCCTTCAGCTGTTACTGTTTTCGGTGTCCATAATCGCAACTGGCGTCCTTGCGATTATGTACGCAAATTGGGCGTGGGAGGATCACGCCATCACCATGGGTGGGTCGGCACCAGCGTGGGGTGGAGGCCTTGTGCTGCTAATACTAGTACTCGTCATATTCCCCGCATTCCTGACGCTTGCCGAAGGGATCGTAGTGCTCCTCGGAATCGTGCCGCTTCAGGATCCCGGTATGGTGAAAGCATCTGCAGCGGGTGATCTCGCGGAGGTAGACAGATTGTTGGCTCACGGCGTCGATCCGAACACGAAAGACACTTTTCACTATATCCCTATGCCATGGTCAGGCACCGGCCGTACTGCGCTACACATGGCGGCTGCCAACGGCCGCACGGAAGTTGTAGCGCTACTGCTGGCCAGGGGGGGCCACATTGACGCCGAAGACCACGATGAGTACACGCCACTGCACTGTGCGCTCTTCAACGGTCAGGTTGAAGTTGCCACGTTTCTGCTCGAAAGAGGTGCGAAACACAGTGTAGAAATCGCCGCAGGGCTCGGACAACTCGCGGACGTACAAGAATACCTCACTAGTAATGGCGACGTGAACGCTGATTGTCCTGGCGGGAGCAAACCGCTTCACTGGGCAGCCAAGAACGGCCGTACCCAGGTCGCAAGGCTCCTGTTGGAGCACCAAGCAGACGTTGACGCGTCCGATGCCAAGAGACGTACCCCCCTGCACTGGGCGTCTGTCGGAGGTCATCCTGAAGTGATGCAGCTTCTGCTACGGCACAACGCTCTTGTCAATTCGCCAGACCATCTCGGGGAAACCCCGTTGCACTTGGCGGCTAGTGATGGTCATGTGGCCGCAGCAATGGTCCTATTCGAAAACGGCGCTGAAGTTAATGGAACGACGTCTCTGGCGACAACGCCACTGCATCGGGCGGCTGAAAACGGCCACACCGAGGTGGCAAGCCTCCTGTTGAAGCACGGCGCGGCCATCAATGCAGAAGAAGCGGGTGGCAGCACCCCACTTCGCCTGGCAGGCGTGCATCACCACACCCAGCTAGCGGAACTGCTCCGCAACCACGGAGGTGTGGTGAGGTAGCTCGCAGCCGTACGTGGCCGATGCCCGGGGTGAGCCTCGCCAAACGCCCGCCAGTGCGGCGTACAGCCGAAGCAGACAAGAGGGATGCGCTACCCGCGCTGGGATGGGGCTGGCCGACCAAGCGCCGGGCAGCCCCGCCGGCGATCGGCTTCCTGCTGGCGAATCTCGGCCGCTTCTCCTTTTCCGCCGAGGACAAGCTATACTTTCTCATCCCCATCCTTTTCATCGGCGCCCTCATCGCCGTTGGCGCATTGCTCACCCAGTACCTGAAGTGATAGACTTGGCCCGAATCATTGGCGAACCGATCTTTCCGAATAATGCGGATCAGTCCAGAGGAGGTCTCCCTATGCGAACTATCTGCCAGGCTGTGGTCATATCGGCCATCATGCTCGTCAGCGTGGCCGCCCTGAGTGCGGCGGAGCAGCCCGAGTTCTCGCCTCTTCTCTACATCGGTTTCAACGACACTGCCGAGGCGGTGGCAGAGGGCGCAGAGGTCACCGTGACCGGGGCCGATTCCGTCAAGTACGTCGAGGGGAAATTCGGCAAGGCCGCCGACTTCCTCGAGAGCGGCTGCGTGGAATATCGCGGCCTCCCGCCCTTCAACTTCAAATCAGGCACCATGGAGCTCTGGATCAAGGCGGCGCACGGTCACAAGGAACTGGAGGACCACTACTACCTCCAGTTCCTCAAGGACGATGAGTCCGGCGGCATTGAACTCAAGTTCTACCAGGTGGAGTGTTCGGCGCAGGTGATAATGTGGGGGGGTGGTAAGAAACACCGGCGCTACGGCTGGGGCTGGGCGCAGGATGCCTGGCGACAGATCGTCGTCACCTGGGACATTGCGGACCCGGAGATCTCGGGCCTGAAGCTGTACTATAACGGCGTTGAGTCGGGCTACCCGCGCGGCTACCAGGAAATTGAGATGCTCGACTTCCTGAGAATAGGCTGCAAGTCCCCGGAGGAGGGGCTCTTCGCCAAGGCGCTCATTGACGAGGTGGTGGTCTATGACCGGGCCCTGACGCGGGCACAGGTGAAAACGCTGTATGAGAACGGCGACAAGCCGCTGGAGGACAAGGTCGCGGCGGTCAGGGAGCGGATCGCGCAGGACCAGGCCAGAGAGGCAGAGAAGACGGACCTGCTGTTCAACCACAGGAAGATCGCAATGTTGCACGGCCGCTTCCAGTCGCTGTTGAACTGGCCCGAAAGCGTGTTCGACACGCTACGCATCCCGCTGCCCGATAAGGTCCATGAGACCGAGCTGGCCACTACCGACCTCAGCCAGTATGATGCGCTGTTTGTCGGCGGTGGCGGCGGCCTGCGCCTCGACGACGCCAACGCGGAGGCGCTGCGCAAGTACGTGCAGGAGGGCGGCGGCTATGTGGGAATCTGCGGCGGCGCTGTCAGTGCAGGCCGATACGGGCTGATTGACGCGGAACGCTACAACTTCGGGGTCCGCGGACGGGTCTGGGCGAAGCTGAAGGAGCACCCGGTTACCGAGGGTTTCGACATCCCCCGCAAGATCCTGTTCCCGCACGCGAGTGGGCCGCTGTTCGTCATCAAGGAGGGTTCAGAGGAGATCCCCGTGGTCATCTTTGATGTGGGTAACGAGCCGCTGCCGACGTTTGTGAACGTGATCGCGAAGCAGTACGGGGAGGGGCGGGTGGTTGTTTTCAGCGGACACCCCGAGGGTTCGGCAGAGACGCGGCGGATGGTGCGCAACGCGCTGATGTGGACGGCGAAGATCACGGGCATGGAGGAGCCGGCAACGCCGGAAGAGTAAGCGCAGACGCCAGACTATTGACACATGCACCCCTTTCGACGCAAGATTGACTGTCTCCACACACAAACGGCGTCGGGCTGGAACTGTGGTTATGCAGATTTTGGGCAACTCAAGCTATATGCTGGCGGTGTGGCGTCGTTAGTCGTAATGGAAGGGCCTGTCGCAGTGAGCTTTGCACAGCAAAGCTCACAAGGCTGGCCCAGCCGTTGTCGTTGGCCGTTTGAGTGCGCAGAATTGGCCAGGACAGCGTTCTGCGTGGGCCGGCCTCCCAGCGCACGGAACAACCGTGCGCTGCTCGACGCGGCCCTTCCAACAGCAGGGCAATGTGCAATGGGAGGCCCTTGCAAAGCTCTATATCCCTTTTGTGATTAGAAATCTGCATAAGTACAGTGGAAGCCCGCCTTCGCTAAAGCTATGGCGGACAGGCCCGACCTACGCGACAAGGCTACCGAGGAGTTTTGAAAGTGCCCGAACCTTACGACTTTCCGACCATCGAGCGCAAATGGCAGGCCCACTGGGCCGACAATGCGCTTTTCGAGACCGACAACGACGCCCCGGGCGAGAAATTCTACCTCCTGGTGATGTTCCCGTACCCGTCCGGCAAGCTGCACATGGGCCATGTGCGCAACTACATCATCGCCGATGTCATCGCACGGCACAAGTCAATGCGGGGCTACAATGTCCTGCAGCCGATGGGCTGGGACGCCTTCGGACTGCCCGCCGAAAACGCCGCCATTGAGAACCAGGTCCACCCCAACGACTGGACCCAGCGCTGCGTTGAGCAGATGAAGGAGCAGTTCGACGATCTCGGCATCACCTACGACTGGAGCCGCGAGATCAACGCCTCGCAGCCCGATTATTACAAGTGGACCCAGTGGCTCTTTTTGCAGATGTATCACAACGGGCTGGCGTACATGGGCGAGGCCACGGTCAACTGGTGCCCCTCGTGCGCGACGGTGCTGGCCAACGAGGAGCTGGATGGCGACACCTGCGAGCGCTGTGGGACACAGGTCGAGCCGCGGGCGGTGCCGGGACAGTGGTTCTTCAAGATAACCGATTTCGCGGACGAGCTGCTCGACGACCTGGCTCAACTCGACAAGTGGCCCGAGTCGGTTCGCATCCAGCAGGCCAACTGGATCGGCCGTTCCGAGGGCGTCAGCTTCACCCTCGATATAGACGGCTTCGACGAGCAGATGGAGGTCTTCACCACCCGCATTGACACCGTCTATGGGGTCACCTTCATGGTACTGGCTCCGGAGCACCCGCTGGTGGCGGAGCTGACCGAGGGCACCGCGTATGAGCAGCCGGTGCGCGAGTTCGTCAAGCAGGCGATGCGCGAGGACGAGATCGAGCGCGCCGCTGTGGACACCGAAAAGCGCGGCATCTTCACCGGCGCCTACGCAGTCCATCCCCTGACCGGCGAGCGCGTCCCCATCTGGGTGGCCAACTACGTGATGATGGGCTACGGCACCGGCGCGATCATGGCCGTGCCCGCTCACGACCAGCGCGACTTCGAATTCGCCCGCAAGTACGACCTGCCGGTCCGGGTGGTCATCCAGCCCGAGGGCGAGAGCTTCGATGGTGAGACGATGGAGCAATCCTTCGAAGCCGTCGGCGTGCAGGTCAACTCGCAGGAGTTCGATGGCATCCCCTGCACCCAGGCCGCCGAGATGATCGCCGACCGCATGGAGGCCGAGGGCGTCGGGCACCGTGACATCCACTACCGGTTGCTTGACTGGCTGATCTCGCGGCAGCGCTACTGGGGCGCGCCGATCCCGATTATCCACTGCGAAAAGTGCGGCCCGGTGCCGGTGCCTTATGAGGACCTGCCGGTGCTGCTGCCCACCGATGCCGAATTCAAGCCCACGGGCGAGTCACCGCTGGCCCTGCATGAGGGCTTCGTCAACACGACCTGCCCAAAATGCGGCCAGCCGGCCAGGCGCGAGACCGACACCATGACCACGTATGTCTGCTCCTCGTGGTACTATCTCCGCTACGTCAACCCGCACGCTGATGAGGAACCGTTTGTGAAGGCCGAGGTGGACCGCTGGCTGCCGGTTGACCACTACATCGGCGGTGTGGAGCATGCTGTGCGCCATCTGTTGTACGCCCGCTTCGTCACCAAGGTGCTGCACAAGCTCGGCTACGTGGACTTTGTCGAGCCGTTTTCGCAACTCTTCACCCAGGGGATGATCTGCAGCCGCACGCCCGACGGCAAGCTGGAGAAGATGAGCAAATCGAAGGGCAACGCGGTACCCGCCGATGAGATCATTGAGAAGTACGGCGCGGACACCGCCCGGACCTTTGTGCTATTCGTTGGCCCGCCGGACCAGGACGCCGAATGGAGCGACGACGGCGTCGCCGGCATCCACCGCTTTCTCAGCCGCGTCTGGCGTGTGGTGGCCGGCAATATTGAACGCTACGACGGCGCGTGGGCCGATAGCATCACCGCCAATCTGACCGAGCGCCAGCGGGCCATCCGCCGCAAGACCCACCAGACCATCGCCAAGGTCACTGACGACATTGAGCGCATGCACTTCAACACCGCTGTCAGCGCCATCATGGAGCTGACCAATGATCTCACGGCCTTTGCCGGGCAGATGGCCGCTGACGACGCGGCCGATTGCGCGGTCTTTTCCGAAGCCGCCGAGCATCTGGTGGTACTGCTTTCCCCGTTCGCGCCGCATATCGCCGACGAGCTGTGGGAGCGCATGGGCCACGAGCCGAGCCTATTCGGCTCACAGTGGCCGGAGGCGGACATGTCCATCGCCGCCGAAGAGCAGGTCGAGATCGTTATCCAGGTCAACGGCAAGGTCAGGGACCGACTGCAGGTGCCGGCCGGCTCTGACATGGACCAGGTCGCCGAGATGGCCCAGCA
>JALGTU010000024.1 GCA_029821195.1 Candidatus Zipacnadia bacterium
ATCCTTAGCGACCCGCACGAGGGGGAACTCGTCCAGTGGATTGAATGCGGAATACTCCACTTCAGGGGACCCGCGTTGGCGCTCTGCTGCCAACTCCACAAAGCTGGCCTTGTCAGTACCGAAAGTCGCAAGAAAGTCGTCGATCTGCGCTTGGCCGTAGGCAGTAGGCTCAAAAGCCGATACCAGATATCCCCGTGTCATAGTGCGTCCGCCGCGATAGTTAAAGTTTACCCCTGCGAAGATGGCGAAAACGTCCAAACCCGTGAAGCCACAAACGGCCTCGAGCTCGGTATCCCAGTCCAATTCAAGCTGGACTTCTGGTCGTTTGGGGATTTCGGAAAACATCTTCGCGGTTCTGACTATAGCGTTGCGTTCGTTGAACCGCAGCCGCCATTGAACCGCGGCCATGCGGTTCATGAATCTACGGAGCGAATCTTCATCCAGTTGCTTTGACTCATCTAACCCGGCCAAGGATGCCGCCTCAGAAGCTTCTAGGCTTTCGCCCACCGCGCGAATAATCTCATCCCTCGACGGGTCAGACCCGCGGTGCGGCTGACATCGGAGCACAATTACTTTCGCAAGATACGCAATGTCGTGCTGATGGTGTTCTATCCATTCTTGAAACCGAAAAGTGGGCACATCTAACGCCGGCTCGTCGCCAGTCCAACCGAGCTTGGACAGTTCGATTAGCGCCGGTTCAAGCCGCCAGCGGCTTACCTTCTCGTGAAGGGACCGTAGAGCAGGGGGAAGCTCCCTCATCTCGTAGATACGCGGCTGCTCCTCAATTGTATTGCCCTCAGTATCGCTCGTGATCGCCTCTATCCCTTCCGTAGCTTGACCTCCCCCTCCTCCGCATCCACCACAATTGTGTCGCCTTCTTTGAACTCGCCGCGCAGGATGCCGCTGGAGATGGGGTTCTCCACCAGCTTCTGAATGGTGCGGCGTAGGGGGCGCGCGCCATACTGGGGATCGAAGCCCTTCTCAGCAAGCAGCGCCCGGCCCGCATCGGTCAGCTCGATCTGCATCTGCCGGTCTTCCAGCGACTTGGCCAGCCGGCTGATCATCAGGTCCACGATCTGGCGAATCTCCGGGCGGGTGAGCGAGTGGAAGACGATGATCTCGTCAATGCGGTTGAGCAGCTCGGGCCGGAACGCCGCCCGCAGTGATTCCATCACCCGCTCTTGCATCATCTCGTACTGCTCCTGGCGCTCCTCTTCGCTCATGTCCGGGTCAGGCGCGGTGATATACTCGCTGCCGATATTCGAGGTCATAATGACGACGCTGTTGCTGAAGTCCACGGTGCGCCCGGCGTTGTCGGTCAGCCGGCCATCTTCCAGGATTTGCAGCAGGATGTTGAAGACGTCGGGGTGCGCCTTTTCGATCTCGTCGAGCAGTATGACCCGGTACGGCCGGCGCCGGACCGCCTCGGTAAGCTGTCCACCCTCCTCGTAGCCGATATAGCCCGGTGGCGCGCCGATTAGCCGCGAGACGGAGTGCTTCTCCATGTACTCGGACATGTCAATGCGCACCATCGCGTCTTCCTCGTCGAAGAGGAACTCCGCCAGCGCGCGGGCCAGCTCGGTCTTACCCACACCGGTTGGTCCCAGAAAAATGAACGAGCCAATCGGTCGTCGTGCATCACTCAGGCCTGCCCGGGCCCGACGAATCGCCTCGGAGACGGCCACAACCGCCTCGTCCTGGCCCTTGACCCGCTGGTGGAGACGGTCTTCCATCTCCAGCAGCTTGCGGGCTTCCTCCTCGAACATTCGCGTCACCGGGATGCCTGTCCAGTCGGAGATAATCTGGGCCACGTCGTCGGCATCCACGGTGTCATCAAGCTGCTCGACGCCAGCCCATTTCTCCTCCGCCGCGGGGAGCTTCGCCTCCAGCTCGTCCATCTGCCGCTTGACCCGCTCGGCCTCCTCGTAGCGCTGGCTGCGCACCGCCTCCTCGCCCTGTTCGGCCAGCTCGGCGATCTGCTTGCGCAGCGCGTCGGGCCGTGGCGGCATGTGGTAGGTGTCAATCCGCAGCTTGCTGGCCGCCTCGTCAATGACGTCAATCGCCTTGTCGGGGAGGAAGCGGTCCGAGATGTACCGCTCCGAGAGCTGTGCTGCGGCATCGAGCGCCTCGTCGGAGATCTTCACCCCGTGGTGCTCTTCGTAGCGGTCCCGTAGCCCGTGCAGGATCTGGATGGTGTCGTCCACGCTGGGCTCGTCCACGAACACCGGCTGGAAGCGCCGCTCCAGCGCCGGGTCCTTCTCGATGTGCTCGCGGTATTCGTCGAGCGTGGTCGCGCCAATTGCCCGCAGTTCGCCGCGAGCCAGCGCCGGCTTGAGCATATTCGACGCGTCCATCGCGCCCTCCGCCGCGCCGGCTCCCACCACGGTGTGCAGCTCGTCAATGAATACAATGATCTCGTCCCCGGCCGCCTTAATCTCGTCAATGACGCCCTTGAGGCGCTCCTCGAACTCCCCGCGGTACTTGCTGCCCGCGACCATCGCGGCCAGGTCAAGCTGCACCAGGCGCTTGTCGTGGAGCATCTCCGGCACCTCACCGGTCACGATCTCCTGCGCCAGGCCTTCGGCGATCGCGGTCTTGCCCACTCCGGCGTCGCCGATGAGCACGGGGTTATTCTTGGTGCGTCGCGACAGCACTTGGATGACCCGCCGGATCTCCTGCTCCCGACCGATAACCGGATCGAGCTTGCCCTCGCGGGCCATTTGGGTGAGATCGCGGGAATACCGCTCCAGCGCTTCGTACTTGGATTCCGCCGAGGCATCACTGACGGTATGTGCGCCCCGAATCTGCTGTAGAGCCTGTAGGATCTCCTCGACGGTCAGCCCGAGGTCCGCCAGGACCTCCCCGGCTTTGGTCTGGCCGTCCTCGATGATCGCCAACAGGATATGCTCGGCGGCGATGAAGCTGTCGCCCATCTTCTGCGCCTGCTGCCAGGCCAGGTCCAGGACCCGATTGGCGTGGGGCGTGATGTAGATCTGCTGGGTATCGCCGCCGCCGACTTGCACCTGTGGCCGCGTGCCCAGCTCGCGCTCGAGGGCGCTGACCAGGCCGTCGGGATCAACACCCGCCGCCTCCAGCACACGCGGCACCACGCCGCCTTCCTGCTCCAGCAGCGCCAGCAGGATATGCTCGGTATCGAGCTGATTATGCTGATAGCGCTGCAGGATCTGCTGACTGTGCGCTATCGCTTCTTTGGTCTGATTGGTAAAGCGTTCAAAGTCCATATAATCACCACCGTCAAGTGCGTCATCTATTCGTCAGCGAATGTTTCGGTGGCATCTGCCTGCTCGGCCAGTATCTCCCGCGCGCGCTCTTCGTGTTCGGGCGGGACAACAACCCGGATCGGTTCGACCACAGGCACGGCTCCGCCCAGTACGCTGGTTATGCTCCCGCCGGGAAAGCGCATGGCAGGAACCCCGCTGCCCTCGAGCTTAGACACCGCCATGTCTGCCGCGAATCCGGTATCCATCGCGGAAAACTCAGCGACTATTACCCACTCTTGGCGCTGGTCGTTGGTCATTGGGCTCCTGCCTAGCTAGCTCCTATCCTGTCTCAGTTTCTCCGCCGGTCACCTCTACGCGCGTCACTTCCGGCTCGGCTGCCGGCTTGAGCCGGCGGGGGCCGTGCTCGATATGATGGCGCAGGCGCTCAACCTCCGCGTGGAGGTCTTCGATCTGTTCGAGCAGGTTCAGGATTATTTCGACCCCGGCCAGATTCACGCCCATCTCCTGGGTCAGCCGCTTGATCTGGCGCAGCCGCTCGATGTCCTGGTCCGAATACAGCCGCACATTGCTTTCCGCGCGGTGGGGCTCGAGTAGCCCCATTCGCTCGTAGGTGCGCAGGGTCTGGGGATGGCACGCCACCAGCCGTGCGGCAATGCTTATGTGATACAAGGGTTCATCACGTGTTTGATCCATTTCTCGCTACTCCTTCCTCGCGCCGTGCTACAGCCCTTGCGGCAGATCTGCGCGCGGGTCCTCCGTCCAGGTCTCCCTGAGTTTGTCAACCAGTTCGCGTTGCTTGTGCGTCAGCTTCCTGGGGGTGGTGATAAACACCTCGACGTATTGATCGCCGCGCCCCTTACCGTCCAGCTTCGGCGCGCCCTGTCCTCGCAGTCGAAATTTCTGCCCGCTGCGCGTACCCGCTGGTATCCTAAGATTGACCCGGCCGTTGACAGTGGGCACATTGATGGTGGCTCCCTGCACAGCCTCGAGGAACGTGATCGGGACCTTGATGCGGATGTCGTCGCCGTCACGCTTGAAGAAACTGTCCTCCTGGACTTCAATTTCCAGGATGAGGTCGCCGTCGGGACCGCCGCGGAACCCGCG
Source organism: Candidatus Zipacnadia bacterium (assembly GCA_029821195.1). Classification (GTDB taxonomy): domain Bacteria; phylum Armatimonadota; class Zipacnadia; order Zipacnadales; family Zipacnadaceae; genus JALGTD01. Next base: position 4,347 of record JALGTU010000024.1, read on the forward strand.
TCCGCCTTCGCCGGCCAGACGCAGTTTGTGACCCGACTTGATGCCAGGCGGGATCTTCACGTCAATATTGCGGGTGCGGCTAACCTCGCCGCCGCCCCGACACTTGGGGCAGGTCTCGGTGATGATTTCCCCCGTGCCCTGGCACTGCGGGCAGGTGGAGGTGAAGCTGAAGATACCGCCGCTCTGCTGGCTGGCACCGCTGCCGCCGCATGTCGGGCAGGTAGTTGCCTTCCCGCCCAAGCCATCACATTCCGGGCAGCGGTCGGCGATGGTCAGAGTCAGGGTTCGTTGCGCCCCGGTGATGGCGTCGGCGAAGCTGACGGGGAGTTGATAGTGAATGTCCTGGCCCCGCTGGGGCTGTTGTGCGACGCGGGTGCGTCGGCGTCCCGTGCCGGTGGCGATGTTGCCGAATATGTCCCCGAAGATGTCGGCGAAGCTGCCCGAGCCGAAGTGCTCGTAAACGAAGGTGCCAAAGTCCTGCGCGCCTGCCTGCCCGCTGGCCCGAGCCTGCTGGTAGGCGTGGCCGAACCGATCGTACTGCTGACGCTTCTCCTTATCGGAGAGCACCTCGTAGGCCTGGCTGATCTCCTTGTACTTCTGCTCCGTGGCGGCATCCCCGGGATTAACGTCCGGGTGATACTTGCGGGCCTGACGCCGGTAGGCCTTCTTGATATCCTTTTGCGAGGCGTTCCGGTCTACCCCGAGCACCTCGTAGAAATCGGCGTTTGGTCTCATCTTATCGCTGTTCCGTTCCGTGCGGCGATCTGTCTATCGTTTCGACTATCCGGAATGAGTCGAAGGGGCCGGCTGCGCCGGCCCCTGTGGTTTGCACTCTACTCTTCGCCGGTCGCTTCGAACTCGGCGTCAATGACGTCGTCGTCAGGGGCACCGGGAGTGCTAGGGGTAGGCCCGCCGGTAGTGCCTTCAGCCTCTTGCGCCTGCTGGGCCTCTGGGGTCGCGGCGGCGGCCTGCTCGTACATCCGCTGGGAGACCGCGGAGAAGGCTTGATTGGCCTCATCTATCGCCGCGCGCATCGCGCCAACGTCGTCGCCAGTAGCGGCCTCGCGCATGGCTTCGATCTTCTGCCGGATCTCCTGGGCCTCGCTTTCCGGCACCTTGTCGCCCAGGTCGTTGAGCGTTTTCTCGAGCTGGTAGGCTACCGAGTCGGCCTGATTGCGGGTCTCAGCCAGTTCGCGGAAGGCTTTGTCCTCCGCCTCATGGCGCTTGGCTTCTTCGATCATGGCATTGATCTGTTCATCGTCAAGCTGCCCGGAACCGGTGATTGTGATGTCCTGCTCCTTGCCAGTAGCTTTGTCCTGCGCGGACACGTGCAGAATGCCGTTAGCGTCAATGTCGAAGGATACCTCGATCTGGGGAATGCCGCGCGGCGCGGGCGGGATTCCGGTCAGATGGAACCGGCCCAGCGACTTGTTCTGGCTGGCCCGCGACCGCTCGCCCTGCAGCACGTTGATCTCCACGCTCGTTTGCATGTCCGAGGCCGTCGAGTATATCCGCGATTCCTGGGTGGGGATGTTGGTATTCCGCGGGATGGTCACGTCCATCACGTCGCCCAGCGTCTCGACACCGAGGCTAAGCGGCGTGACATCCATCAGCACGATGTCCTGCGCTCCGCCGCTGAGTACTGCTGCCTGAATCGCCGCGCCACACGCCACCACCTCATCCGGATTGATGTCCTTGCGCGGCTCCGTGCCGGTCAGCTCCGTCACCAGCTCCTGGACCATGGGGATGCGCGTTGAGCCGCCCACCAGAATAACCTCATCCAGCTCACCTTTGCTGACGCTGGCCTCTGCCATTGCATCTTTGACCGCAACTTCGGTCTTGCGCACCAAGTCGCCGATCAGCTCTTCGAGCTTGGCGCGGGTTATCGTCATCTCCAGGTGCTTAGGCCCTTCACCCTCAACCGAGGTGATGAAGGGCAGGCTGATACTGCTCTGCACCGTCGTAGACAGCTCGCACTTGGCCTTTTCGGCGGCTTCCTTGAGCCGCTGGAGGGCCTGGCGGTCCTGGCGCAGATCAATGCCGGTGTCCTTCTTAAACTCATCGGCGATGTAATTGACCAACAACTCGTCGAAGTCGTCGCCGCCGAGTTGCGTGTCGCCCGAGGTGCTCAGCACGTGGTAGGCGTCGCGCTCGTCGTCCCCCGCGATCTCAACGTCGAGTATCGACACATCGAAGGTCCCGCCGCCCAGGTCGTAGACCAGAATGGTCTTTTCGCCCTCGGCCATGCTCCGGCCATAAGCCAGCGCCGCTGCGGTCGGCTCGTTAATGATTCGTAGCACGTTCAAGCCGGCAATCTCGCCCGCCTGCTTGGTTGCGGTGCGCTGGTCGTCGTTGAAGTACGCGGGAACCGTGATCACTGCGTCGGTGACTTGCTCACCAAGGTATTCTTCCGCATCATTCTTCATTTTCTGAAGAATCATCGCGGAGATCTGCTCAGGCGGGTAGTCCTTGCCGTCAATGGTGTGCTTTTTGCGCGTGCCCATCTCCCGCTTGACCGACGCAATAGTACGGTCAGGATTGAGCACCACCTGCCGCTTAGCCGGCTGGCCGACCAGACGCTCGCCGGTCTGGGAAAAGGCCACCACCGACGGGGTCACGCGGCCACCCTCGGGATTGATAATCACCTTCGGCTCGCCGGCCTCCATCACCGCTACACACGAATTCGTCGTACCCAGGTCAATACCAATTGCTTTTGCCACTTCAGTTCACCACTTTCTTCGATTTCCGACATTGTCAGGATGGGCAAGGGTCTAGCTCGCCTTGCTCGCCTCTTTTACCTATCACAATTATACATCTTTAGCGCACTAATGTCAAGTCCTTTTACTTCGGGGGCCTAAACCCTCGCTCATATTGACGTTCCGCAGGCGGTCATGGTTCAGTCTGAACTCGTGAAAGAAGGCGACGCAAGTGGTTCGCGGGTACGCCATCACGGCCGGCGGAGGTGGGTCGGCATCGGCGTAATGAGTGCCTGGTACACCACGGTGAAGCATTGAGGAACTGCTTGAGAGCTGCCGCTACTTCAGTGAGGTCACCGGCGAGCAGCCGCTGACCTCAAAGCTCCTCCAGGTACGCCCGCGGCACTTGGTTCCCCACGTTGAGAATGAGGTTGGGGTCGAGGGCCTGTTTGGTGCGGGCGATCTGCATGAGGCTCTCTTTGCCGTACATTAGCTCCAGATAGGGCATGGTGCGCCCGTTAACGGTAATGGTCTTCTTGCCCACGCCGTGTTCGCCGGAGATCGTCCCGCCGAAGGAGATGGCCTGCTTGGCCAGGTCGGCGTACAGTTGCCTTACGAAGCTCAATTCGTCTGGATTGTGGCTTATGAACTCAACGTGCAAGTGGTAGTCGCCGATGTGGCCGAAAACCAGATAGTGCTTGCCCTCCCGGGGGAACTTCTCCCGAAGCGCGGCGCCCGCGGCGTGATAGGCCTGGAGCATCTCGGGAAACTTATCGGCGGGGACGACAAAGTCGGTGACCCATGCCTGGCTGTCGTGACGGCGCAGGTAGCTGTGGACCTCATCGGGCAGTGAATGGCGGAACTCTTTTTGCTCCCGCCTGTCTTCGGGCGTCTCGGCAAACCAGTCCTCGGCGGAGTTATTGGCCTCGAGCGCCACCAGCAGGGCATCAAGTTCGTCGAGCATGCCGCTGACTTCCGTATACACGGCTGCGGCGTAGTCTTTGCCCGCGATTACCTCGTGCTCCATGAAGTCGAGCGAGTTGCCATCGAAGTACTCGATTGACAGCACGGTCATCGCGCCAGCCGCTGCAGCCGCACGCAAATCCTCGATGAAGGCCAATGCGTCGGCTTCGCTGGTGAAAAAAGCAATCTCCCCGACGATATTCTCCGGCCGCCCGGTCAGTTTCAGGTGCGCCTCAGTTATCACACCCAATATGCCCTCACTGCCGATGAACAGGTCCACGAGGTCCATTCCGGGGCGAGCGTAGAGGCCGGCAGCGTTCTTGATTGGGGGCATCTGGTAGGTGGGCACAGGCACGGTATATGTAGTGCCGGATTCGCTGGCAAAGCGGAGCTGGTGGTCATCAGCAGTTACCTCGCCGCGGTTCAGTGTCAGGATGTCTCCGGTGGGCAGCACCACCCGCATACCCAGCACCCAGTTGCGGGTGGCGCCGTAATGAAAGGTGCGTGCTCCAGACGCGTTGCAGGCGATGTTAGCGCCGAGGAGGCCGGACTTCTCGGTAGGATCAGGTGGGTAGAGCAGGCCCTCCGGCAGCATCTCATCCAGCAGCTCGGTGGAGACGCCCGCCGGGACGTAGGCCTCCCGGCGGTTCGCATCAAGGTAGATAGTGTACTGCTTGCCGAACTGTTCTGCGTCAATGTGGGTAAGATCGTGGTCCTGGGGAGTGCCCAGGTTCTCAGTAGCGATGACCAGCCCACCGTGAATGGGCACGCGGGCGCCACTCAGACCGGTTCCGGCTCCTGATACGGTGACCAGGTTACCGTTTTTACTAGTCTGCGCCAGCAGTTGGGCCAGTTCGGCCTCGGACTGGGGATAGTATATTGCCTCGATGTCCTGAGCGTGGAGAATCCCACTTTCGTCGGTGGCAAATTCCGCCAGGGTTGCGGGATCGGTTCGCTTTTGGGCCATGATACTCACCTGGGAATGATTATCGGCGTGTCCGTGTTGGGTATTGCCGTGGTCGCAGGGCGGCGGTGCTAGTCGGTCTCCCACTTGAGGACTGCGCCCGGGTAGACGCCGCTGTAGTCACCCTTGTACCCCCGGCCGCTGCCGCTGTTGATCTGAGCGGGCATCCACGTGGCGTGCGAGTCGGCAAAAGCGAAGGTGGCCCCCAGGCCGTATACGGTCGGGGCATGCTTGCGAGATGCCTCCCAGAGGTAAGTATCGTCCTCCAGCACACCTTCTCCGGACCAGACCGAGGCGCTATCGGCCATCACAGCCAGCGAGGCAGGATTGTCGAACTGACTCTTTTCCAGTGGCTCGCCGGAGACGAGGTACTGGTTGATACCGTAGCTGATGTCGAAGCCGGGGTAGGGCAGGTAGCCGCGGTCGTACTTAGCCGGTATCGAGGTGTTACAGCGGAATATTTGCTCATTATTAATATATGGCTGCAGAGCCACCGCCCAGTGCGCCAGGTCATCTGCGCCCGGTGCCGGGCAGTAAGGCGCCGCCTGGTGATCTTCGAAATACTGTGCCAAAGCAAAACCGATTTGCCGCAGGTTATTCAGACACTTCACCTGGTTGGCTTTCGCCTTGGCCTTGGCAAAGACCGGGAAGAGTATTCCCGCCAGTATGGCGATTATCGCGATTACCACCAGCAGTTCAATTAGCGTGAATCCCCTGCGTCGGTTCATTATCTATCCCTCCTGATAGGCCAGTCCCCCGGGCTTATGCGTTCAACAGTGTCAGCCTATTAAGATCGCTCATAGATAAGTTTCGCTGGTTTGGCTGATAAACCTTCTTGGCTGCGCCGAAGGACTTGCCGGCAGGTGTCGCGAACCCCCCGTGCAGCAAGTCTACGGCGAACCACGCTGCGTCAGGGAGTGCGTCAATATGATCACAGGGCGTGCAGTTTTCGTACCGTCACAGAATTGGTGCAGATTTGTCAGCCTGAGTATGCTGCTCTGCGTGGCGTTGCTGGGTGCAGTGAGCATTGGTGGGTGCGGTCGGCAAGCGGGGCAAGTAGCTCAGGCAACGCCGGAGGCCACGGTAACAGCGTTTTTCAATCTGGTCAAAGACGGCGAGGTTGATAAAGCGGCCACCGCCTACGCGTACGAGCACCTCTCCCGCCAGCAGAACTCCGACTGGGACGACATACCCCCGGGGCAGAGAAATCTGATTGTCAACACCCTAATCGAGGAAAAGGCCCAGAAGCTGGCGCCCTGGGCGGAGAAAATCAACGTAGCACCGGGGCGGGTGGAGACGGTGGCGGAAGGTGATCAGGCTACGGCGACGGTTAGGGTCGGCGAACGGCGGTTCACCGTAGAGTTGGTCAAAGAAGAGGAGCTGTGGAAGATAGTGAGGGTGAAGTAGGCGCCCAGAGCGCTGTTGTGGAGCCGGTTGAACGTGCTCACAAAGCCGCATTTGCCAGCAAAATGTCAGTTTGGGTTGTTTTTCCGACGAATATAGGGTATAATAGAGTTTACGACAATCTGGAGCTCTAAAGTAGCTGCCCACTCAATAACCGCAGAGATCGCACTAGTTGCCAAAGCACACTAACGATGTAGCAGTTTGGCATCGTCAGGCGCCGAGAGCAGCGGGCCATCGTGGCTTGCATGTTCCTGGCTAGCAGTTACGGTCGTCAGCATAATAGTCGCAGCAAAGGAGGCAGCACCATGCAGCTCAAAGCTCACGTTGTACTAGTGGTGGCCCTGGGGATAGTGGTCACCGCCGGCCCCAGCTTTTCTCAAGCCCCACCATTTGTTGGCTTGTACGCCGCGCCTCATCTCTTCGCCTTGCCCAGCGCCACCACCACGCGCCTGTTTGGCATGGGGGGATTTGTCACCTGCATTAAGGACGCCGGCTTCGCCAACCCCGCCTACGCCGGCACGCTGGCGGGTTGGCAGAGCGTTGATCGGGTGTCGTACACCAACTTCAGTGGTGGGCTGGATCTGAGAGGCATGCAGGTGTCGTTTGCGCTGCCACTGCGGACCGACGAAAGTGGCCTTCAGGTCACTTACTTTGACCTGGATAGCGGCCGCGGCGCAATTAGTCTCGCCGGAGCGCCCTTTCTGGCGACGCTCGAGGAGAAGGATTTGGCTATCCACTACGGTCACCGGCTCAGTGACAAGTGGGTAGTTGGCCTGGGTCTGGGACCGAAGATGGATACCGAGAGCAATCTGTACAGTACCGTCCCCGCCGTAGCTCTATTCGCTCATTTGGAAAGCGATGCCGACGTTGGCTTTCGCCTGGGATCTCTATACCAAATGGACGAAGCAGGCTGGGCCGGCTTCGTGTATGACTGCTACAATGAGGACGTCAAGTGGAGCTGGACTTTCCCGCCACCGGGCGGTACAGGAGCCGGCACGTTCAAGTCCGAGGAGATCGCCGTTGGTGTCTCCCGGCAAGTGTCGGATAAGGTGTTGGCCGCCATTGAATGGCAGCAGGTGACCACCGAGGGTATGGGGTTGCGAGACGGCGAGTCGGGGATTCGGCTCGGCGCCGAAGTCGCAGCGAGCGAAAGCTGGGCGCTGCGTGCCGGCTGGAATGATGGTGCCCTTTCGCTGGGGGCGGGCTGGACGGGAGATAAGTGGTCGTTCGAATATGCGTATGTCCGGGACTGGAACGACGACGCGCTGGGAAGTGTCCTGGCCGGGTCGGATACGCACCAGCTCGGCTTCAGGCGTTGCTGGTAGTCAATACAATTATCTCTGTACGCCACCTGGCGGGTAGAAGCTTGCGCCAATTTTCCTGAATGGGGGACGGTGCAATATGGCTTGGTCGCCGGACAACCCTCGGCAGAGGGTTGTTATTACGGGTCTAGGAGTTGTGACCCCGAATGGAATTGGCAAGGAGGCTTTCTGGCAGGCGCTCATCGCAGGCCGGTCGGGCATTGATTGGATAACCTCTTTTGATACTTCCGGTCTGTACTGCCGCATAGCCGGCCAGGTCAAAGACTTCGATGCCAGGGATTATATGAGCAAGCGGGGCGTGCGCATGGCCGGCCGCTTCGCCCACTTCTCGGTGGCAGCCAGTCGGCTGGCTCTGGAGGATGCTGGTCTGGAGTTAAGCAGAGTTGACCCCTTCCGGATGGGCGCGATCTTCGGCACCAGTCTGGCCGGAGTGGGGAACATTTCCGACGATATGTACCATCGCTTCGAGACGGAGGGACCAGACGGCATAGTGCCGTCAATGGCCACGGAGATGGCGGCGCATGCAGCCACTAGCCATGTGTTCATCGAAATAGGCTTCAAGGGACCTAACTCGACCTCAGCAGCGGGATGCGTGGCCAGTCTTGACTCGATTGCGGTTGCCTGCGACGCGCTGCGCTCCGGTCAAGCTGATGTGATGATCGCCGGCGGGACGGAGGCCTGTATTAGTCCGGGGGTTATGGCCCTGCTGTGCAAACAGCGGGTGTTGACTCACCATAACAGTCACCCCGACGAGGCCTCGCGCCCCTACGACCTCACGCGCGACGGGTTGGTGCTCAGCGAAGGCGGCGGTGCCGTCGTACTGGAGACGCTCGAACATGCCCGGGAACGGGGCGCGACCATCTATGCCGAGGTCCGGGGGTATAGCTCGGCAACCGAGGCTAAGCGGATGATCGCGGCGGAGCGGAGCGGTGATGAGCTGGCGTATGCGTTTGAAACTGCTTTGCTATCCGGCAGGGTTGCAGCCGAGCAAATAGACTATGTCTGTGCTCACGGCATCGGCACCCGTGAATACGACATCGCCGATACCAATGCTATAAAGCAGGTGCTCGGCGAGAGGGCTCATAACGTGCCGGTTAGCTCGATAAAGTCCATCACTGGTCAGTCCTTTGCGGCGGGCGGAGCGCTCCAGGTTGTCAGCTCCTGCATGACCCTGACCACCGGTATCATTCCGCCAACCATCAACTACCGGGTTCCTGATCCGGCATGCGACCTTGATTATGTGCCCAACCAGGCTCGGCGCGCCCGTGTGGATATGGTAATGACTAATTCGCACAGTTTCGGTGGCACTCACGCGGCGTTGATACTGGGTAGATGCGCCAACTGAACCCGATCGTAGGGGGATAGTGGAGTAAGTGGACCGCGTGGTGCTACTGACAATATCGGCCCTTTCCTTCGGCCTCGGCATAGCCGTCTACCGCCGTACGCCTGACCGGGTGTGGAATAAGCTGTATGTGGTTCACGCCGTCGCGGTCAGCGCTTGGGTCTTCGCCAACTTTATGATTCAATCGGCTACTACGGTGGCAGCTGCCGAGTTGTGGGTCCGCGTCGCCCACATTCCCGCGGCGATCGTTATCTCTATGTGCATTGACTTCGTCTGGGTCTTCCCCGAGCGCATTGATTTTGCTCCCTGGCAGCAGCGAGCCATCTTGTATACCATTGGGCTGCTCTTTGCTACGGTTGGCTTTAGCCCCGATCTGTATTCCAGCATTGAGCTGACCCCCGCCACGGTCCTGGTTCACTACCGCTGGCCGTTCGCTGTCTTTGGCGTCTTCACGGTCTTCACCCTGGGTGCGGCCGACTGGCTCTTGCTGCGGAAGAGGTCCAGGTTGACCGGCCTGCAGCGTGTGCAGGTCAACTACGTTCTGCTGGGCTGGCTGACCACGCAGGCATTTGCAATCCTCACCATGGTCCTGTTGCCGGTGATCTGGAAGAATGGCGATTTCATGAGGTGGGGCTCTGCCTCATACTTTTTCGTCATTGCTGCAATGGCCTATGCTATTGCCAAGCAGCGCCTCCTCGACTTGCGCGTGGCCCTCCGGCGCGGCGTAGCTTACCTGCTCGCGGCGGTGATAGTGGTACTGGTCGCCTTCTTCGTCCTAACCGTTGTGCATCAGCTTCTGGGCATTGCCAGCATCTATAACGTGGCCCTGGCCTACTTGCTGGCCGGCATATTCATGGGCTTCCTGGTCGTCCCTCTACTTCCCGTGGTCACTGCCATGTTGGAGCGGACATTCTCGAGCGAAGAGCAGTTGCAGGAACTTTTCAGTGTCGGCTCCGCCGCGATCCTGCGGACACTGGACATTAACGAGTTGCTGCGGCTTTCCGCCCGGGCGATATTCGACATGCTCCATCCCACGGGCGTGAGTATTCTTCTGCGTGATGAAGCCACCGGTGATTACGTCCGCCGCGCCAGTAAGTCTGCTGGCGATGACCAGAGCTTGCTGCCTGATCCGCGCATGCTTTCGAAGTATCACATTGTAGTCCGGGCCGTTGCCCAGGCTCGTGGTGTGGTCACTCGCGACGAGATATTCCGCTTCCGCTCCTTGGCCAAAGCCCGGCCGCTGGCCGAAACGATGTCCCAGCTGCGGGTGGAGATGGTCGCCCCGTTGAAGTGGGAGGATGAGCTGGTCGGCTTGGTGTGCATAGGTCCCAAGATGTCTGAAGAGATGTACCAACCTGAAGAGATTGAGCGATTACGCAGTATGATGCCCTTGATATCGCTGGCTATGCAAAACGCCAACCTCTATGCCGAAATGGTCGGCATGAAGGAGTACAGCGAGGCGATTCTGCGGGAGATGGAAAGCGGCGTGATCGCCGGCGATGCCGAGGGAGACATCTTCTTGTACAATTCAGCGGCGGAGCGGATCATTGGCCTGAGCCGCGACGAGGTGCTCCACAAGGGACTGGAAGTGTTGCCCACTAGTGTTGCCCAGTGCCTGCGGCGGGCGATCGAGGTCGGCGAAGTTGGTTCGGGGGATCGATTCGATCTGCGCCGTCCGGACGGGCAGCGCATTCCGGTGGCCTGCTCTACTTCGGCGTTGACCAGTACGTCGGGGCAGACTGGTGGGGCCGTGGCGGTCATCAACGACCTGACGGTGATACAGCAGCTCGAGTACGAGCGCCAGGAGGCCGAGCGGCTGGGCTTGATGCGTGTACTTACCGCCGGTATGGCGCACGAGATTCGCAATCCCCTAGTGGCTATCCGCACCTTCGCCGAACTGCTGCCCACGCGAATAGACGACGAAGAGTTCCGGTCCACCTTCCTGGAGACCGCTACCGACGAAATCGAACGGATTGATCAACTGGTCAGACAACTGATGATGCTGTCAAAACCTGCGAATGCCGTGGCCGAGCCGGTAGATGTGGATCGGGTCTGTAAGGCGGTCGTCCGCTCGGCCTCGGCTCAAGCCGAATCCAAGCAGGTTGAGCTGACCGCAAAGCTCGGGGCTGTCTCCCAGCGGCCCGTTGGTGACGAAAGCCGGCTGCACCAGGCCGTGGTGAATCTGGTCAACAATGCTCTGCAAGCCGAATCGGCGGGCGGTAGGGTAGAGGTAATCACCGAAGAGGTCAGGGGCGTGAACGGTAACGGGGTCCTGATCCGCGTGCACAATTTGAGTAGTTACATTCCTTCGAGAAAAGTTGACGAAATCTTCAAACCGTTCTATACTGAGAAACCTGAGGGCACCGGATTAGGGCTGGCCATCTGCCAGACTATCATTGAAGAGCATAACGGAAAGATACGGGTTCGTTCTGAGCCGGGGTCCGGTACCGAGTTCGTTATCGAGCTGCCAGTGCAGACCAGCGAGCACTTAGTGAATGTAGAAACGTGAGAAAATGATCACTGCGCTTGCTTTCAATCTGAGTCCCTACTGGGCGGAGCAGGTCCGGGGCCATCTGGAAAATGAGGCCGCAGTTCTCACGCCCCAGGCCAGTGATTTGCTCGAGTTCGCGCGGACGATTCGGGTTTCGCTGGTCGTGTTTGGTATGGAAACGCTGACCGACGAAGCAGTGGCCAACTACCGCAGACTCGGCGAAGAGGCCGGCCAGGCTGTCTTCGTCTGCCTGGCGCCTCACCGCATTATTGAGCAGATTCGCACGCAGAATATACTTGCTGCCGATTTCTGGCTGCGGCCCGAAAACGGTCCGGCAGACCTCGTCGAGGTGCTGCGTCAGGCAATCACCCAGGCCTCACTGACTGCCCGGGCTGACCAGCCGCGCGGCGTGGGGCCCGGACAACCCTTTACTGTCACCGCCGATCGGCCTCAGCCGGCGGATACTATGCCGGTCAGCAAGGCTTTCGAGCGGCTGATGAGTGGGCTGACTGGGGGATTTGACCGGGATCGGCTGCTCCAGACCTACCTCGACTCCGTGCTCGAACTGGTTCGGTGCAGCACCTACTGTCTGCTGACGTGGGACGAAGAGCGGGACCGCTACACAGTTTACCAGGCGTACGGTCTGCGCCCGGAGATAACGAGCGACGGGCGGTTAAGAACAGCTGACGCCCTGCCCACCTGGTACCGCCGCAACCACCGGGTGTTGACCCGAGACGAACTGGCCGACTGGCCTGATGTGGGGATGGCTGGCGAGCTGGCCGGCGAAATGGAGTTCTTTTCCGCACGGGTAGTTGTGCCGCTAATGATCCACGGCAGGCTTACCGCGCTGCTGATGCTCGGTGAGCAGGCCATTGGCAGTTCGTATTCGCCCGCACAACTCGAGACGTTGTTCCTGCTGGCGAGCTATGTGGTGCTGGCTCTGACCGACTTCGAATTGCACCAGGAGCTGCAGCGGAGCAAGGCCTACAACGAGCGCATTCTGCTCAACATGAGCACCGGGGTTATCACCATTGATGCGGATCAGCGTATCAGTGTGTGTAATCCGCGTGCGGCTGAGGTGCTGGGGGTTGAGCCTGCCCAGATGGAGGGTGCGGACCTGCGGGCCCTGCCCTCTCCGCTAGGCGACTATCTGTACGCGGCGCTGACGGTACCCGAGGAGGTGGTCAGCGGCCAGGACATCACGATCTGGAATGGCAAGCTGACACTGCGGGTGGCGACGTCGGCGCTGCTGGATGACGAGGGGACGCCCATCGGTGCCGTTCTTTTGATGGAAGATATGACCGCCGAAGTGGACCTGGCCAAGGAACGGCATCGCCGGGAGCGGATGAAGATCCTCAGCGGCATTATCGGTCGCCTGGTGCACGAAATCAGGACTCCGCTGACCGCGATTCGCACCTACGCTGAGTTGATGGGCGACGCCGGCGGCGACGGCGATCTGGCGCAGTTCTGGCGGAACACGGTGACGCCGGAGATCCAGAGACTCGACGAACTGGCCCGCGACCTGGTACGGGTCGTTCAGCAGCCGGAGCCTGATTTCGAGCTGGCGCAGATCGCTGATCTGGTCCACCAGGCCGTGAGCAAGCTCCAGGAGACGCGCGATGTTCACGATTCGTTGATCAGGTTGCAGGTCGCCGAGGACATTCCCCGCGTGGTTGTGGACCCCCAGGCGACGGTAGATGCGATCTTCTACCTGCTGCGGCATTTGTACGGCTCCGGCGGCATGCCGGTGCACGTTGATATTGGTACCGCCACAACCGATCAGGGCGAGAGTGTCGTGGTCAAGATGCGGCGACCTATCAGCCCGGAGAAGGAATTGGTGCTCGAGGAGTTCTTTGATCCTGTGGCAGCGCTGCAGCGCGAACAAGCTGACCTGGGGCCAGCGATCAGTCGTAAGATTATCGAGAACCAGCAGGGCAAGGTGAAAGCCGACTACAGGGGCGGCAACCTGGAGATAGAGGTTACTTTCCCGGCAGCGGCTATGCACCATACCGCGGTGCAGTAGGAAGTGAGGCCGATGGCTGGCGCTGATATCCTGGTAATTGATGACCAAGTCGGGCCACGCGATTCCCTCCGGATGATCCTCAAAAGTGGCCACCAAGTCCGCACTGCGGCCAGTGGTCCTGAGGGGCTGGAGTTGATTCGTGAGCAGAAGCCGGACTTGGTTTTCCTCGATATCAGGATGCCGGGTATGGACGGGATTGAAGTGATGCGGCGGATTAAGGAACTGGACCCGGACATCGAGGTGGCCATAATCACCGCCTATGCCGCGGTGGGGAGTGCCCAGGAAGCGGTCCGCTGTGGCGCTTTGGACTACTTGACTAAGCCTTTTGGCGTCAAGGAAGTGCTCGCCGTAGTGGACCGGGCCATAGAACGCCGGGAGAAGCGAGTCGAGCAGGAGGCTATGTTAGCCCAGCTGCAGCAGATCAGTGGGACGCTGGCCCGCCGGCTGGGCGAGTTGAGTAAACAGTCGGGCAACAGCGACCAGGGCGCGCTGTACCAGCAGTTGGCGTCGGCCCATACCTCGATAGAGGACCAACTCAGCAATGTCGGTCGGCTCAGCGCCATCGGCGAAATAGCCGCCGAAGTGGCACATGATGTCAATAACTTCCTGTCGGCTATGCTGCTGAGAATTGAAGTGCTGTTGATGAAGACGCGGGATTCCGAGCAGATATCCGCTGAGGAGATAGCCGGGGCTCTGCGCGAGATGGAAGGGGTTGTCCGGGATAGCGTCCATACGGTAGAGCGCATTGCCAGTGTTTCCAAGTCTGATCCGTTCGAGCCGAATGAGCGGGTCCAGGTAAACGACATCGTAAAGAGCGCGGCCGACCTCAGTCTCGGCCGGGCCGAGCGGCATCGTGCCCAGCAGATTATCTGGGAGTTGCAGGACCTTCCCGAGGTCATCGGGAACACCACCGCCCTGCGTACAGTCTTTGTGAATCTGTTCATCAATGCCTGGCAAGCGATGGAAGAGGGCGGCGAGATCCGGGTGAGGAGCTACGCCGATGGCGGCAAGCTAGTCGTCGAGTTGCATGACACCGGCTCAGGCATGTCCCCTGAGGTCCTCGACAGGAGTACCGAGCCGTTCTTCACCACCAAGCAGGAAGGTACCGGGCTGGGCCTGAGCATTACCCGGAAAGTCATTGATCGTCACGGCGGCAGCGTGGCCTTCGACAGCGTGCCGGGGCGGGGCACTACCGTCACCGTGTACCTGCCAGTTGACGGCGCCGGGTCAGGAGCCGGTGACTCGTCGTTGGCCCCGGACGTGATGCTGATTGACGATGACGAGGGGCTGGTCAATTCCCTGCGCAGCCTCCTCGAAGCCCAGGGCTTGGCGGTCAGCTCGGCCACCTCAGGGGTGGGCGCGCTTGCTCAGTTCGAGAGCTGTCTGAAACAGCATAATCAGGCCCCCCGTGTTGCGGTAATTGACCTGCGAATGTCCGACCTGACTGGGACCGACATCGCCAAGCGTATGAAGCAGCTTGCTCCCGATATTCGCATTGTGTTGCTGAGTGCTTACCTCAAAGAGGAGCCGGAAGCGGGCACTTCGCCGGACATTGACGTTGTCATGACCAAGCCCTTTGACCCGGATGAACTGCTCAGGCACATCGCCGACCTGACTGGAGCGACTGCTGGCAGTGCCTCGCAAAGCTGAGCGTGCCTAAGCGCCGCTCCCGCGCTTTACTATCCCCTCGTTGGCTTGCGCCACCATCTGCCCCATAGCACCAGCATCCCCGGTGGCACACCACAGTCGGGCCCGATCGCGCAACTGGCGCGGTGTCATCTCCGCACACCTGGCAATCAGGGCCATATCGTCGGGTACGTTGGTGAGCAGTCCGGCCTGCTCCAGTGCGCCCGTGAACTGCATGGTCAGCGCCGTAAACTCGTAGAATGACATCCCGTTGATCTTGTAAGGCAGCGGATCCCAGAAGGGGGGCGGGAAGAGCAGCTTTATCTTGTAGTCTAGCCCCTCGAGCAGTGCGACCGGCTTGTCCACCTCGAAGTTATACCGGCGCGGTTCCTCCATCCACGGCGTACCGGGCAGCAGGCCGGGAAATTGCACCGGCACGGAATCCGGCTGCAGGTCAATGATGAAATCGAGGCTCCGCTGGATCGTCTCTTCGGTGTCGAAGGGTAGGGGAACGATCATGCTGGTCGCCACGAACAGGCCAGCCTGCTGCGCCGCCTGTACTGTCTCTTTCACGCGGGCCAGGTCCAGGCCCTTGCCCACCGCCTTGTCCAGGACCTCCTGGCAGCCGGACTCGATCCCGAAGAAGATGGCATACAGCCCGGAGCGGGCCATCACATCGAAGTGTTCGGGATCGGCGCTGGCAAAATGCCCGAAGCAGGCGTATTGCACTTCCAGTCCCCGCTGCAGGATCTCCTGAGCGACCTCGTACATTAGATTGCCCGGCGTGGAGGAACCGGCGAAGCGGAAGGCCGATATGCCGTACTGATTGATCATTTGCTCCATGCGGTCAACCAGCAGCTTCGGCGAGGCCGTGCGCAGGCGGGGGCCGCTTTCCGCCGGATGCGTGCAGAAGCCGCAGCGGAACGGGCAGCCCCGGCTGTCGTCGAGCACGATTATCTTGATCTTCTCCTCACCGGCCATTGCCGGATATATCTCGGGGTCGTAAGCCGGGGTTGGCAGCTCGTTCAGGTCCAGCCATTCCGAGCGGGGGACTTCGCGGACCCGTCCGTCAGCGGAGTAGATAATAGCGGGAATCTGCGCCAGGTCTCGCTGACCGGTGGCGTGCTGCGCCAGCTCCAGAATCGTCGCCTCCGCCTCGCCGTGGGCGATTGCCTCAAAGACGGTGGTGCGTTGGTATATTACCTGCTGGAACCAGGAAGCCTGCGGGCCACCAGCGTAGATGTGCAAATCCGGGAACTCATTGCGCAGCATCTGGGCCAGGATGACACTTCCGGAGAAGCCGTCACCGTTCCACAGCTTGAAGCCAACGAAGTCGGGCGCGAATCGGCCAACTTCCTCGATCAGTTCCTGGCCGATCTGGCGCAGTTCGGCCTCCTGGTGGGCTTCTAGTTGCGCTGCCACTTGCTGAAGCTGCCTCATCTGCTCAGGCTGCGGAGGGCCGCCGCCCCCTCCCAGCAATTCCTGAGCGACCGGCTTGAGCAAGGCAGATAGCGACTCGGGGAATAGCCGGCGCATCGCCGCAACCGTTCCGTAGTCCACAATCCGGGCCTCATGGCCGGCTGCCAGCAGCGCCCCGGCCAGGTTGGCCAGACCGTTGTCGGGGGTGAGGCTGCTGGGTGTGTAGGGATATCCGGCGTAACTTACCAAAAGACCGCGAGCCATAGTTGTGGAACCTCCTTCCTCAGCAGGTTCGCCACCCGCTTTCGTCATTCCTTGTGAGCCTGAACTATGCACCAAACAACAAGGGGATGCCGGTCCAGACGGAGAATTGCCTGCTGAGCAACAAACATCAAGTGAGGTATGCGCAAATGCCTGAAGACCAAATGACGCCGAAAGAGCGATGGCAGGCGGTACTCAATCGGGAGCCAACCGACCGGGTGCCCACCGACTACTGGGCAACGAGCGAGGCTACGGCCAAGCTCAAGGAATACTTGGGGTGTGAGACGAACGACGAGCTCTACGACCGGCTGCACATTGACCGGGTCATTACCGTGGGGGGCCGGTATGTCGGCCCGCAACTGGCTGAGAAGGAAGATGTATTCGGTTGTCGCTCCCGGGAGGTGGCATACGCTACGGGAGTATACCACGAGTGTGTGTACCACCCCCTGGCTGAGTTCGAGTCAGTCGCGGAAATCGAATGCAACTACACGTGGCCGGAACCCGACTGGTGGGACTACTCGCACTTGCCTGAGCAGATTGCTGGCAAAGACGACTACCCTATCAAGGGTGGCGGCTCTGAGCCGTTTCTCAGGTACTGTGAGTTGCGGGGCCTGGAGCAAGGTTTTATGGACCTGGTTGTCAATCCCGATATGGTTCACTATTGCCTGGATATTCTCTTCGAGTTGGCCTATGAGGGCACGCGGCGCATCTATGAGGCAATACCCGGGCGGGTAATGATCACATACGTCGCCGAGGACCTCGGTTCCCAGGAGGGCCTGCTGTTTTCGCTGCAGCACATCCGCGAGTTTTTCATCCCCCGGATGCAGCGGATGATGGA
The DNA here is from genome assembly GCA_029821195.1 of Candidatus Zipacnadia bacterium. Taxonomy (GTDB): domain Bacteria; phylum Armatimonadota; class Zipacnadia; order Zipacnadales; family Zipacnadaceae; genus JALGTD01. The sequence continues at coordinate 21,696 of JALGTU010000024.1, forward strand.
CCTGGCCCATGAAAACGGCGCGTATGTCTTCCACCACAGTGACGGCGCCATCCGTGATGTCATTCCTGATATGATCGAAGCGGGCATTGACGTGCTTAATCCCATCCAGTGGCGCTGCCAGGGGATGGAGCGCGAGGGCCTCAAGCGTGACTTCGGCGATAAGGTCATCTTTCACGGCGCAATAGATAACCAGTACACGCTGGCTTTTGGCACCACTGAGGAAGTCCGGCAGGAGGTTCTGGAAAATCTACGCATACTGGGCGCGGGTGGCGGGTACATTCTGGCCCCGTGCCACAATATCCAGGCGGTCAGCCCGCCGGAGAACATTGTGACCATGTACGAGACCGCCTACGAGTTCAGCCAGACCGGTTGAGAGGCCGGGACTTATTGAGTGACATCTTAGCAAGGAGGAAAGCTACGATGACTCGATTGCGCACGGTATTGATGGTAACTCTAACGGTTCTGCTGGTGCTCGGGGGACAGCTTACTGCGTTTGGCCAGCCCAGTCTTAACCATCTGCTGCGGGCGGTGCCCGCGCCGGGGCCAGTGACTATTGACGGTGACGTAAGTGAGTGGGATCGCTCCGGCGAAATCTGGGTCTACCCAGACCAGGAGACGCGCGACCTCAACAGTCTGCGCGTCGCGGCGATGTACGACAACGAGGCTTTCTACCTGGCGGGCATCTGGCGCGACCCTTCACCGATGATTCACCGCACCCTCAAAACAGGTAAGAGTGACTCGCTAACCATCCATCTGGAGACCGATGTCGCCTGGGCAATCAGCATCTCATACTACACAACTGCTGGCGAGCCGCGCATCAGTATGAGTGCCAGTACACGGCTTAACCCTCATCTCAAAGAGAACCTGAAGGTTGAAGACCCCTTCGCTGAGGGCGCGGAGCTGGCCTATCGCAAGGACGCCGGCGGTAAGGGGTATGTACATGAGCTCAAGCTACCGTGGAAGCTGCTCTTTCGAGGCGAGCCGGGGCCCGTGCCGGGGGCGAGTTTTGCGATGAGCCTCAACCCTCGCTGGGGCTTCGGACAGGGCACCAGCGGTTTCAAGGCCACCAGCTACCGTGACCTGATCAGCCCAGTTTACCCCCGCTGGTGGGCGAGCACCTCGAACACCACAGTCAAGCCTCCGCCCTTCACACCGGCTATGTGGGGGCGGTGCCTGCTCGAGGCGCACGGCAACCTCGAGCCGCTGACTGTGGCTGAAAGGGAAGAACTACCCACAGGTGTCATTCCGCTGACGATTGAGGTGCCACGCCAGGCCAAGAAATTCACAGTAGTGATAGATGATGCCGAAGGCAAGCGCGTGCGCAATCTGATATCAGACCACAAAGTTGAGGACTACCCCACCAGTCAGACAGCAACTACTCGCAAGCTGCAGGTATGGTGGGACGGCTGCGACGACGAGGGCGAGCTGGTCGCGCCGGGCCAATACCAGGTCCGCGGACTGAGCCACCGGGGCCTGGATGTCACCTACCAGCTTTCCTACTACAACCCGGGCACTCCGCCCTGGCAGGTCACCGACGGGACCGGCGACTGGGGGGCAGACCACGCCTGCCCCGTAGCGGTGGCTTGCGCGGGTGACAAGGCCTTTTTGGGCTGGCCGCTCAACGAGGGCGGCACTCCGGCCATAGCGGTCAATATCCACACGATGAAGAAGATCTGGCACGGTCCAGGACACGGCCATATAGGGGATGATCGCCTGGCAGCAACGGAGAAGTACCTATTCTGTGCGCACCGCAACGGCTTCATTGTCCGGCGCGACGCGAACACCGGCGAGATTGAGCAGATGGTCTGGTTCAAGAATGAACCGATTCCTGAATACAAGCGCCCCACTGGCCTTCCCCTGCTCGGAATTGGGGCATCACAGGGCAGTTACGGCAATCGGCCCCACTCCCGAGATTTCTTCTACCAGGACCAGGGCGGGCTGCGCGACATCGCCGCCAACGACAGGTACGTTGCACTAAGCCTCAACGGTAACGATATGATCGCCCTGCTCGACCCTGAGACGTTCGAGTTGCTCAAGAAGTTTAGCGTCACCGCACCCGACAGCCTGGACTTTGGCCCGAACGAGCTGCTCTACGTAGTGACCGAGGGGCGTATAGTACGGATGGATGTCGAGACGGAGAAGCGGGCGGCTGTGCCCACTCCGGGGGTGGGAAAGTACGGGGCCATCGCCGTAGATAGCGTCGGCAATGTCTATGTGGCCGACCTCGGGCCGGATATGCAGGTTAAATGCTTCGACAAACACGGGAAGCTGATCCGCACCTTCGGGAAGAAGGGCGGACGACCGGACGAAGGGCGCTTTGACCCGCAGGGCATGCGCTATATGTCCTCAATTGACGTTGATGCAAAGGGCCGGGTGTGGGTGTGTGAATGCGACGACCGGCCCCGCCGCTTCAGCGTCTGGGGTACGGATGGCAAGCTGGTCAAGGATTACATCGGCAACACTGGCTACCATGCCTGCGGTGCCCACCTCCATCCCACCGATCCCACTCGCGCCTTCGGCAATGCCATGGAGTTCAAACTTAATTATCAGACGCAGGAGTGGGAGCTGGTTAAGACTCTGTGGCGGCAGCGTCCGGGAGAGTACCTGGGACTGCACGGCACGCAGAACGGGCTTAACGTGCACGCTCAGTATCTAATCAGCGAGGCCAGCGGTCAACGCCACGAGTACATAATAGACTTCTCCAACTCCGGTTACATAATTATGATGCCGGAAGGCGACCACTGGAAGCCGGTCTCGGCGCTGAGCAAGACCAAGGGGGTGTTTGGTTTCGATCGCAGCCCGGTCCAGGGCCCCTTCGTAGGACACGAGCGAGATTCGTTCACCTGGTTTGACGAAAACGGCGATGGCAAACCGCAGCCCGAAGAGCTTGACTTCTTTCAACCATATCTGCGGCGCGGCGGCGGCTTCACTGCCATTGTAGGTGATGACTTGGTTCTATACATAACCGGGGGCGGCTACGTCTGGCGGGTGCCCCCGGCCCGCTGGAGCGAGGAGGGTGCGCCTGTTTACGAATGGGACAAGGCCGAGCAGTTTATGCCGGGGGGCGAGGGTGCCATAGTCCCCGTGAAAAATGGATACTTGCGCCTGCCAGGGTCAAAGCTGACCAGAATTGGCAAGCCCACTGGACTGAACAAGGACAAGGAGGTCGTTTGGACATATCCACACCCCACTCCCCACTACAGCCCACCAGCACAGCCACAACCCGGAGTGTTAATCGCTATTCAGCGCACCTGCGGCGTGGTGGATATGGGTGAAGAAATCGGCGAGGTCTTCTCGATGCGCTGCTATTCCAACGAGCATTTTATGACCACCGATGGGCTATATGTCGGCCGCGTTTTTCGCGATGTGCGTACTGCGCCTGCGCCAATGCCCGACGAGATACCCCCCCCCGGCACCTCCATCAATGACACCAGCTTGACCGTGGAGCCGTGGAGCGGCTTTCTCAATCGGTACCCCGACGGCCGGATTCTAATGATTGCGGGTGACCACGACTGGCGAGTCTGCGAGGTACTTGGCCTCGACACCATCAAGCGCTTCGGCCCCGAACAGTTGGCCATTACTGAGGAGCAGGTAGCCAAGGCCAAGGAGCTGCACCGGCAGCGTCAGGCTCGGGAGGCAGCCAGGCAGGCCGGCCCTGGTCAGATGACTATTGCCCGCTTCACGCCCATCATAGACGGCAAGCTGGACGAATGGGCCCAAGAGAACGCGGCCGCGATCAAATCGGGCCGCGAGACTGTTGCCCAGGCATGGCTGGGCTATGACCAAGAGAGTTTATACCTAGCATACGATGTGGAAGATAGCTCACCTATGATTAACACAGGAAGAGCCTTCGAGCGTCTGTTCAAGACTGGCGACGCAGTGGACCTCAAACTTGCCACCAATCCCGAAGCTGCCGCTGACCGAACCAAGGCCAGCGTAGGCGACTTGCGGGTGCTCATCTCGGTGATGAACGATGAACCAGTAGCCGTCCTGTACCGGCCGGTAGTTGCAGCGGGCAAGCCGAAGAATGAGGTGGAGATCGCCAGCTACTACGCTATAACGCTCGACGATGTGCACATTATTCCTGAGGCTCAGATCAAGATCATCCGTCAGAAAGACTCATACACCGTGGAAGCGGCGATCCCCTTGACTACTTTGCGCTGGAAGCCCGAGGCGGGGATGGCGCTGAAGGGTGATGTCGGCGTGATCTTCTCTGACGCCGCCGGGACGGTCAATCTCCAGCGTGTCTACTGGGCCAATAAGACTTACTTAGTCTGTGCTGACGCCCCTCGCGAGGCGACTCTGCATCCCGATGTGTGGGGCCCGATGCCGGTGGAATAGGCAAAGTAGGCTCGATTAACAACACCAGCATGACCATCGAGCCATACAGTGGCTGGCGGGGCCGCGCTGCCGACGGCAGGGTCCGGCTGCTGACCGGCGATCACGACTGGCGCGTCTGCGAGGTGCTGGGGCTGGATACCATCAAGCGCTTCGGGCCCGTAGGGTCCCAAAACTAGTTTGGGGAGCTTTCGGGGGATCACACGGTCTGGTGTCTGCAGGTTGGGAGGCAGAATGGGCCGATGACGGCTTGGGCTGAGCCCCACGACAGCACTGCGCCGGACGGATCAGCAACTGGTAGAGGTGTGAATAG
>JALGTU010000025.1 GCA_029821195.1 Candidatus Zipacnadia bacterium
ACGCCCTGGACGGTCGCACCGCGCTCCAGGGCACGCTGGGAAGCCGCCTGGATGGTCGGGCCGTCGGCGAGCGGGTCGGAGTAGGGCATGCCCAGTTCGACGATATCCGCGCCGGAGTCGGCCAGCGTGGTGACGATATCCGCCGTCGCCTCCAGGCTCGGGTCCCCGGCGGTCACGTATATAATGAGCGTGCCGCGCTGTGCAGCCCGGTTCGCCGCGAACGCTTGTTGTATCGAATTCATTAGCGCGTAATTCTCCTTCAGCGGTGCGACAGTCCGTATCGGTAGGGCAGGCGTCCCGCCTGTCCAGAAACCGACCGCGGTGTGCTTTGATGACCACCCGACAGGCGAGACGCCTGTCGTACCCAAACACCTAGAGAAGGCCCTTGACCTCCGCAGCATCCTTGTCGCCGCGTCCGGACAGGTTGATTACCACGATCTCGTCTTCCCCGAATTGCCCCGCCATCTCCAGCACCCACGCCACCGCATGCGCACTCTCCAGCGCCGGTATTAACCCCTCCAACTCGCTTAAGCGCCGGAAGGCCTGAAGGGCCTGCTCGTCGGTGACGGACTCATACCGAGCCCGCCCCGTATCGCACAGATAAGCATGCTCGGGGCCGACGCCGGGGTAATCCAGCCCGGCAGCAACAGAGTGAGCGTTCTGGATTTGCCCGTCTTCGTCCTGGAGGATATACGACGCCGACCCGTGCAGGACGCCGAAGCTTCCCGCGTTGAGCGGGGCGCTATGCTCGCCAGTATGCAGCCCCCGCCCGGCCGCCTCCACGCCAATCAGCTCGACACTCTCCTCCTCAATAAACGAATGGAACAGACCTATAGCGTTGGAGCCGCCGCCTACACAAGCCACCAGCTTGTCGGGCAGCCGCCCCTCCTTCTCCAGGCACTGCTCTCTGACTTCCTTACCGATGATGCTCTGGAAATCGCGGACCATCGTCGGATACGGATGCGGCCCACAGACGCTACCCAGCAGGTAGTGGGTATTCTCGACGTTGGTCATCCAGTCCCGAATCGCCTCATTCAACGCATCCTTAAGCGTACCCTTGCCGGATTCGACCGGCTTCACCGTCGCCCCAAGTAGCTGCATGCAAAAGCAGTTGAGCGCCTGGCGCCGGATATCCTCGACGCCCATGTAGACGACCGTCTCCAGCCCGAACAGGGCGCCGACCGTAGCTGTGGCCACGCCGTGCTGGCCGGCTCCGGTCTCCGCGATCAAGCGGGGCTTACCCATGCGCCGCGCGAGCAGTACCTGGCCCAGGCAATTATTCAGCTTGTGCGCGCCAGTGTGGTTTAAGTCCTCGCGCTTGAGGTAAATACGCGCCCCGCACACTTCGCTGAGGCGCTGGGCGAGGTACAGCGGCGTGGGCCGGCCACCGTACTCGCGGAAGTAGTACGCCAGTTCACGATGAAACTCTTCGTCTGCTTTTGCCTCGTTGTAGGCCCTTTCCAGCTCCTCCAGCGCCGGCATCAGTGTCTCCGGGACATATTGCCCGCCATAATCGCCAAAACGGCCAGGTTTCTCTTCAGTGGTCGTAGCCATGCAAAATCTCACTTCCATTCAAGCTTGGTAGGACAAGCCTGCCGCCTGTCCCAATAGCGACGGGCGAGACGCCCGTCGTACCGCCATATCGAATCGGTAGGACAGGCGTCCCGCCTGTCCCCGTCAATCTTTGTGCTTCGGCACCCCGACAAACTGGCGGGTAGCCAAGTCAATCTCGTTGCTTTTCATCAAGGCACTGCCCACCAGCACAGCATCTACGCCCGCCGCCGCGACCCGCTCGACATCTGCGCGGCAGGTGATACCGCTCTCACTGACCAGCAGCATATTTTCCGGCGCTAGCGGGGCCAGGCGCTCCGTGGTAGCCAGGTCAATTCGCATCGTGGACAGATCGCGATTGTTGATCCCGATAACTTCTGCGCCGATCTCGGCCGCCTGGGTCATTTCCGCCTCGTTGTGCACTTCGACCAGCGCCGTCATACCCAACTCGCGGGTCAGGTCATACAGCATCTGGAGCATCTCCGGCTCCAGTACCGCGACGATGAGCAGGAGGGCATCGGCCTCCAGCGCGCGCGACTGGTATATCTGATAGTCCTCCAGGATAAAATCCTTGCGTAGAATCGGCAGCGGAATGCGCCCCCGAGCCCGGGCAACAAAGTGCGGAGCGCCCTGAAAATAGTTCATCTCAGTAAGCACACTTATCGCCGATGCACCGCCCGCCACGAAGTCCTGGGCGATATGCCTGGGATCAAACCAGAGCACCGGAAACTCACCCTCCGACGGGCTGGCCCGCTTGATCTCGGCGATGAGGGCCACATCGGGTCTCCTCAACTCGGCGGCAAAATCCCGGGGCGGAGATGTCTCCTTCAGCTCCGTTGCCTGCTGCCGGAGGATTTCCAGCGGACGATCCTGCTTGTCAAACTGGAGTTCCCGGCGCTTACTTGCTACGATTTCTTCCAGGATCCCGAGCGAATTCATAATCAACCAGCCTGTCTGACCAGCTCATGCTGAGTTGGAGAACTCACGAAGTTCTTCCAGCTTACTGAACGCCGCCCCGCTGGCAATTACCTCGGCGGCACGCTCCGTACCCTCCTGAATGCTTGCCGCCCCACCACCGATGTAGACAGCCGCCCCGGCGTTGGCCACCACGATATCATAGCGCGGGCCGCCCTCGCCCTGCAAGACCCTCCTCAGCATCTCGGCCGACTCCTCCGGCGTGCCGCCCCCGATATCCTCCACTCGCGCGCGATCCAGGCCCAGATCTTCCGGTGCCAGAGTGTAACTGCTGACCTCCCGGTCGGCAAGCTCGGCCACGGTCGTCTCGCCCAGCGTAGAGATTTCGTCCAGCCCATCCCGGCCATATACCACCAGGGCCCGTTCTGTGCCGAGCTGGTGCAGGGCCTCAGCCACAGGCTCCACCCATTCTTCAGCAAACACTCCGAGCAGTTGCCGCCGGGCGCCGGCGGGATTGGTCAGCGGGCCGAGCAGGTTGAAGACCGTGCGAACGCCCATCTCACGCCGGGGGCCGATGGCGTACTTCATCGCCGGGTGCAAATTGGGGGCAAACAGGAAGCCGAAGCCGATCTCATCCAGACATCGCCCCACTGCCTCCGCGTCCAGGTCAATATTGACGCCCAGCGCCACCAGCACATCGGCGCTGCCGCAGGCGCTGGAGACCGAGCGATTACCGTGCTTGGCGATGGGAATGCCCGCAGCCGCCGCAACCAGCGCCGCGCCGGTGGAGATGTTAAAGGTATCCAACGCGTCTCCGCCGGTGCCACAGGTGTCTACCACGTCAGCTCGATGCGTCTTGATGGGCACGCAGTGGCGCCGCATGGTGCGGGCAAAGCCACAGATCTCTTGGGGAGTCTCGCTCTTCATGCGCAACGCCATCAGAAAGGCACCGATCTGCGCATCGGTCGCCTCCCCGCTCATGATGTAGCTGAGAACACTCTCACCTTCACTCGCAGTGAGGTCTTCGCGACGAGACAGCTTTTCCAGTGTAGCGGATAACATTCTTTGTCACTCCGTTTCTCAAAGTCCTTCACAGTGCAGCGCTGAGCCGCTGCGCGGATGCCTTATCAGTCGTCAACTTCAGGAAATTTGCCAGCAGATCCAGGCCGACCTCGGTCATCACCGACTCGGGGTGGAACTGAACCCCCTCCACAAAGTACTCCTTGTGCCGGAGGCCCATTATTTCGCCCTGGTCCGTCTCGGCAGTGACTTCCAGGCAGTCCGGTACGGTCGGGGGTTGGACAATCAGCGAGTGGTAGCGAACCGCTTCGAAGGGGTTAGACAGACCGACGAAGATGGTCGCTCCATCGTGATGGATGAGCGAAGTCTTGCCGTGCATCAGCCGCCCCGCCCGATCCACGGTCGCGCCGAACACCTCCGCTATCGCCTGGTGCCCCAGACAGACACCCAGGATCGGCACCCGTCCGGCGACCGCCTCAATCAGCTCGCACGAGATACCCGCGTCGCCGGGCCGACCCGGGCCGGGCGAGATGACGATCCGCTCCGGCTGCATCTGCTGAATCTCGGCAGTGGTGATCTTATCGTTGCGGTAGACTTCGACCGACTCACCCAGATACGCCAGATACTGGTAGAGGTTGTAAGTAAAGGAATCGTAGTTATCTATCAGGATGGTCATAACAGCCCCTCCTCGGCCAGGCGCAGAGCATCCAGCAGGGCTCCGGCTTTGGCCATGGTCTCGTCGTACTCGGCATCGGGGTCCGAGTCAGCGACGATTCCGCTGCCGACCTGTAGATAGGCCGTATCGCCCTTGACCACGAAGGTGCGCAGCGTAATGCAGGTGTCCATCGCTCCCGAGAAGCTGAAGTAGCCGATCGCCCCTCCGTACGGCCCGCGCTTGACCGGCTCAAGCTCCTCGATAATCTCCATCGCCCGGATCTTGGGAGCCCCGCTGACCGTACCGGCCGGGAAGGCCGCCTGGAGCACGTCGAACTGGTCTTTGTCATCCCCGAGCTTGCCCCGCACGTTACTGACGATATGCATCACGTGCGAGTAGCGCTCCACCGCCATCAGCTCATTAACCTCGACGCTCCCTGGCTTGCAGACCCGCCCGATGTCGTTGCGGTGCAGGTCAACCAGCATAATGTGCTCGGCACGCTCTTTCTGGTCGGCCAGCAATTCCTCCTCCAGACGCTGGTCGTCGGCCTGCGTAGCCCCGCGCCGCCGCGTTCCCGCGATCGGCCGGGTGACCACCTCTCCCCTATCCTCAGTGACCAGCACCTCCGGCGACGCACCGATGATCTTAAGATCCTCGAAACTGAGGTAAAACATATACGGCGAGGGGTTAATCGCACGCAGAGCCCGGTACAGGTCGAAGCTGTCCACGCTGATCTTCGCGCTCATCCGATGCGCCAGCACCACCTGGATAATGTCGCCCGCTGCAATGTACTCTTTGGCCTGCTCCAGAGCCGCGTGATGCTCCGCCCGCGTCATCGTTGATTGCAGGGCCGATGGATCGTCAGGAATCCCACCCTTGATCGCCGGCTGAGGTGAGTGCGCAATCGGTTGACGCAGCTTGTCAATCACCGCCTCAATCCGCTCGGTGGCTTCCCAGTAAGCAGCCTGCGGGTCACCATCAATATGCGCGTTGGCCAGCACGCGCACACGGTTGAGCACGTGGTCGAATACCACAATCGTGTCGGTGAACATAAAGTAACAGTCGGGCAGATCCAGGTCGTCGGGCGTCTCATCGGGAAGCTCTTCAAAGAACCGGACCGTATCGTAGCCCATGTAGCCGACCGCGCCGCCGGCGAATCGTTCCCACTCCGGCAGCGATACGTACTGGTACCCAGCCAGCAGTTCGCGGAGCTTGTCCAAGGGACTTTCGCTGGCACGCAGCGTCTCGGTCTTCTCGGTGCCGTTGGTGAGGGTAACCACCTGGTTGCCCTTGCTGTGGAACAGCCGGTAGGGCCTGGTAGCCACGTAGGAATAGCGCGCGATGTTCTCGCCGCCGGTTACGCTTTCCAGCAGGAAGGCGTAGTTGCCGTTGGCGTCGCGCAGTTTGAGGAACGCCGAGATGGGCGTCTCGAGGTCCGCTACTATCTCGCGATAGACGGGGACGAGGTTGCCGTGCTGGGCGCGCTTGATAAACTCAGTTAAGTCAGGAGTGTACATGGTCATCGGACCTTTCGCACATCAAGTTGGGCCGACCAAAAGCCAAGCCGCTGGTCAGAGCCGCCGGTACTCCTGTCCGCCAGGAGCACCGCGGGCAGGCTCCCGACTGCATTATGTCCACAGTTCCCGCGGCCATGTTATCACCTCCCGAACTGCTATGCTGTGCCGCCTGCTGCGTAGCGGCGCTCTGGCGCTGGGCGGGTCCGTCGGCTTCTGATCGGGTGGCCGAGGCGATCTCCCTCGCCCTTTCCGCCACTCTCCAGTGACGGCCGGCTCTCCGATTCCACTCAGCGCCCTGACCAAAAAAATGGCGAGCTGCGCTTTTTGCGCTGGCCCGCCATCGGAAACAACAAGCGCGGGCCGAGTTCTGGGTGAACTGACCCGCGTCTTCTGCTCTCTACTTGTGTTCAACTGCTGACACGCGCTAGGGCCAGTTCACTAAGTGAACCAATACCACCAGCTAAACCAAACTCGGCCCGGCGTGTCGTGCTTCATCTTGTTGCATAGTATACCGATTCCTGCCCGTCTTGTCAAGAGGCGCTGCGGCATTGCCCCGCGGCCAGTGGACAGATAGGGACTGTTGGAGCGATCGAAGAGACTTCCAATGAGTAAGCAGCCAAATAGGAGATGTCGCCCGAAACAACCAGGCGAAGCTGGTCAGGGGAAGGATTTGTCCCGCTTGGCCATAATATATATGCTTGCGGAGGCACAACGATATGACGATTGAGCTAAAGATCTGCGGGCTGACAACGCTGCCCGACCTACGCGTGAGCGAAAGCATCGGCGCTGATTACGTCGGGATGGTCGTCGAGGTGCCCTACTCGCGCCGCAACATCAGCCGCTGGGTGGCGCAGTCTCTATGCAAGGCCGCGCGTACCCGGCCGGTACTGGTCGTCGCAACCCATCCGCCGCACGAGCTTACCGAGATCGCGTGCCTCTGCCGGCCCTACGCCCTCCAGATACATGGGGAAGAATCACCACAGGAAATGGCACGTCTGGTTGAAGAACTCTCGCCGCAGCTCGAAATCTGGCGGGGCATTGCTATTGCCCCCGCTGGCGAAGACCAGCCCCGATCTGTCGGCGAGAGCCTCGCGCTCATTGAGGACCTTGCCCAGATTGGCGTGCGTCGCATCGTGCTCGATACCCGAGTGAAGGGTGAGATGGGCGGTACCGGCGTCACCTGCGACTGGCCGACTGCCGCCCAGATAATTGCCGCCAGCGCCCTGCCTGTGATGCTCGCTGGCGGACTGGGGCCGGACAACATCGTAGAAGCAATTCGCGCGACCGGCGCGACCGGCGTGGATATGGCCACGGGCGTCGAATCAAGCCCCGGCCGCAAAGACCCCCGTAAGCTGCGCGCGCTGGTCGCGGCCTTGCGCCGATTCTCGATGAATTCAGGAAACGCTTGACGCCATTACAACTTCCAGGAGGTCTGGGACCTATGCTCCGTCGAGTCAGCCCTACCGAAGGCATTCAGCAGAAATACCCCGAGTGGGTCGTGTTGGTTACTGCCTGCGACAAAGAGGGCAAGCCCAACGTAATGCCCGCCGGTTGGTGTATGTGTACCTCGGGCGATCCGCCGATGATGGCCGTCAGTGTCAAGCCCAGCCGCTATACCCACGACTGCATCGAGCAGACCGGCGAGTTTGCACTGGCCTGGGCGGGCGAAGGCCAGGCCGACCTGATCCTGTACGCCGGCTCGTGCTCCGGGCGGGACGCGAGCAAGTTCGAGGAGGGCGACATTCCGTATGTAGACGCAGAGGAGATCGGCGCACCGCTGATCCTCGGCTGCCACGCCTACCTGGAGTGCAAGCTGGCTGGCCAAATGACCACCGGCGACCATACCCTCTTTGTCGGTGAGGTCGTCGCCGCTCACATTCCGGACCCGCCCATCGCCAAGGTGGACAACTTCAACGGGGAATTCGTGGTGGCACACAAAGCCACGAACCGCTGAGCAGTAAATATTCTGGCTCGTTGGCCTGGGCGCGGGCTTTGTCCCGCAGCCGCTTGAGCCGCCGCACTACGACGGTTCCAACATTGCCGCTGCCGCCGGTGATCAAGACCCGCATCCAAATCACCACTCCTTCCTCCATCTGCCGACAGTCAGATTGCCTCCTCAAATGTCCAGGTGTGTCCCCCTGTAGTGGTCACGGGCGACGACCTCACCCTCTGCATTCATCCGCACCACGGCCACCCGCGCATCGGTGCGCAAACCGTCCAACTTGACCTCGTCTTCCCCATCGAACCGCAGCAGAATCAGATCGCGACGGCCGTCGGGCCACTTGACCTGCCCGGCCCAGGCGGTGCCTTCACACAGCAGATTCTCGAGGGCGAGCTGCGCGGAGCGACCCTCCTTGTACGGTATCAGCAGCATCCCCGCCAGCAGCGGCAGCTCCTGCTCCCAGGTCATTATCGCCACCGGCGCGGGCGACGGGTGCCCCCAGCCGAGAGCTACCCAGCCCTGCAGCGGATCGTTCTGCCCGCAGATTACGGACATCTCCGGCCGCGGCGGCCCCGGCAGGCAGATAGCCTCCAGGTTCGCCGGCGACTGGTTGAAGGTACGGAACGTGGCCTGGCCCTCATCAATGAACACGGGCATCGGTGCAAAGTGCAGCATGGACTCGACCCTGTGATTGCCTTCGCCCTCGACATAATCGAAGACCAGGAAGTAGTCACCGCGTACGAAGATAACGACCCGGTGGTGGACGGGCTGGGGACCTTCATCCGGCTCAGGCTCGCCGTAACCGGCGTCGTACTGACTCTTGGCGTAGTCAAATACTTCGCCGGTGTACCATTGGTTCTCCTCATACACCTCGCGGATCCACTGCTCGCGCGTCTGCCGCCCCATGCGGTTTTGCGGCTTGCCGTCAATATGTATGGTGCTGTGCGCATAACTGGAGCTCATATAGTCGCGGAAGCGATCCAGCATATACGAGTGGATGCCCGGGTCAACGATGAACTCCTTGCCATACCCGGATACGTCAATGCTGAGCTTGTCCTCGTGCTGGTGGCCTGCGCCGAAGGTGGCACCGTCGAAACAGAGGCACAGATCCTCGGGGTCCCAGCCCCCGCGCATGAAGTACATGCCGGTGTAGGGAAACGCACGGGAAGTCTCTACCGGCGGCTCCCCGTCTCCTTCAAAGATGAACCGCAGGTCATCGCGGCCCAGTTCCTGCGCAATCGGGTGCGGGCTCCTGCGGCCAGCCCTCTTGCCCAGGCTCACGCAGCCACCGGAGTCGTTGTGGGGGAAAGCCCCTCCGCAGGACCGCTGACTATGCGCTGAGTAATCCAGCATCCGGTTGATGGTCGCCAAATACTCGTCGTCCAACTCGATGCCGTTAAGCTTAGCCATCCGGTAGACTTCAAAGAAGCTGTTCAGACATCCGCTGTGGTAGCCAGCCAGCTCGAAGTGCACGCCGTCGGTATGGACCTGCTTCTTCAACTCTGTGTCCAGCATTCTCCTGCCCTCCTCCCGCCAGAACTTCGCGCGCTTGAACTCCGGGAGCAATATCGAAGCTATGAAAACGGCGCGCGAATCGCTCAGCCGGCCATTGGTGCCCTCCACATAGCTCCACTCCAGAGTATGCTCGACCATTTCCCACCAGGTCTTGAGCATGGCAACACGCGTCCGGTCCTGGAAGGACGGTGAATCGAGCGTTGAATACCACGCCCAGGGCCAGCAGCGCATAATCCGCGCTGCCGGGCGGTGCGGCCCCCAGTTGCGCGTCCCACTGTCACAAAGCGGGCGTGGATTGCCCCGAGCCCACGCAAAGAGTACTTCATCCAGCCGCCGAGGGTATTTCTCATCCTTGGTGCTGAGATACGCCGACATCAGCGGGATCGGCCAGCTCATGTAGTTCAGGTGTGTCGGCCACTCCTGATAGCCGTTGGGGTTAGCCATCCAGTCAATCTCGTCAAACCGATAGCCCTGAACATAGCCGTCGCACATCCGGTCCGCCTGCGCGATCGTCTCTTGGGTAGCCTTGGGGATCAAGTCGAGGTAGTATTGCCGCGGTTCGGTACGCGTGCGGAAGTGCTCCGCGACCGCCGCCAGCGCCGCGCCTAGGTCGCCCCGTTCCCAGGCCTGCTTGGCTGGTGCGAGGCTCGGCCGGTCCAGGTCTAGCTCCGCCATAAGCTCTTCATCAGTCATTCGCGGCCCCTCGGGCTGCTTGACCACCTGCAGGCGCATCTCCCCGACCGCCACACGCCCGTGGCCAGTGAGCATGCGAATTCTCTCGGCGTTAGTGAAATCGTTGCTCATACCGTAGGGCAGGAAGCTGATCAGCGGGATCTGCAGTGTCCACCAGCCGGACTCGTGAAAATAGCGGTCCGTCACCAGCCGGTCCTTTTCCTCGAAGCCCACGGGAATCACGCCCATCTCTACCGAAACCGACAAGTGACCCATGCCCGTAGAGGAGACATCACAGTAGACCTCCAAAACCATCTGGTTGTAACTCTCCCGGCCGTGCCGGGTTTCTGGAAATGGAATAATCACCCACTCGCCTTCCGGCAGGTAGACACCCGTCTTGCCCTCGATCTCCACTGGCTGCGCCTCCGCATAGCCCGCCGTCCGCCAACCGTCCGCCGCTATGACCAGCTCGTCAGTTAGAATCTCATCCTGCTTCATAACCTTGTTTCTCCTGGCTCATTGGCCCAAAACGGTCTGCTTCACTGGTCGAATTCCCGCTATGGTTCCCGACAGCCCTCAGCATACCTCTCCCTGTGGTGAAGAGCGGCATACATTCTCCAGTCGGGAGCTATATGCGCGTAAACCGCGAACCGACTCGTCTGCAAGCGGAAGCCCATTCTTCACAGTGGACCAATCATAGGGAAGGAAAGAACCGTCTCTTCGCGTAGCGGGCACAACTGCTTCCGGGCGACAAATGGATGGCAATGCCCGTGACCTACGAGAACGTGGGGGCCTCAGTCCTCATTGCTCGCATCGCAAACCTGGGGGACGCCGTCGGCCCAAGAAAGCTCAAGTGCTTCGACGGCTTCCTTGGTCATCCAAAGCTCCTCGCCTTGCCACCATACTCTACTGGGCTTGGCCAACAACGCCCGCTGGGGCTGGCCCTGCTCGTCAACTCGAATCCACACCAATTCGGCTTCCGCCCTGAGACCTACGATGTCATCCGATTCCTTACCCTCAGGCACAACTTGCAGATAGTCCGTGCCCTCAGCATGCTTTATTTGCAGCACTCCCGCGGCCTCTTCTCCCAAATCCGCTGAGCCTATGCGCGGGCCGGAATCGTCGTCGTGTTGGGCCCAGAGCAGAGTAGCGAAGGTGATGGGCAGCTCGCCGGTGCGCTGCATAATCGCTTCGGGAGCGGGTTCGCTTACATGGTAGCGGGGCGCGTACCAGCCGGCATGCGGGTTGGTCTCGCCTTCGGCGATGCGCACCGAGAGGCCCTCCGGATTAGCCGGCCGCAGCCACAGCCGCACACCCTCCTGCTCGGTCCAGCACTCCCTGGTTGCTTCATCGAGGCCGGCTGCGCCCGGCCGGAATTGCCAGTGCAGCTCCACCGGATAGGCACCCTCGCCGTCCAGGCTGTCGAGGATCAGCCAGTATTCTTTCGTCAGGCAGAAGACCCGGCGGGTGTGGACGACGTCTACGAACACCTTCTCGGCGCGCTCATGAGTACCGTCGTCCAGCTCCATGTAGCCGTGCTTGTACCAGCCCGCAGCATAGTCGAAAGCCGGATGACTGACCAGATAGCCGTCGGCATCTCCGCCGACCTGGGTGGACCTGACGATGTTCAGCGTCGAGTAGGAGCGCGAGTCTTTGCCGTACCAGCGTGCCATCGGGAACCACTCCGCAGGGAAGCTGGTCAGGCGACGATAGTAGCCCGAATTCTCAATCAGCCGAACGCCCCGGGCGCAGACCTCGACGGCAAGCTGGTTGGGGTTGACGTGGTTGGTGCCCGCCGGCCCACAGTCCATGATGAGGTAGTCGGCCTCCGGGCTCCAGTCGCTGCGCATTATCGCATAGCGAGCATCGGGGAAGAAATGCGAGGTCTGGGCCGGCTCCTGGCCGCGCTCGCCCCCGCTGCCCACATACAGCATCTCGGGGTCATCGAACAGCTCCCCACCCTCGAGCACGGTCGCGGTCATATCCGCACCAAGCGCGTCATTGAACCGTGGCACGCAGCCATCCGGCTTTATCATGTGCATAACCACCCGAAAGCAGCGATGAATGATCGCCATATACTCCTCGGAGAACGGGCTGTCGAGACCGTTGTGCTCGGTGAACTTGTAAGGTATGAGCAAGGCTCCGAAAGCGCCGTGGTAGTTGGTCGCCATCTCGCGCGTGAATCCGTCGGGGTAGTAGTCCTCCCGCGCCTGATGTTCCAGCCACCACAAGGCGTGCTCCCACCACTCTTCGGACCGACGGAACTCCGGCCAGAGCACGGCGCTGATGAAGATGACTGCCGCCTCCGCTGTGCAGTGGTTGGAGAACGTAGCATGGTGCACCAGCAGGTATTCGACATGCTTGTACAGAGACTTGAGGATCTTGGTAAATGCCGCCGGGGTGGTGCTGGGTGATTGCCGCAGGACCAGCAGCGCCTGCGGCCAACTGTGCAGCAGCCGCCCGGCAACGTCATAGACCTGCCAGTTGGTCGCCTTCCACTCCACGAAGTTCAGGGGCTCAGGGTCAACGACGGGAACATTGTCAATCCACTGCTCGAGCAGGTCGAGCATGGTGCGGGCGTACTTCTCGTCCCCGGTCTTGCGGTAGGCACCGGCCAGGTCTCGCAGGTAGGACATCGCGCCGAGCACGCGCGTATCTTCCACGCAATCGGTCTCGAAGAACCAGTCAACACGCTCATCGAACTTGACGCGGCTGTTGCCAGCCTGAAACTCGTGCTGCACGGCGAGCTCGGCGACGCGCAGTGCCTCCTCGTCAGCCGGTTCAACTTCATATTCCGGGGGCAAGCTGGGTTCCTTGCGCTGCCGGTAGTAGTCAAGCAGAGCCGCTTTCGCTGCCTTCCAATCCTGTGCCCCGACGGCTTCCTTCACCCCCTCCAGTCCGGGGTAATCGAGGTTTAGCAGCTCGGTGAAGAACATCTCGTCGGGGTAGTCATCGTACTTCCAGAGGGGTAGTTCAGTGTTGCCAGATTGGCCGGTCTGTGAGTTCACGATGGGGCCTCCTACGCAGAGTGTGTGCGTCAGGTTTCTCATACTTTTCCGTGTGGTGCGACTAGAGCTGGCTTAACAGGTGTTCTATCCGCCAGCGGTCTGACTTGCGGTGGTAAGCCTAAGGGATAGCGAAAGTCCACTTGACGCTTCCAGATGCCAAGCTCGGGATAAATGCGCGACGGGCCTTGTGGCAGATGCAGCGGTATCCAATGTTGCTACAAGCCTAAGCAAGTCCGTCGCTGACCACTACAAAGATAGGCCGGCAGCGTTCCAATCAGCCAGGAATTGCTCCACACCCGCGTCGGTCAAGGGATGATCGAACATCTGCTCGAGGATATCAAAGCGCATAGTAGTTATGTGCGCGCCGATCAAAGCGGCCTGCAGCACGTGCAAAGGATGGCGGGCGGCGGCGACGATTATCTCAGTATCAAAGTCGTACTGGGAGTAGATCTGCACTATCTCTTCAGCCAGTTGCATCCCGTCGTGTCCTATTGCATCAAGCCGGCCCACGAACGGCGAGATGTAGGTAGCCCCGGCCTTGGCCGCCAGCAGCGCCTGATTGGCAGAGAAACAGACCGTAGCGTTGGTCTTTATGCCCTCCGCACTGAGCACGGGCAACGCCTTGATGCCCTCCTTAATCACCGGAATCTTCACGACAATGTTCGGTGCCCACGAGGATACTTCGCGGGCCTGCTCGATCATCCCCTCGGCCTCAGTACTGATGACCTCTGCGCTCACCGGCCCAGGACATATGTCACAGATTTCCTCCACCACTTCCCGGAAGGGTCGTCCAGTAGCCGCCACGTGGCTGGGGTTCGTGGTTACACCATCCACTATTCCCCACGAACATCCGGTGCGGATTTCTTCGACGTGCGCAGTATCCAGAAATATCTTCACAGTATGTGATCTCCTTGCCAGTGTTTAGATGCAAAAAGTGTGGGTATCTGCCGAATGGCAGGTTGATACTCCGTTGGACCTGCACAGGCAAAACTCGGGTTTCAAGTGAGGTTAAGTGTCACTGTTCTCCATTCGGTCATCTCTTCGATGGCATACATAATTCCCTCGCGGCCTATGCCGCTGTTTTCCATCCCGCCGTAGGGCTGGAAGTCCACCCGCCACCAACAGGTTTCGTTGACGTTTACCCCACCTTAGATTGACTGCATCAGCAAATGTGAAGGCGGTAGCAATGCCCTCCTGGACCCACTGTTCGGCCCGCTCGGCGGCTTCCGGCGTCACACCCGCGTGCCTGGCAACTGCCGCCACTGCTCTGCATAGGGAAGCAGCGGAAAAGCTGTGAACTTGCATGGAATATCGTCTTTCTACGCCGAGTGATGTAGGTACGATGCTATCGAACGTCCCCCCACAGCTCAACAGAATCTCTTACATAGTGCCTCGGTGGTCTGCAACACGCTTCAGCATCTTATCGGGTCGTCAAACCGCGTGCAACGGCCGGTCGGCTTATAGTGACTGACCTAGCTCGCAGGCGTCGGCGAGCACCTGGGGATAGTTTTCGATATCTCCTGGGTCGCTGATGCCGGAGGCGACGACCTGGCCCGCCCAGTCCATCTTCAACCATTTTGCCGCCTGGCGCAGCGGTCCCAGCACCATCTCAACATAGCCAGGGTGGGGGTCAGCCATAGCCAGAGCCACCACAAGCCGCTTGCCAGCCATCAGGTCCATCAGCCGCTGCTCCCCGCGCCGGTACAGCGACCAGCGATCAATGAAGAGCTTCAACAGCCCACTGATACTAAACCAGTAGACCGGCGCCCCCAGCACCACCACGTCCGCCGCTACCATCTTGTCAATAAGCTCATCGGCAACGCCCTGGCGCGGGTCAGTCCAGTCCATCTCGTCACCATACACAGCATCTATAGGTGTGAGGGCATAGTCGCTCAGATAGACCTTCTCCGTCTGATGCCCCGCCTCCGCCGCACCAGCTAGAATCTCCTCGACCAGCCGGTCAGTATTTCCAGCCTTGCGCGGACTGCCGACGAATGCAATCACCGTCATCAGAGTGACCTCCTGTGCTACGCGTGGCGATGGCGGTAACGCACTTATCGCCCTCCTGCCTGACCGACAGGCACATATCCAACATCTGCTGGCCCTTGTCCTTTTCGCTCGCGCTGGCCGGCCGCTGCGATTGAATGGCCTTCTTGCCTTGTCGCGGGCTATTGCACTCAAATGCCGAGCTCTGGCCTGGAGAGCAATACGCGTCTATTCCTACCCGCCGTAGACGTGCTACAGGGGAGCGTCGCACCAGTTCTCCGTCTTCTCGTCTTCCAGGCTGATGGCAATATGCTTAGTCTCGGTGTAGTGCTCGATGCACTCAAAGCCGTTCTCGCGGCCGATGCCGCTGAGCTTGTAGCCACCGTGAGGCGCCTTGAAGTCCTCGCCGATCCACTCGTTGACGAACACGCCGCCGGCCTCCAGACGGGTGGCGACCCGCAGCGCCCTGGTGATATCCTTGCACCAGATCGCCGCCGCCAACCCATAAGGGCTGTCGTTGGCCATCCCAATGACCTCGTCCTCATCGCGCCAGCGCATGGCCACCAACACCGGACCGAAGATCTCCTCCCGGGCCACACGCATCTCGTTAGTGACGTTACCTAATACGGTCGGCAGGTAGAAGTAACCCTTCTGCAGTTGCGGGTCATCGGGCCTGCCGCCACCGACCAGTACCTCAGCCCCCTCCTGCTGGCCGATTTCAACGTACCCCTCCACCCGCTGAAGTTGCTCTTGCGAGACGAGCGGGCCCATCTGGGTAGCAGGATCGAGCATGTCGCCCAACTTCACCTGGCCGAAGCGCTCAACGAGGCCTTCGAGGACTTCATCGTAAAGGTCATCGTGCACGAGCAGCCGCGAACCGGCAATGCAGACCTGGCCGCAGCGCGACAGAATCCCCTGCATAGTCGCCTCGATTACTGTCTCCACATCGGCGTCGGGAAAGACGATAACCGGCGTCTTGCCCCCCAGCTCCAGCGTCAGCTTGGCCATGTGGTCGGCGGCCGCCCTCATCACGAGCTGCCCTGTCTCCACGGAGCCAGTGAAGGTGATACTGCGCACGTCCGGGTGAGCGGCGAGCGGGGCACCGGCCTCCTCGCCAAACCCTGTCACCACGTTGAAAACTCCTGCCGGCAAGCCCACCTCGTCAATCACTTCGGCCAGCGCAACGGCCATGAGTGGGGTCTGCTCGGCGGGCTTGACCACCGCGGTATTGCCGAGAGCAATCGCCGGCGCCACGCTGCGAGTGATGAGGAACAGCGGATAGTTCCACGGCACAATGTGGCCGGTGACACCGACCGGTTCCAGCCTGGTCAGGGCCAATCGGCCCGGTCCGGCAGGAATGGTCGCGCCCCGCGCCTTGTCGGCAAGGCCAGCATGAAACTCGATATTCTGGGCGGTGAACTCGACCAGTCCCTGCGCCTTGCCCAGGTAGTGGCCGCTCTCCGTGGCCAGGAGCAGGGCCAGTTCGTCGGCCCGTGCCCGCAGCGCAGCCGCCACCCGCAGCAGCCACCTGCCCCGTGCGTCCGGCGGGGTATCGCGCCACGCCGGAAAGGCCTCCGCCGCCGCGGCCACCGCGACTGCGATGTCATCGCCATTGCCTCGCGGCACCGTACCTAACTGCTCACCGGTAGCCGGGTTCTCCGACTCAAACCGCTGCCCGGAGTTGCTTTCCAACCACTCCCCGCCAATGTACATCAGCTTATCGGTGCTCATCTGATTCACCTCCTTGTTAAGTACGTGCCCTGCTGCCTCTTCGCGATAGGCGTGGGAATACCGGCTGGCCAAACCAAGGCGAACCTCGTGACAGCATCTTGTACCTGTACACATGAGGCTGGTAAGCCCCGCGAGCGGCGAGATATCGCTAATCTGGTTCTGCTGTAGATAAAGCCTGGTCAGGTTGCTGCAATGCTCCAGCCCGGACAAATCCGAGTAGTCAACCCCACCAAGTCTGAGTCGCATATGTCGCCGGTGGGCTTGCTAATGGCCTCCCATATCGCCGCCTCCAGACCCGGGTCGGGGAACTCTACGACAAGCTCGGCGAGAGCGACGGTCGAGAACGTGACCAGCAGGAGAATACTTAACAACGGTAAGATGCACCAAGCATAATATCTGTGTGTACCCACGTGTCGCTCCTCTCTGTTTTCTCTGTTACTCATTCGCAACACAGTTAATGAGTAATTCGCCGCTGGCTGTATTTACTCCTCCTACCGCGCGGCTGGGTGAAACAAGTAGGCGCGCCCGTGGCTACTAACGAAACTGCCGCCCCTGGTGATTAAGGGGCGGCAGTAGACGGTTGCCTGGACTGTGCAGAGTTGCTCTACTACTAGAGTTGTGGCGGGTCGGGACCAGCATACTCATCCGCCACCATATAGATGGTGCCCAACTGGCGGGTGGCTGCAGAGATCGTCACCTGCGCGGGCAGTCCCGCCGCCTGGTAGCCGGTCTTGGCTACCGTGATGGTCATTGGCCCAGGGGGTACGTCCGCGATAGTAAAGGAGCCATCGGCACCGGTGGTGGCGCTCAGGCCGCCTAAGGTCACTACTGCTCCCTCCAGGGGTTGTTCCAGATTACCTACCTCCCCGATCCATTCCATAACGATGCCTTCCACTGTGACCGAAACCACCCCTCCCCCATAGCAACCCAGCAACGTCACAGCTAAACCCGCCATCAGACCAACGGCCACCAGCGTTATGAACAAGTGTTTGCTTGCGGATAGCACAGTTGTCATCTCCTTATGGATAGTGTGCGCACGGCGCTGACCTGATCGCCACTGTCGCTGCACGCCGTGACGATGCACAGATATGGACCAGAGGGCACCTGGGAACCGGTGGCGTTGCGCAGGTCCCACATGGCGGTGCTAATCCCCGCCGGCTGGGCCGCGGCCGCTATGGTGCGGATCAGGCGACCCGAGATGTTACGAATCTCCACGGTCACATCCGCCGGCGCGGAGAGAGTGTACGTTATCGCAGCCGACTGGCTGCCCGCCTGCTGGGCAACTACATTGCTTACGGTCAGGACGCCGCCCGCTCCAGCGCTGGCGACGATCTTGAAGTGGCGAATGCTGCCCGCCCCGGATGTGCGGTAGGTGTAACCGGCACCAGTACGCATGTTGACGGCCTTGCCGCCATCGAGGTCCTCCAGGGTCAACTGATACTGGCGGGGCACGACGCTGAGATCCGGATAGGCGATCTGCACCTCGACATCGGCCATATCAGTAGCGACTTCGAATTCCCACTCCAGGCTTTGGCTATCAGCAGCGCTCTTGACCTCCGCAGCCATCGGCTGAGGGGTGCTGGTGAAATACAGGTCCACCGAGCCCTGGGCCAGAGGCGGATTGGGAATAGCCATAGTCTGCACCAGCTCTTCGCTGCCTACTCCGCACCAGTTCGCGCTATCCACTCGCTGGCCGGCCTTAGCAACTAGCTGGAGCAACCAGCCGCCGTCTTCCCCGCCGACGGATAGTGTCGTCACCTGACCCGCCAGGATGGCTTCCTGATAGGTCAGGTCACCGTCGTCAGTTGCCCACACCCAGTAGCTCTGCCAGGGATCGAAGCTATTCAACACATCGTTGAGCCCCTCGAAGGGCGCGACCAACTGATAGCCGCTGCCCTGGTCGGTCCAGGCCAACTGGAGGATCGGTCCGGCCAGGTTGTCAAAGCCGATAGCCTGCAGATAGGGAGGACTGATGAGATTCCAGGCCTCGCCTTGCAGCGGGCCATAGACCACATTACCACTGGCCGCATTGCCGTAAATCTCCACGTCGGTCTGGCTATCAAATCTCGCCCAGTACCCACAGCCAAGCTCGAAGGGCGTGGGGCTGGTCAGAGTTATGTACCCCCCGGCACCCGCGTTAGCGGTGGGATCCCACCACGCCGCCGGGGCCCCGCCAAGCAGTGTCTCCACAGCATCACCGGCAGTCGGAGCAAGCGGATTTGCGCTGGGACTCTCCAGAGGTATGCCGACCATATAAGGATTATCATTGGCCGCAAAGGTATGCAGGTAGGGAGCTGTCCAGATAGCGGAATTGGCATCGGGGTTCACCGTCCGGCCCTGGGCATCCTCGACATTGGAGACGGTTACCGTGTACTGCTCCCCCTCGGTTTGGGTAGCAGTCGTCAGCCGGACCGTTTTGCCATCCGCTTGGAGCTCGGCACCGCTAACTTCCAGCGGGTTGATGGCATAGTTATCGGTCACTTCCGCGCTGGCTTCGGTCACCTGCTTGCTGAACACGACATCCACATGAGTCGAGTCCACATAGTTGGCGGCGTCTACCCGCGGCTTATCCTGAGCCGTGAAGGTAGCACTGTTCGGGGTTCCTACGACATTCCCCGCCAGGTCCACGACATTGCTCACCGTTACGGTATGCTCAGCGCCTTCCACCATCGCCGAGGTGGTCAGCGTCACCGTCTTATTATCGGCGCCTAACGCCGCTGCTGTCACGGTAACCCCGTTGGAGGCGATAGCGTAGTTACCTACCGTCTCCGCCCCGGCCTGTTGGACTTCCTCGCTAAACTCCACTTCCACCGTAGTCAGCCCGGGCGAATCCGCACTGACCACCGTCGGCGCCGTGTTATCTATGGTAAAGCTGCTCTCGGCAGTGAACCACGGCCCCCAGGCTCTTTCGTCCTGGGCCCGGGCCCGCAGCCAGACTTCGTCCTCGTCCAATCCGGAAATCCACGCCAGCGCGCTGTCACCATCGGCGGGGCTATCATCCGTCCCCACATCATTCCAGGTAACCCCGTTACCGGGCGCGACGGTGCTGTACTGATACGCTACGCTCACAACCGTCTCGACGCCGTCGCCGTCGGTATAGGTGGCTGTGACTGGGACGGGGTCGTTATGATAGCCCGAAGTCGGCCCTACCGCGCTGACAACCGGCAGGTACGGCGCCGTCCAACTCGCCGAGTTGGCCTCGGGGTTTACCGCCCGGCCCTCGGCATCCTCGACACCGGAGACAGTTACCGTGTACTGCTCCCCCTCGGTTTGGGTAGCAGTCGTCAGCCGGACCGTTTTGCCATCCGCTTGGAGCTCGGCACTGCTGACTTCCAGCGGATTGATCGCGTAGTTACCGGTCACTTCCGCGCTGGCTTCGGTCACCTGTTTGCTGAACACCACGTCTACGTGGGTGTAATCCACGAAGGTCGCGGCGTCTACTCGCGGCTTATCCTGGACCGTGAAGGTTGCGCTGTTCGGGGTCCCTACGACATTCCCCGCCAGGTCTACGACATTGCTCACCGTGACGGTATGCTGTTCGCCCTCGACCATCGCCGAGGTGGTCAGCGTTACCGTCTTATTATCGGCGCCCAACGCCGCTGCTGTCACCGTAACTCCGTTCGAGGAGATAACGTAGTTACCTACCGTCTCCGCCCCGGCCTGTTGGACTTCCTCGTTGAAGACTACCGTCACCGTCGTCAGCCCGGGGCCTGCGGCACTATCTACCGTCGGGGCCGTGTTGTCTATCGTAAAGCTGCTCGCCGCGACGAGCCACTCTCCCCACTGGGTTTCGTCCTGGGCCCGGGCCCTCAGCCAGACTTCTGCGTCCAGTCCCGAAGTCCACTGAAACGCGCTGTTACCATTGGCGGGACTATCATCGGTCCCCACATCATTCCAGGTGGGACCATTAGCGGGAGCGGTGGTGGTGTACTGGTACTGCACGCTGCCAACGGTCCCAAAGCCGTCGCCAACGGCATACTCAGCGGCCACACCAACCGGGTCTTTATGATAACCCGAAGTCGGCGACACTGAGGTTACTTGCGGGAGATTGGGATTATTTACCGTCACGGCACAAGTGCCCAGAGTGCCGACGCCAATGGGTTCGAGCTCGCTAGTCTTCAGGTCCACGCCAGAGAAGGTCATCTGCCCGACGCCGGCGGTTCCAGCGACACTGAAGGTAATCGTGCAGATGTCAAACGGTGCAATTGCCCCTCCATCTACCAGACCGGTAATCTGTATTACGCCAGGACCAGGGCTGGTAGCGAAGAACAAAAAGGCCATAGAATCGCCCGGACTCACGCACACAAGGTTCCCACTTTGGGTAGTGGTGTCGAAGGTCAGCAGCGCGGGCACATTAACATTAAACGTAGCCATGCCACCGGCCAGCGCCGCGTTGTCTATCCCCACCGATATCCCAAATGTGGCCGCATCACTGCTCACCTTGGTCACGCTGTCGGGGTCGAAAGAGATAGTGGCCTGGGCGTGGGCTGTAATTGCCGCCCCGGTCAACAGTAAGACCAGCACCAGTGTTGTCCTCAGTGTTTTCATTATTCGTCTTCCCCTTTGCAGAACTTGCGTTTGGCGAGTTCCCAGCTACAACAGACTACGCAGGCTACGGTCGTCAAAAGATAGTTCCGCGCTGCCGTCCGCATCTTCTTCCCAGCCACGGCTTATCTCCCAACAACATAATACTACGGACCGGCTCAATTGTCAATTGCCCTGAGTTAGTGCTCTCGGTGTAACTGTCGCCGAATAACCTGCGGATTCCTTCCTGTACAATACACAATTCTGCGTGAGCGGTCAGATTACTGCTTGTCCCGCAATTATTGTGCCCAAATAGCTCACGAATATACCTTGTCTATTGATGGTGGTAGATCCACAACTGGATAAAGAGACTGGCGTCCTGAATATTAATTTCCCCATCAGGATCGGGCACTACGTCGGGCACCGTGCCGGTATACGGTGCTATGTCGCACCGAGCGTCAACCTGCGGCGGCGTCTGATGGGCGCCTATCCACGCCTGGATGAAGGTACTGGCGTCGTTAATGTCCACATCGAGGTCGCCGTCAAAATCCCCGACCATCCCCGCAGTACCAGTGAAGTCTACGACCTGACTGGGACCCAGCGTGACTAGCTGGGTGGCGGGGGTGAACTGCCACCAGGGGCCTGACGCCTCTACTGTGTACTGGCCTGCCACCAGGCCGTTGAGTTCATAGTAGCCTTCCGAATTGGTAGTGGTCTGGTAGATGCCGGCCTTGACCAATATACTCGCCAATGGACTGGCCGACGAATCAGTTATAGTACCGGATATAGTGAATGTAGTGGCCGCAGTGCCGTAGAAGTACGTCGCCATCTCCCAGATGTCCATCTCTACGAGTTCGCTGAGAGGATCAAACTGGTAACCGGCCATACTCGGTACTACCAGGTACTCGTCCACCACCGGCAGGCCACTGGCGGTAAAACGGCCCTGTACCCCGGTGGTCCCAGTTCCCAGAAAGCCGTCGGCGGCATCGCTAATAGTGACCAGGACACCGGGCAGGGGGTTGTCGGCTTCGATGTACCCGGCGATGCAAGCACTGGCGACAAACTCCAGGTCGGTGTAGTCGGGGCCGACGGTTGCCACCTCGGAGACCGGGTCAAATATTATGCCTCCGTCTCCGCTGGCAAACGGAGGAGGTGGAGGGACGCCGAGAGGCCAGGGCGAAACCGTGTGCTGCCCGGTGGGCAGGTGGTGGATAGCAAAGCTGCCGTCCGCCCCGGTGGTAACGGCAGGATTTGCCTCGTCGTCAAGGTATATATCGAACCCCGCCATCGGATTGCCGATAACATCCACTACCCATCCGCTGATGGTGAAAGCCACCTGCCGGCCAGTGATCACCACATCCGTATGGCTGGGAGGTACATCCAGGGGATCAACCGGGTCAAACTCCCAGTCTTCCCTGGTCGCTTGCAGGGAATGAGTACCATCTGCCAGGTCGGTGAAGGAGAAGGTGCCATCGGCGCCGGTGGTTACGACAGCCGGCTCGCCGGCTCCCGGAGGCGTTAGCGTCACAGTCACGCCGGCAACCGGGTCGCCCTCATCGTCCTGCACCACTCCCGAAATCTCACGGACCGCAGGGGTGACGGTAAAGTCAACGTCGGTGTGATTCGGCGGCAGAGTCTTCGGGATGCTGGTGGGGTCAGACTCCCACACGGCCGGATCGGGCCGGAAAGTGTACTCGCCGGCGGCAACAATACCTAACTGATAGAAGCCACGGTCGTCGCTAACTGCCAGGCCATCACCGGGACTGCTTTCAATTACTACGTTGGGTACCGGTTGTGTGCTCGCATCACGCACATAGCCAGAGACAAAACTAGCAAGCTGGGCAGTGTATTGCCAATGCTCGGGCTGGCCATCTTCCTCTTCCCACACGTCATAAGTTAGCAGATCGCCCGCTCGCGAATAGTGCATCATTTCGCCGCAACCTACATCCTCCAGATCATGGGAGTGGCTGGTGATGAAGAGTGCATAGCCATCGGCAGTGTTGGAAAACTGTCCTCGGTGCCAATCGGTGTAGAATCCGTCCAAGTCTATTTCGGTGAAGTAATACTCGCCTGCGTCGTTCATCACCGTAGTGGCATAGTAATCGAGGTCGGCTTGAGGCTGGACCTGAGTCAGTTGAGTCTCGGCGATGTCCACCCAGGTCCCGACCAGGTCGGGATCCACCGTGTCCTGGATGCGGCTGAACCGGCTGGTGTCGTTGTCGAAAGTCAATTCCATATTGTTAGTCGTCAAAGAGAGGCCCGCCTGCACCACCCCAACCGGAAGTCCACTATCACCACCTAGGCTGTACAACACCATTAGGGTAGTCTCGTCAGTAGCAGGGCTTACGCTAGACAGACCCCAGAAATTGAGCACTGTGCCAGCCCCTAAGTCATCACCCTGGACAACACCATATTCACTCAGGCCAAGACGGAACACCCAGGGAATGGGCACCTCCACACCATTCTCCCACTGCTGGGTAAGCAGCCAGTCGCCCGCTGCGCCGACGGGCATACCGGTATAAGTCGCCGCCCGTTGGTAGGTCTCGGAATCCTCCCCCGCTGGAGTTACAGTCAGTTGCGGGCCTGCCGTCACCGAGTAGGTACCACCAAAACTCTGTCCCTCCTGGCTGGGGTCACTGCTGTGGTCAATAGTAATCGAAAAGCTGCCTGCGTTGGCAGAAATAGTGCCGGCGACCCACTCCCGATAGCTGTCGTGTATACTCGCCCGGGTAAAGCTGCCATCAGCTCGCACAACTAACGCCGCGTGATCGTTGTCCCCAGCGGTCATCCACCAGCTTCCCACTACTGCGGGGTCAACCGGAGGCAGTGAAGCCGTGAAGTTGACGCCCGTCTGGTCCGGCGGCAGAGTTTTCTGCCTGCTGGTGGGGGCGAATTCCCACGGCGCCAATTCCGGGGTCAGAGTATATGAGCCGGCATCAATGATGCCGAGCTGATAGAAGCCGCGGTCGTCGGTGACCACCAGCCCATCACCCGGACTGCTTGCGATGATTACGTTGGGTACCGGCTGTGTGCCCTCATCGCGCACATAACCAGAGACAAAATGAGCTGCCTGTAAAGTTATCTGGTTATGCACCCATTGCTCCTGCTCCTCTTCCTGGTCCCACATATCTACAGTTAGCACATTGCCAGAGCGGGAATAGTGCGCTTTGATGCCCTGACCTACCTTCTTATCGTACTTCAACTCACCATCGTACAAGTCACCGCAGTGGCTGATGATGCTAAGGGAATAGCCATCCACAGTGTGCCAATAGTCCCCCCGTTCCCAGTACCAGTTAGTTCCGCTAAATACGCTATTATTGTAGTATCCGCCCTGGTTGTCCAACACAATCGTGAAATACTCATCAGGCGCGGTCTGGGGCCCGACCTGAGCGAGCTGCGTCTGATCGGTCATCACCCAGGTCCCGACCATATCTGGGTCTACCGTGTCCAGGAGGCGACTGAGCCGGACCTCGCCCGGTACCTCCAGCTTGTTGTTGCCATCCGTCAAGGAGAACGCCATCGTCATTGGCCCAAGCTCGTCGTCAGAGTCGGTGTACACTGAGATAAGTGTCATCTCGGTATTGGCGGCATTGGCGCTAAATAGGCCCCAGAAGCCCAAGCCGCCCGCGTCATCGCCACTTAGCCAGTCCACCCACATAAGACCATACTCATTGATGGTAAGACGCTCAACCGAGGTTGCCTCCTGCCACTGGCCACCTTCCCATTCGTGGGTGATCAACCACTCCCCCACTGCCGCCGTGGGCAGATTGGCGTAGCTGGCCGCGCGATCGTACCCAAATGTCCCTTCACCCGTGGTTATGCTTAGTCGCGAGCCGTCAACCGAATAGGTTACCTGGAACGGTCCTACCGTTTCGGTCGGGTCGGTGGTCGCCTCAATGATGACATTTAGAACTCCGCCGGCGGCGGTGCTAAAGGTGCCCCTCGTCCAATGTCTATCATCGCCTTCGCACTTATAGGCGCTGGTAAAAGTGCCATCAGCGCGCAGCACCATTGCGTCGGCACAATGCTCCGATTGCTCGAACCAGCTCCCCACTATGTCCGGGTCAACTGCAGCGCTAGCCAGGGAGATACAACTGATTGTGGCAACAGCTATAACTATCGCCAGCCACACTGTTTTCCGAACCGTATATCCTCGCAGCATCTTGCTCACTTCCTCCGGTCGGCTGTCACAAACCAGCCTGGTAGTTCGCTCTCAAGTTCCCCTTTCCTCCTTCTTTGGCAAAAAAACTAAAAAATTTTCTGGACTCCCTGACGACCATTACGGGCCTGCTGAGCCGTCCACCCCCGACGCGATGTCCCCCCCTGCCCGCTGGTTCTGCGCCGGGGCGAAGACGCTACTGGTGATGACAGCCATCTCAATTGAAGGGACTTGGCCCTCGTGCTATAATCTATATGTCCGGTGGCACAATCCGGGGGCAGACTTCGGCCAACGCAACAAGGAGCGGAAACCGATGAGTCTAACCAGAGCTATTGACGCGAAGATCAAGATCAAGCCGGTATCGGTGCAGCTTATTCACAGCGCGCCCTACGAGGGCCCCTGCCGCGTGGGAAAAAAGGAGAACCTGGCACCGGAGGCGGAGAGGCGGAATAGCCAAAGCCGATTCAATCAATTTGTCGAAGAGATGCGGCAAAACGTGGGGACAGATGCGGAACTGCTGGAGCCGACGAGCCTGGAATGGAGTGACGATTTCGTCCTCTCCACCAGCGAACTCCAGAAACTTGAACCAGATATTCACGATGCAGATTTCGTATTCTTCGATTACACCGGCCTGCCACAATATCCGGTGGTGAGCATCGCGGAACGGTACGGCAAGCCCGTTGGCATGATCGGGCAGGTGGGTACGGTAGACATCACTGCTTACCTTCGCGCCCGGGGACTGGAGGGCTATGCCTTCCAGGACTATGAGGACCTCAACCATTTCCTGTCGCTGCTGCGGGTGAGAAAGGCTTTGCAGCAAACGCGCTTGCTTATCGCCCTGAAAGGCAACCTGCTGCCGACGGGAGTTGTCAGCAGCATCTACGACCTGGAGGATCTCAAGCAGCGCTACGGGGTGAATCACACCCTCATCACCGGTGAAGAGCTCCTGGAGACGATGCGCAATCTGTCGCCCGAACGGCTCCAGGA
>JALGTU010000143.1 GCA_029821195.1 Candidatus Zipacnadia bacterium
TGACTTGCCGCCGAGCAGAACACGAACCGGGAAGTAAGCCAGCCGGTCGTCGCCGACTCGCTTCTTAACTTCTTCCCAGAATTCGTCCGGCGTCCGTGGCACGGGCAGGTCCTTCATAGCGGCAGCAATCTCTTGCAGCGGGGCCTCCTGCTCAATGAGGCTGCGGACTTCACTGCTCCCCCAGTACGCACGGGCGAAGAGTGCCCCCATATCCCAGGTCTTGCGGAAGAAGTGGAGGCGCTGCTTGACCAGGTCGCTACGGGCCAGGCGCTGAGCCTCGTCGAGGTACGCCGTACACTCAGCCACTACCTCAGGCGGGTAAGCATCAAACAGCACGTCCCGCGCGAAGACAAAGAAGCCCTCACGGCAGTTAAGATAGCGGGGATTCTCGCTCAATGCCTGCTCACAGCGCGCGAAATATTTCTTCATCGGCTCAGCGGCTTCGCGGAACATCCGCTCGTTCCACTCATCCAAAAGCGCATCTAAGTCTATGTTAGGATCCCACCACAGAGCGGTAGTCGCATAAAGGCGGGGAGCATCCAGCCCCCAGTGAGGATAGGCCTCGGCGTAGACACCGGTGAGGTTGTGCTTCAGGCCATACTGAAGAGTATCCTGAAGCAAGTGAGGGTAGATGCGGGGCAGGATAAAACGTGAACCGTAAGCGTAATCATAGAAGCCGATCTGGTCCACCAGATCGCCCCAGTCTGCCACCACTTTCCGAGCCGCAGCCTGAGTGCGCGGTGCGTAGGTATCGGCTATCGCAAACGTAATGTAGGGCAGAATACTCCTGTCTACCTCCAAACCCTTAGGAGGACAGACGGTGTTGGTATACGCCAGACATCCCAGTAACTTGTCCGGGTGGGTCTTCTCAAGCTCTTTGCCGACTCGACTCAACCACGAGTAGTACAGATAAGAATATGGCGAGGGGTAGCCGCCACATTCGAGTTTGCGATCTCGTAACGCCAGACACTGGGGACAGTGACACCAACCGGCACCATCCGAGACCCCGAAGGAGAATGATTCAGCATCGGGGTGTTCATTAAAATAGTCGCGGGCTGCCTGCGCAGCAACCTGGACTGTCCCCGGCTCGGTCATACACGGTTGCCAGTCGTGCGCGCCATGCTTGGGACGGAAGCGCTTACCATCCCGCAGAGGGAAGTACTCGGGATGCTCATCATAATACTTATCTGGGTCAAAGATGTTTTGTAGATTGTGGTGGAATTTATGGCGAGCGTATACGCTCGCCATGTGAACGCGATGCCGCAGGGACCACTCAATCCCGCCCGGGGCATAGCCCACTCCGCTCCACTGTCGCGAAAGAATCACCGGCTCCACGACTCGCCGCACTGGGCTTAGTACAATACGCTTGGATGGGATAATATCTTCACCCAGTGGACCGGGCATAAGCCAGCGGACGTTGAGATAATCCTGCAGAAACTGGCAAACAGCCCAATAAGTAGCCAAGCGACGCGGGCCTACCAGGAACACGCGGGTTGGCTCTATCACCATCATATAGCCGTCGCGGTCCACCTTCGCCAGTTTCGTCCCCAGCATCTCTCTGGTGAGGCTACAGTCACCAACATAGAGGGGAAACTTCCCTGGGGTAGGTTGGAAGTCGTCTTCGCAGACAGTGTCAAGTTGCCGCCCCGTTACCTTCTCAATATATGCGGCCAGCTCGGTGTAAGGTTGCTTCGGTTGGATTCCGAAGGACCAACTGAAGGGTCCGGCTGTCGCCGCCTCGTGACTGAACACGATTGTTGCTTGCCGCTCACCGTCCACCAGCGGAAAATCCCCCGCCACTGCCACTGCTGACATCCCTATCACCAACAGTAGAGTTACGACCCAGGTTCGCATCGTGTGTCCCTCCTGTGATTGTCGAAAGTTATCCCGCCAATCAGAACTACAGTTGCACCGGCTACTCCAGAATTAGCCATCCCTGATTGTCCAGGTCCCAGTGCCAACCGCGCAGTGGCTCAGGATACCATGTGGATATTTCTTCGGCAATGCTTCTGACCCCTCTGACCTGGCGCACCAGATTCATCCGCACGACCGGCTCCTCAGTCGGTGAGATTTTCATCTCCGCCAGGGGCAGACGCATTTCCACGGTCCAGTGGTCCGGGTAAGCCTGCGCTGCCCATTCGCAATCGAAGTCGTAGCCACTGTTGCGACCGCTGCCGTCGTTCCATTCATCGAGCAGCGCACCTGCCGGATTTACCATGAACCGTGCCCAGGTCTCGGGATGCTGCGCAGAACGCAAGATGATCGCCACGTAGTCATCATCTGCCACGGCACCGTCGCGCTCGGTCGGCGGGGTAGCCATACCCAGCGCCTCGACGTCTCCCGCGGGGGTCATCGCCACGGCCTGGGCTTTGCGGGAGCAGTCGAACGCCACGTACAAGTCCCGGCCATCGTGGGCTAACCGAACGGTGGTGTCGTAGCGCGTAGCCACCATACCACCCGTGACGGTAAAGCCGGACAGGGCAATTGCTTCGGCCCAGGTCTTATCGTCAAGCTGCCCATCTATCTTGGGCGCAGCCGATGCTTTGGCCACGCCCACTACCTTAAGTGCCATTGTGCGAATGTCTGCCACTACCTCCTGGTAGGTCGGAGACTCAGTGGCGGGAAAGACCTCCGCGATGCGCTGCTCAGCCAGGTGGCGTACGGCCTCCGCGCTGAGTCTGCCGTTGGCCCGAGCCTGCTCAACCGCAGGGGGAGTCAGCCGCTCTACACACCACGGGTAAGTCTTCGCTGCAGCGCTGCTCAGGAAGGTGCGTACTCCTCCTAAGATGCGGGGCCGGCCACCGGGCACCGGCAACCAGTTCTCCTTGATCGGCGCGAAGGCGACTTTGTCATTTGCGATACGCTGCTGTATTTCTCGCTTGAAATCTTCAGCGGTCATTGTCTTGGGGAGCCGCTGCAACGCATTGGCCATCAGTTGTATGGGTTCGTCATTCTCGACGAGCCAGCGGATGGTCTTGTTAGGCCAGTAGGCATTAGCGAATACCAGGCCGAGGTCCCAGGTCTTGCGGAAGAAGTGGAGGCGTTCTTTCACCAACTCGCTCTTAGCCAGCCGAGCGGCCTCATCCAGATAGCCGGTGCATTCTTCCAGCACCTCCGGGGTGTACACTTCAAACTGCGGTGTGCGCAGGAAGAGGTAGAAGTCGTCCGCCCATTGGTCGTAGCCCCGGTAGCTTACCCAGGCCTCTTCGCACCGCCTGAAATACTTCTTCATCGGCTCAGCAGCCTCGCGGAACATCCGCTCATTCCAGTCGTCGAAGAGGGCGTCAATGTCCACATCGGGGTTCCACCAGATGCGGGCGGTCAGGTACAGGCGCGGTCCATCTAGCCCCCAGTTAGGGTAGACCTCGGCATAAGCCCCTTTTAGGTTGTGTTTGACGCCATCTCGTATCGTATCCTGCACCAGGTGGGTGTAAATGCGTGGAAGGACAAAGCCAATGCCGTACGCATAGTCGTATTGCCCGATCTGATCAACCTTTGCCCCCCACAATTCAACCAGCTCGCGGACGGCATCACGATAGCGCGGCGCATAGGTGTCAGCGATAGTGAAGGTGATATAGGGCAGAATACTGCGGTCCAGCTCTATGCCCTCCGGAGGCGGCACACAAGGCCCGTAAGCCAGGCAGCCCAGGAGCTTGTCAGGGTTGGTCTTCTCCACTTCTCGCGCTACCTTATCCAGCCACGAGAAGTACAGTAGCGAATATCGCCCGCCGAACTTGTTCTTGGGCTGCCAGAGGGCGGCACAGTCAGCACACTGGCAGAACGAGTGATTGTCGGCCATTCCCAAGGCGAATGACTCCATGTCGGGATGCTCCGCCCAATAATCACGCGCCGCCTGAGCCGCAACTTTTACTGTCCCAGGTTCGGTCATACACGGCTGCCACCGGCCTTGCCCAGGTTGCCACCGTTTGCCATTGAGAATCGGATAGAACTCAGGATGCTGCTCGTAGTACTCATCGGGAGGAAAGATCTTGCCGAGCTGGTGGCTGAATCGGTATTTGGGGTAAATGCCCACTGACACCCGCTGCCGAAACGACCACGTTACCCCGCCTGGGGCTTTGCCCGCGCCGCTCCAAGCGCGCGAGAGCATCGCTGGTACCTCAACGCGGTGCGTTGGTGCGATTACAATCCGCTCTTGCGGCAGTATATCCTCGCCCAACGGCCCGGGAATCAGCCACCGCACGCCGACATAATCCTCCAGAAATTGGCAGACCGCCCAGTAGGTGGACAAACGCCGGGGTCCAACCAGGAAGACACGGGCGGGTTCAACGACTATCATGAACCCCTCCCGATGTAGCTGAGCGAGCTCTTCGCCCAACGTCTGCCGGGTGATAGCGCACGGCCCCACATAAATCGGGAACTTACCTACCCCCGGCTCGAAGTCAGCTTCCACTACCACCTCAAATTTGTGGCCCGTGGCCTTCTCCAGGTATTCGGCCAACTCCTCTTGGGGATGAGCCTCGCTGCGGGCCTCATAATCCCGTGTCCACTCCGGCTCAAAGCGCTTGGCATCCGGATCGAACACAATAATAGCCTGCTGCTCGCCATCGAGTACGGGGAAGTCTGCCCCAGCTGCCACCACCAAGAGGCTTGCCAGTAGCACAACAATCATCACAATGGTCGGCATACAAGAACCCCCTTATTGCAGGGCAAGGAGATGAACAGTCTCTGTTGATGCTGACTGGTGCGTCAGTTCAACGGTACCCAGTCAGTATTCTGGGGGCCGACTGCCTTGTACCACGTGTTGTTCTCAGTGTCCAGGATTTCGTCACCAAGGCATTGCGGTCGCACCTGACCGACCGGACTTCCCTGGCAGGTAATCCGAGGGATCATGCGAAAGACACTGTGTTGGGAGATCGCCTGTTCAATGAGCCCCGGCGCTTCTTCGACTAGCGGATCAGTCACATCGCGGAAGCGATTGTTCTCCACGACGAGCGCCGATACGAGGGGATCGGTGCCCTCCGGGGTTTCGCACGTAGCACGCAGTTCTATGGCCCCATTAAGCACATT
Source organism: Candidatus Zipacnadia bacterium (assembly GCA_029821195.1). Lineage (GTDB taxonomy): Bacteria > Armatimonadota > Zipacnadia > Zipacnadales > Zipacnadaceae > JALGTD01. The sequence continues at coordinate 5,029 of JALGTU010000143.1, forward strand.
GTCGTAGATGTGACCCGTGCGGCAGTAGGCGACCGATATCAAGGGGTACTCGGCTAGCTTGTATTCTCCCGGTTTGCGGTCGGCAGCCCAGGACCGAAAGAAGTTGCAATCGTGGATGGTAATTTGCGCACAGCCGTGATCCAGGTGAATTGTGCTCACCGGCCCTTTGACAGGAGGTAAGGGTACCTTCTTGAACGCTTCTCCTTCGACTCCAGTATTGTAGCCGTCCTTTTCAAAGTAGCAGTTGTTGATTGTGAAACTCTCGACGCTGAATGGGTACTCGCCTAGCTCCATGGTGCCGCCCAGGTAGATAGCCGCCTTAGAGCAAACTTCGAAACAGCAGCCCTCAATGCGGTTACCGAAACCTCGGTTGGGCATGTAAAAGGCAATAGCCTCTCCATTGAAATTGCAGTCGCGAATGATGCAGTCGTTGAATGTGCCCACGCCCCCCGCGTAGATGCCTGTCCCGCCGCACCGACGGATAGTCGAATTGACGAACCGGCTCGACCAACCCTCCGCATATACGCCGCATTTGAATCCCTGGACATAGACATAGTCCATCGCGAAGTAATTGTGCCACTTAATGTTGAGCCCAATGCTATCGCCGTTGACCGCATTACCTGTGATGCTGATGTGCGAGAGGTGTCCGAAGTTGCAGGAGTTTTCATATGCCGGCCCGGTCCAGTTAATGCCGTTCTCCTCGGGGACTTGTTGCGAGATGATGGAGTGATACTTGCCGTCGCCGAAGATATGGAGTTCATTGTGTTCAAGCACGTTCCTCGGCTCTTTGACCGGAAGGATCTCAATCGCTTTTCGGATTCTGTACTCGCCGGCGGGCACGTAGATAGGCCTGATCTCCCGGCACGCCGCCTCAATGGCAGCTTGAAATGCTGGCTGCCAATCCTCCGTTTCGGTGCCGATATTCTCCACGTGCGCGATGTAGTCCGCCACATTGATTATGCCCTCGGTGGGCTTTACGCCTCGCATCATCTTTCTCCGCCTTGCAGATTCGGGTTGGTAGCTGCGTTCTGTGCTGACCGTCAGATGGGTTTGCCCGTGTTATTGCTGTGAGTGCCTCAAGCAAGCGGCACCCAATCATTCACGGTTGGACCCGATGCCTTGTACCACGTCTTGCTCTTGGTGTCCAGGATTTCGTGGCCCAGGCATTGGGGCCGGACTACGCCTATGGGACTGCCCTCGCAGGT
>JALGTU010000144.1 GCA_029821195.1 Candidatus Zipacnadia bacterium
TCGCCGAGATTCACCGCGTCAGAGTGCTGGCCAAGGCCGGCGGGCGAAGCGGATACCGGCGGGCGCCGGGCGTCGGGGAGGTAGTGGCGGTATCAACTAGCCAGCACAAGGGCACCAGTAAGCGTAATGTGCCCGAAATAGCTCTGGTGGCCGGCCAGGGAGTGAATGGCGACGCTCACGCCGGGCCAGGCCCTCGCCAGGTCAGCCTGCTCGCCAATGAGAGTATCGCCGCCGCTCAGGCCCAAGGCGTGGACGCCAATCCAGGTGACTTCGCCGAGAATATTACTACCGAGGGCCTCGACTTGCCCGCCCTACCTATTGGTACTTACCTGCTCCTGGGCACCACCGCGTTGGGGGAAGTTACGCAAATCGGGAAGCAATGTCTGGAGCCATGCGCCATCGGCAGGCAACTCGGTGACTGCGTAATGCCGCGAGAAGGAATCTTTCTGCGCGTCGTGCAGTCCGGGACGCTGCGCCCCGGGGATCTCCTACAGGTGTTGACTGATTAGGGAACCGGTCCGTATTCCGACGAGGGGAACCACCACAGCCCCGCCTCGTTCAGAGCGCCTACAACCCGCACGGCTCGGTAGCTGCGCACATGTCCGTCAACGAAGGCCACATTGGCTCGCCCCCGATGGCGGGAGGAGACCCCGGATTTAGTATCTGGAGCCCGATCCTCACGGACCTGGAATCCTCGGAAGCCCGCCTTACCATCGGTTGGCCCACAAGTGGAATCGGCAAAAAATATGGTGCGCGAGGGCTGCTCGAACTCCGTCAGGAAGCGTGGCTGGTTAGTCTCCGTATCCTCCAAGTGCCGGTTCAAGCCGTAAGATAGCTCGCCGCGCTTGTCCCATACTTCGGTGTAGGTCCGTGGCGAGGCCACTGGGCAGACGAACAGTTCTTCATTGCTCACGTAGGGGTAGACAAAATGCGTCCAGAGCCACGTCTTATCCTCACGAGTAGGACAAAGCCGCTGGTCGGAATCGTGAGCATACATAAGCATAGCCATGGCCACCTGGCGCACATTAGACAGACAGGCACTCTCCTGAGCCCTGCTCTTGGCCTGAGCGAACACCGGCATAAGCATCGCAGCCAGAATGGCGATTATTGCGATAACCACCAGTAGCTCAACCAGCGTAAATCCGGAGCGGGGACCACTGCTCCCCAGCTCCCGACGCCGCCCAATCAGATGGACAAGGGACTTGATGCCCAGCGCCATCAAAGCAGCGGCAGCACCAAAGATGACGTACAGCGCAATAACCGGCACCAGGCGCGGCTGCGCGCGGGTAACCGGCACCCCGGTGGTCACCGCCAGTGCGACATTCGGAGCAAGCCGGGCCAGGTGCGCAACAACCGCGGCCACCACTGTTTGCAGAAGCGCCGCCCGACGCCCACTGCAAAGCCGAAAGACGTCCAGAGCACCCCCGGCCAGCAGATAGCCGATGGCCTTGGCCGGGGTAAGCACGCCCACTGCACATGTCAGCATCATGCCCATGATTGCTGTCAGGCTCCCGCCGCCCCGTACTCCCCACAACGCGGACGCCAGCAACGGCGGCAGCCAAAACAAGGCCCGATGCCCGGGAATGCCCAGTCGCAGCGGCGGATGGGTAATCGCCAGCACGAAGACCGCAGTGCAACCTACCACGAAAGCAAGGTTGCGCGCCCGGGCCGCGTCCAACGCTTTACTGTTTGCAGTCTCGTTGGATGTGGCACTCATAGACGAGCGGGACCTCCCTCCGTCGGTACATCATCCGTATCATTGTCGGGCCATCCCTTGAAGGGCAGCCACCGATCACTATCCATCCGGACGAACAGCACGCACTTGTCCTCGCATAGCGCCGGGCGTAGACCGTTGGCGGCGATCACTACCCCGTCGGTTACCGTTTCCCCGTCCGCACTCCTGACCTCATCCACACCAGCAGCCAGCACTTGAGCCAGGGACAGTGGCCCCTCCAGGTCACGCACTGTGCCCCGGGCGACAAATCGCCCATCATTCCCGGAACCGGCCAGCGCTGCCGCCGCCAGAGCGCCGACAATACCCCGCCCGTTGCCCTGGACGGCCTGCAAGGCGACTCCGGCGGCGTGGGCGACTTCCCAGGCCTCTTTCTCACTGACTACTCGTTGCTGGGCAGCCCGGCCGAACGCAACTTCTCTGAGCCTCGCCGCCGAGCCCGCGCACAAGCCGGGATTGCTTCCCGGGCAGCAATGCTCCGCTACCCAGCGTGCCGCGTGCTCGACCAACTCCTCGCAACCCACCGCCGGATGGGTCAGGTGGATGGCATTGGCGCTGTTCCTGCGGGTATAGGGAATTGCTGGCAGGACAGCTAATTGATGGCGGCTAACACCGCGTACCCGGGCATAGCCACCGAGCACCTCGGCCAGATCTCGGCACAGCCGACCGGTGCCCCCCTCCTCCGGCGTGTCGGTATCGTCCACAGCAATTATGTAATCGGTCACATCTAAGTCTATGCCCGCCACAATCCTCTCCACTGCTGTTGGCCCCTAGATTCGCTCTCCCGCCCCTGATGCCCTTCGACATCGGCCAAGTCCCTTGATCAGGTTGCCAAGAGCGCCCTGACTATAGGGGGTGTGCAGGCAGCGGTCTGTTGCCGCAGGTCGGGGAACGCGAAGGGCTGAGCCGAGACAAACTGGGGCGACCTGCATTTCCGCAGACCGCCCCAGGTACACATCTAGTTGAACGGACATCACCGCTGGGTCCAATCGTAGCCGATATGAACGCCGGCGCTCAAGCTGCCGCCTTCACTCCTATGGCCACAGCGGAGGCGTTTCGGAGTCAGCGATTACCAGAATCGGTGCAGGAAGCTCATTTGTCTGTCCAGCGGTAACGTTAGCCGTAATAGGTGCATTGCTGACCAGCACATAGTCGCCAGGCGGTGTCACTGTGAGTTCCTGTCCCAGCCCAGCCGGCGCGCCAGCAATCGTGAAGCGGCCGTTGTTATCTGTCGCTCCGCTTCGCCCGCCGATCTGGATCCGCGCACCCGCAACCGACTCATAGCTGCCTTCGCTGCTGCCCAGAGCAAACACCACCCCAGTCAGGGTACCGGTCGTGGCCGGGTCGAAGGTTGGTGCTCCGTCGCCGCCGCCCCCACAGCCTGCGATGATAATTGCCGCCACTGCTGCCCCCAGCATCACCGCGGACAAGCAGATTCGGTTGGTCATAAGTCTGCTCCTTTCAAGTCACCGTGCCGTTCGGGCGGCGTTAGACGACTGGCGAATCCGTCAACGTACAACATTGGCCGGCAGGATGCTTCTCACCCGTTGGCCGTCTTCCGCCACTGCCTCCACACAGACCAGGTAGCGTCCGGCGGGAACCAAGCGGCCCGTATCGCTGCGCAGCGTCCAGGTCTGCACGTTCGTCCCCGCACCCGCCACTTCGTCAGCACACACCGTACTTACCAGCCGGCCCGCGATGTTCAGCACCTGCACGGTAACGCTACATGGCTTGCTGACCGAGTAGGTTACGGTCAAACCGCTCTGGGTAGGCTGAACGGAAGCAGCAGAGATTACCAATCCCTGGTCCTGCCGCGGCATGACGCTGAGCCGCAAGTGCCGCTCGGTGAGGCCTTCGCTATTGCTGCGGAACGCGTAGCAAGGCATCGTCCGCGCATACGTAGTGCGGGAGGTGTCCAGGTCGGTCAGCATGATAACCAGACCCCTGGGAACCTCGCTGACATCAGGCAGCGAGACTGTCACCTCGCTGTCGGGAATATCCGTGCTGACCACGAAGTCCCAGCACGGATCACCTGCGGCAGCGGTCCTGACGTCGTGGGCCAGACGATTCCCCTGTTCATCCACAAAGTACAAGTCTACGGTACCGGCCACCGTGGGTGGATTGTCAATTCGGTAGCCAGACCCCGCTGCGGTCACGCCGGCCACAGAACTGAGGTCGGCACGGCCAGCTACCCGCGCCACCAGCGCAAGGGCCCAGCCCTCAGCCCCCAGGTCGAGCTGCTGGGGCTCCGCCATCTGGTCTTGCAGCGGGCCAACAGGTTGGATAGACAGTGTAGCATCCAACTGAGTGGCGCGCAGCCACAGGCCCTCCCACGGATTGACGGATGTCCGGGCCACGTTTATGCCCGGCTCGTCGGTAACCAGTAGGTAAGTACCGGAATCCGACTGGTAGACGAAGCCATACGGCAGCACGCCCGATGCATCGGCCAGAATGTTGGCAAAGGGCAGCACAGCATTGAAGGGGTTGGCCACGAGATTCCAGTTTACCCCCAGGGGCATAAGGAAGGTGGTATCGGTCGCCGCTGGAACTCCGGCAACCGAAACGTCCTGCTCGCCGTCCATCCGCACAAAGTAACCTTTGCCCGGCGCCACGCTCAGGAAGCTCCTCGTCACCGCATCATCACCGGCTGTCGGGCTCACGTAATCACTGATACTCGGGCTCCAGCGGCAAAGTTGGTCAGTGCCAAAGACCGTCGCGGGAGCATCATCGCCCAGGGGCGTACACGGCACGCCCACCATCGAGAGACCATCGGGCAGCGGCTGCGGGGTGGTGAAGACCGGCGCAGCCGTAAAGTCTATCCCGGTAGCGTTGCCAACTGCTTCATTGACAGTCACGTCAATGCTGCTCGGGAGGAAGCCATACGTACCCGGCGTTGGCGTCACCGTATGAGTGCCCGCCAACACGCCGGCGATAGTGTAGGTTCCATCCGCACCAGTGGTGCCGGATTGGCCGCCCGCCTATCGTGTAGGTGCCGCCGGCGGCGGTGGTGGTTGATTGGTCATCCGCGGTTACCTGAACATTCTCGATGCCCGTACCCAAAGCATCGGTAACCGTACCCGAAATGGAGTAGGTGTTCTGCTCAGCAACGAAATCTACGTCTGTGGCACTGCCGTCGGCTTCGTTAACGTCAACGCTCCGACTGGTCGGCGTGAAGTGGTGTTCAGTATAGATGGGCGCTACCGGCGGTTCGTCGGTAGCGTTGACATCAAACTCGGCCACGGCACAGTCCGACCACTGTGACTGCGCCCCGCCATCATCCTCGGCGTGCACCCACCAGTAGAAGTGCCCGTTCTCCGCCAGATCGCTGTCCACTTGTATCTGGCTGACGCCAGGAGCAGTATCACCACTGAAGCGAAGGTCGGTAAAGGCCGCATCACCGGCTACCTGGACGTGATATAGCAACGTGCTGGGCGGATCCGAAGCATTCGGGTCGGTGCTGTCGTCCCAGTCCAAGAGCGGCTGCTGCGTGGTGATTGTCACACCATCAGGGGTCAGGCCGGTCGGCGCAATGGGCGAATCATTGTCTTCCACAACGAAACTCATCCCGGCCGTCCAGGCTGATGTTGCGCCCTGCTCATCTTCGGTCTGCACTCGCCAGTACCACGTCCCGGCAGCCAGGGCTTCACCCGGCTGCACCTGGTACTGGGTCACCCCTCCGGTCAGTGACGTGTCAATCTCCGGATTGATGAACCCGGCGTTATCATCTACCACCAGATTATAGGTGAGTGTATCAAGCTCGTCATAGTCGTTGGCGTCGGTGCCAGCGTCCCAGCTGAGCAGCGGAGTGCTCTGGGTAATTGTGTCGCCATCGCCGGGGCTGAAGCCGCTGGCCGGTGTCGTGGGCGCGACGTTCGTCTGGATGGTGGGCTTGGGCACCAAGAAGTCCGGCGCCGTCGGATAGCGGACGGGATTGGCGGGGTCGGTTCCCCAATCCGCCGTCTCGCAATAGACATCGTAGTCACCATCCGCCCCTGGTCCCGGCGCGGAGAAAGCCATAGAGTAAGTGTAGTCTTTCCCATCGGTTACATCTTGGTCGCCGGTATCTACCTCATCCATATCGTAGTTGCTACCACCGATGTAGAGCCTCATGAGCGTGGGCGCATCGCCGTCCAGGTCAACGTAGGTTATCTCGAGAGACTGGTGCAAGAGTCAATCTCTAGAGACTGGTGCAAAACCCTCTTGACATTTTTTAGGGGGGGTATAATGTAATGGAAGTGCAGACTAGCCGATGTCGCCGACTAGGAGGATAGTATACAAGGAGAGCACAGCAGCCAAAATAGCTTCTTCGGTATGATCTACGCAGACCTAATCCCCCCGGATCATCTATTGCGCAGACTATCAGCAGCGGTAGATTTCAGCTTCGTTTCCGACCTGGTCAGCGACTGCTACTGTCCCGACAACGGGCGGCCTTCCTGGGACCCGCTGGTGCT
>JALGTU010000145.1 GCA_029821195.1 Candidatus Zipacnadia bacterium
CATGGCGAGTAGCACTGGTGGTCTGCGGCAGGCGGTCCGGGAAACGGTGCGCCGTTACCGGATGCTGCAGGCCGGGGACAAAGTATTGGTGGCGGTCTCGGGCGGGCCGGATTCAGTCGCTCTGCTCCACGTGCTGCGCTGGCTGGCCCCGGAATTTGCCCTGGAACTGGCGGTGGCCCATTTCAATCACCAGTTGCGCGCTGAGCAGTCCGACGGGGACGAAGCGTACGTGCGCGAGCTATGCGCGGGTTGGGACTTAACCTGCCATGTTGCTGCCGAAGCTGTTGCCGCGCGGGCTCGCAGCGAGGGCCTATCTCTGGAGGAGGCGGGCCGGCAGGCCCGATATGAGTTTCTGACCGCTGTGGCCACCCGGCACGGTTTCAGGCGGGTTGCGCTCGGGCACACCGCCACGGATCGCGCCGAAACCCTGATCATCAACATTTTGCGCGGTAGCGGCCTACACGGCCTGCGCAGTATTCCCCCGGTGCGCGGCCTATTCATTCGCCCGCTGATTACCACCAGCCGTGAGGTCACCGTTGAGTACTGCCAGCGCCACAACTTGCAGCCGCGCTGTGACGAAACAAATCTCGATTCGTCCGACTTCCTGCGCAACAAGGTCCGGCTGGAGCTGCTGCCGCTGCTGGCCCAGGAATATGCAGACAGTCCACACGAGGCACTCCTACGGCTGGCTGGGGCCGCTGAAGAGGAGCTGGACTGGACCGAGCCGCTAGTCGAGGAGGTCTTCGCGGAGATTGCAGAAATTGGCCCGAAGCGGGTATCCCTGGACCGCGAGAAGCTGGCCCAGATGAGGCCGGGGCTGGTTTATCGGGTTCTGCGCCAGGCGCTGGTGGCGCTGCAGGGAGCAGCGACTGATGTTGGTACTATCCACTATAATGAGCTTAGCAAACTGGTGCAAAATGGCCAGACCGGGGCCGAATTTCACTTGCCCGGTAAGGTCGTAGCCCGAATTGGGTATACTGACGTTGAGCTGACCTCTAGCCTTGAGTTGCCCGAGCAACCCGGGTATACTAAAGAGTGGTGCTACGAGCTAGCCGTGCCGGGCGTGGTAGAAGTACCGGAGCTGAAAATGACGGTGGCAACTGAGTTGCTGGCACAGGCGCCTGGTGAACTCGGTAACGCTGCTGGCAGTTTTATTATTGTGGATGCTGACGTCGTCACGGTGCCAGTTTACGTTCGGAACCGGCGGCGGGGCGACGTGATGCAACCGCTGGGGATGAGCGGCCACAAGAAGTTGCAGGACCTGTTCGTGGATGAGAAGGTCCCGCGTGACCGACGGAGCATAATAGGGTTAGTGGTTGACAGCGGTGACCGGATTATGTGGGCAATAGGGTTACGGATCGGCGAGCCATTTCGGGTGACTGAAAACACGAGAACGTTCTTGAAGCTGTCGGTAACGCCGCTGGAATAGCCTGGCGATTGCCCGGCAGCTAGTCAAGGAGCTAGTATAGATGACCAAGCACAATCCGTTTGTCAGCTTGTTGGTTATTGCCGCCGTTGTGGTGGCCTTCGTTATGATCCCGAGGCTATCCGGGCAGACTTCGGTGGTCAAAGAGTACGAATACTACAACGAGTTCATCGCTGATCTGGATGCCGGCAAGATCGAAACAATACACATTATCGGCAACAAACGCGTGGAGGGCAAGTTCCAGCCTGGTGCCTTTAGCGATACCAAGGAATCCTTTAGCCGGTATAAGGTCGAATACGAATTCGACGCGCAGACGATCGAACAGCTTCGCGCCAAGTACAGCCCGCCGGTGGCTTTCGCCGTCTCCGCCGGCGCCTGGACTGATCACCTGCTGGGCTGGGTTGGCACCTTCATTTTCCCCATAGCGATCCTGCTGTTTTTCTGGATATTCATTCTCCGCCAGATGCGCAACGCCGGCGGGCAGGCCTTCAACTTCGGGCGCAGCCAGGCCAAGCTCCTGGGCGAGAATCTGAAGCGGGTGACCTTTGCCGAGGTCGCCGGTATGGAGGAGGTCAAAGAGGAGCTTCAGGAAGTCGTTGAGTTCCTCAAGGCCCCCGAGCGCTTCCGGTCGCTGGGCGCGAAGATACCCCGCGGTGTTCTGCTAGTGGGCCCCCCCGGCTGCGGCAAGACGCTCCTGGCGCGCGCCGTTGCCGGCGAAGCGGATGTCGCCTTCTTCTATATGAGCGGGTCTGACTTCGTCGAGATGTTTGTAGGAGTCGGCGCCTCGCGGGTGCGCGATCTGTTCCGCGAAGCCAAACAGCATCTCCCCGCCATTATTTTCATTGATGAGTTAGACGCCGTCGGCCGGCTGCGCGGCGCGGGGCTGGGGGGCGGCCACGACGAGCGCGAGCAGACGCTCAACGCCCTGCTGGTGGAGATGGATGGCTTCGATCCCAACGCCGACATCATCATCCTGTCTGCGACCAATCGTCCCGACATTCTCGACCCGGCCCTGCTGCGCCCGGGCCGCTTCGACCGCCAGGTCGTCGTGCCCAATCCCGACGTGCGCGAGCGCGAGGCGATCCTGGCACTGTATATCAAAGACAAGCCGATGGCCGAGGATGTAGACGCCTCGATCCTGGCCAAGCGCACACCGGGTTTCTCCGGGGCGGATCTGGAGAATCTGGTCAACGAGGGCGCGCTGCTGGCGGCCCGCCTCCACAAGAAGGAGGTGGGCATGCCCGAGCTCGACGAGGCCATCGAGCGCGTCCTGGCCGGACCCGAACGTAAGAGCCGCGTGATGAGCGCCGATCAGCGCAAGGTCCTGGCCTATCACGAAGCCGGTCACGCCCTGGTCGGCAGTATGCTGCCCGATTTCGACAAGACCTACAAGGTCACTATTCTCCCCCGCGGCATGGCGCTGGGTTACACACTGAATCTGCCCGAAGACGACCGCTACATGATGTTTGCCAGCGAGCTCTCCGACCAGTTGACGCAGGCGCTGGGCGGGCGGGCCGCGGAGCAACTGGTATTCAACGATATCACCACTGGCGCCGCCAATGACCTGCAGCGAGTGAGCAAGCTGGCCCGCGAGATGGTCACCGATTACGGCATGAGCGACGAGCTGGGGCCGATTACCTACGGACATCACACCGGACCGGTTTTCCTGGGCAAGGAGTTTGCTGAAGAGCGCAACTACTCCGAGGAGGCAGCGGAGAAGATTGACCGGGAAGTACGCCGCATTGTGGACGAAGCCTACCAGCGCGCCCTGGACATTCTCCGCCAGCACCGGGATAAGCTGGAAGTGCTGGTCGAGGCGCTGCTCGAGCACGAGACGCTGACCATGGAGCAGGTCGAGGCGCTGCTCGAGCACGGTGAGTTGCCCCAGGAAGCGGCCGAGGCCCCTGCTGAAGAGCCTGAAGCACTTGAGCCTGAGCCCAAGCTTCAGCCCGAAGAGACCAAGCCGGCGCCCGGCGTAGTGCCCCACCGGCCGCTGCCCGACACACCCTAGTACGGCAGACAACAGCAGACAGAGGCAGATGACGGCAGACAGTTCGTTTGCATCTGTGGCTGACGCGGGACAGGTGTGCAGCCGTGGATAGGCCTGTGACCTGCTATCTGGGCCTGGGCAGCAACCTCGGCGACCGTTCGGCTAACCTGGTCGAGGCGCTGCGGCGTCTCGCGCAGAGGCCCGAAATCGAGGTCGGTAACACTTCCTCAGTGTATGAAACTGAGCCAGTTGGCCCGCAGGACCAGCCGAATTTTTTTGACCAGGTCATCCAGGTAGAAGGGACCTGCTCGGCACGCGAGCTGCTCCGGATAGTCCAGAGTATCGAGAAGGAAATGGGTCGGGTGCGGACGCGCCGCTGGGGCCCGCGTACCATTGATATAGACATCCTGCTTTACGGGGATGAGCGGGTAGCCGAGCCCGACCTGAAGATACCTCACCCGCAGATGCTCGCCCGCCAGTTCGTACTCATACCCCTGGCCGAGATTGCGCCGGACCTGCTACTCCCCGATGGCCGCACTGCGGCCGAGGCCGCTGATGTCGGTTGCTCACGGGTCCGGCGGGTGTCGGGGTGAGGAGACCTTCTCGCCATATTGCCCTCGTAGGAGCGACATTCCCCTGCCCTGAGCTTGTCGAAGGGTGTCGCGACCAGCGTACCCGTCAACGTAGTAGGAACCAGCAGTTGGATCCCGCGTGCTCCCCCCAGAACAAGATGCTGTGACGCCGGCTTCACGTTCGACCGAACAGCAGCCACATCACCAGCACCAGCGCAGCGATCAGCAGCACGCCAGCAGCGACGGCCTTCCTCTCCTCCGCACTCAACCGGAACTCCCGCCAATTTGCCACCACGAAGCCCGTGGCGATGAACGGTAGCAGCGGGATGCCGATCGCGATCGGCGAGACTATGTGCACGGTCATGCCCACGGCGACCAGGAGTAGTACTACCCCCGCCGTACGCGCCAGATCGAAGCCGAACCTCGCTCCCGCCGCCAGGAACGCTGCCAGGAAGATGAAGTCGCCCAGGCCGATGAAGTTGGCGACACTAAGCCCAGCCAAGCCTTCGCCGCCAACCGCTGAGCCGATTTGCGGAATGGCCATCGCCAGGCTCTCGACAAATTCCGGGTGCTTCTCCAACATTATGCCCGTCGGGCCGGCGTAGACCGTGAATATGTCCACCACTGCCGCCGCCGCACAGACAGGTAGGAGGATGCTCCGGTCCCGGAACAGGCGCGATATCACTCTCCCCAGCCACAGGCACACCAGCAAGAACATGACGGTCGCGAGGGGGGTGACCAGCAAGCGGTGGAGGTGACTGAGTGTAGCCAGGCGGGCCAGGCCAAACCACAGGCCGGCGGACACCACCAGCAGCCCCAACTCCTGGACAGCGGAGACCTGCAACCGCGCGCCCTGCACGATCAGACCGACCGACAGTCCCGCTAGTACGAGCGTGGCGAGGAGCGACGCAGCCAGCAGCAGGCGCAGTCCGTAGCTAAGGGGAATCGGGATTAGAGGGGTGCTGACCAGCACGACATACATGCAAATCGCCAGCAGGCCCAGCTTCCCCACTGGCGAACGCCAGAACTTAGAGTTGGCTGTCGGCTCGGGGGCGGCTTCGGAGTTCTGGTCCATTGCTTGCCCCTCCGCTGGCTGCCGGCAGCACGGGCGCGATTACGCGCACTCTTCCGCCGAGATCCACTCGCCGCCCTCGACGCTGTGGTCGGTGGGCCGCTTGTCAGCGTCAAACTGCACCGTCACCCGTACCGGATTCTGACAGCGACTGCCGACCAGCTCTTTTCTCAGCAGATACCCGACAATTACTGGTGGCTTAGCTTCGTCTTCATCTTCAGCGGGCAGATATTGCCCTTGGAGGTCGTATGCTTTTTCGATGCGTGTTGAGATTTTTTCCCCGCACTCACATTGTACGGTGATCCGCATTGCCGGGGCCATTCCGTTGCCGTTCTCATTGGGCTCGCCCCAGAAGACATCGCGGATCTTCTGTACCAACGTACCCATATATTTCCAAGCTCCTCGGACGATACATAAGGTTATGAGAGCCTCTCGTCCGACGCCAATTTATCGCATCTGAACCCTGGAATTATACTCCATTTGGGGTGCAAAAGTCAACTGAAAGGGGTCGCGACGGAGAGGGCCCACACTCGTACCCAGAGGGGCAAAACGGGGCCCTGGGGAGGAGCAAAACCCCGGCGACGGCCTACTCTCCCACACAGTCGCCCGTGCAGTACCCTCGGCGCAGGAGGGCTTAACTGCCGTGTTCGGAAGGGGAACGAGTGTGGCACTTGGAAAGGAATAATAGCTCGCGTGGTGCGTTGTGAGTATGCGCCGCTTCTTGACAATATGCGGGGTGATTGGTACCATCTGTATTAATCACGCAGCCTCAGAGCCTCGCGCCAATCGGGGGCCGGAACACACACAGGAGCTTGGAGGGGGAAGTGCGATGGCGAAGACCCAAGGCGTATCTAGTACGGCCTTGACACATGAGCTGCCTCGGGCGCTCTACCAGGGTGATTCGTACTACCGCAAGAAATTGCCCATTGCCTACACTCGTACGTGTCAATGCAAGAGCAGCCATTTGAACTGCATGACGGCGAAGGAGTGGCTTAAGAGCCAATTAGGTGTTTGGCAGTTCTTCTATGAAGCGAGGGATATCA
>JALGTU010000146.1 GCA_029821195.1 Candidatus Zipacnadia bacterium
GGCAAGAAGAGTCTTGGGGGAAGCCGCTTTCTCAAGAGAGCGGCTTCGTCGTGACATCACCGACGAAATTTGTTCGACTACCCGCAGGATGTGATGTCTCGGTGGAGGTGGAAGTCGCCTTGGTGGCGAAACGTCTTGTTTAGAGTCGCCGGAGATGGTATGCTGGACCGGCGGCTGTCGTACAGTTCGTTAATCGAAAGGAGTGGTCGTATTGAACGACGCACTATTTAATACCAGGCTGGAGAATTTTCAGGCGGAGGGTGAATTGCTGGCCTTCAACCTGGCGCTGGTGGCAGAGGCGCTGGACACAGTAGCTGCCCTCAACGAGCAGAACGTGGGGGGAGAGACGGTGGAGCAGAGGTTGGGCGAGTACAAGAGCTGGGATCCGGAGATATTCAAGGTTGACAAGGATACCGAGAACGGCTACAAGCAGCGACTCACGGAGCGAGGTGGCCGGGTCATCCTGCTGTCGGAAGAGGCCGGGCGCGTCGAGCTACTGCCTGACGCCGCCGGGCCGGTGCTGTACGCCGTGTCCGACCCCTTTGATGGCAGCTACCTGTTCAAGCGGGGCATTCCCGATTTCTGGTACAGCTCCCTGGCTCTCTACGGCGCCGACTTTCGCCCGCTGACCTGCGCCGTGGGTGATTGTGTTCATCACGAGATCGCCTTTGCCAGCGAGGCCGGGGCTTTCACCGCCGACTTGCAGGGCGACCAGCTAGTCCACCGCGTCGCGCTCAACGCTGAGTATCGCGAGCTAATGGGTCGGCCGCCGATCACCGATCTGGCTGATGCCAGCATCGAGTCTTACGCGATGAAGCCCAAGAAGTTCCTCAGCCCGCTGATGGATGAGTACCGCGGACTAATGGAGCAGTTCAAGTTCTTTCTCCCCAACGGCGGCCCCTATGGCTTCGTGGACGTCGCCGAGGGCAAGATTGACTGCTACTTCGCCCGCCAGCAGCCGTTCGTAGACGTCTTCTCCGGGATCCTCGTAGCCGAGCAGGCCGAAGTCGAGGTCACTGACTTCGACGGCAACCCCGTCACCTGCAGCGACGATGTGGAGACCCTGTTCGATGTCGTGGTAAGCACCAATCCGACGCTGCACGCGACAATACTGGAGGAAATCGCCAAGTGCAAGTCCACAATGGAGGAAACCAGATGACCAACGAGCCAATCCCTGTTGACGAGCTGAAGCCAGAAGATGTCCCCGACTGTCTGAAGGTCGAGACCTACTTCGACTTTCAGACCTATCCGTTTGCCCACGAAGCCTTGTTCACCAGTCCCGATATTGCCTGCGTGCTGAATGTCATCCCGGCCATCAGCGGCTATGCCGAGGGCTGGCTGGCCGAGACGATTGCGCAGAATCTGTCCGCCGGCGATGACCTGAACGTCCGCACCGATACGGTCGGCGACGGCGCCCAGGCCTGGGGCCGGTTCCAGGTGATTCTGGAAGCAGGCGCCATCTTTGAGCCAGCCACCGTCGTGGGCATTACCGAACCTGGTGCTCAGGCTCATACTATCTACGTGGCCGCCGGCGCCAGCATCCTGGGTAGCAGCATCTACCTGGATGAGGGCGATATCTACATCGGTGAGGGTACTACGGTCGAGCCCGGCGTCGGGCTTAAGGGCCCCACTATTATCGGCGCAGGCAACGAGCTGCGCCAGGGGGTCTATTTCCGAGGTAACGTGATCGTCGGCGACGGTGGTACTTTCCGGGGCGAGCTGAAGAACGTCGTCATGATGGACAAGGCCAACTTCCCGCACCCCTCCTATGTGGGCGATAGCCTCTGCGGCTACGCCACTCACTTTGGCAACCAGGCCACGGCGGCCAATTTGGGCATCTTCGAGGGGCTGCGTGAAGGAGCCGACCGCAAGCCGCTGGTCATCCGGACCGAGGAGGGCGCCTATGTCCTGGGCGGCCCCAAGCTGGGGATAATCATGGGCGATTGGAGTCAGGTCGGCTGCAACTCAGTCGCCGACCCGGGCACCTTCCTGGCGCCGCACACAATCATCTACTCGCTGACGCGGATTGACAAAGGCTTCTACGGACCCGACGAAGTGGTCAAGAACAAGCCGATGGCTCACGGTGTCATCGAGCGAGCCGCCCTAACGTAACTGATATTCACCGGCTCTCTGGGGAGGGATAACCAGTAGCCACTCGTGAGCCTTCCGAGGCGAAACCCGTGGCCGCGTGGCTGGAAGCGTGTGCCGACGCCAATAGCGGGCTGCACCAGCGGCTGCGCCAGGCCTACGGTGATGAGGCGGAAAGAGTCGCTGAGAAAGCACACCAGTTGGCTGCGGCCTTGAGTCGCTGTGCGACGCTATTCGGCGACCACGCGCCGGTAATCGTGGTGCGCGCTCCCGGGCGCATAAACCTGCTGGGCATGCACATTGACCACCGGGGTGGTGCAGTCAATCCGATCGCCGTTAACGAGTTGCTGCTCATCGCTCAGCCGCGCGACGACGACACGGTCGCCTTGCAGAATATGCAGGAGCAATTCGGCCCCCGCCAATTCGCCATCGGTGACCTGCTGCCAGCGCATCCGATTGACGACTGGGACCGCTGGACGCAGGCAGAGTACGAGCGACGAAAAGAAGCCGGGCTGGCCGCGGACTGGGCCAACTACGTCAAGGCCCCCCTGGTCTATCTGCAGCATCTTCAGCGAGCCGGATCGGGCCAGCCGCCCGAAAGGCTGCGGGGCTTCAATGGCCTGGTGACCAGTACTATCGGTACCGCCGCCGGTCTCTCTTCCTCCTCGGCGCTGGTGGTAGCCACCATGCTGGCGGCCGCCACCATTAACCACCTCACGTATACCCCTGAAGAGCTGGTCGAGCTGTGCGGCGCCGCGGAGTGGTATGTGGGCACTCGAGGCGGCGCGGGCGACCACGCAGCCATCCTGTTGTCGCGCCAGGGATGCCTCTCCCACTTAGGCAACCATCCGCTCACTATCCAGACCGTTCCACTGCCGGACGGCTATGATATCGTGGTTGCGGACAGCCTGAAGCAGGCGCAGAAGACAGCCGGTGCCCGTGACGCCTTCAACGCCCGCGTGGCGGCCTACGAGTTCGGGCTGGCCCTGCTCCAGCAACCTGGGCATCTCAGAGTCCGACATCATGCGCATGATTCGCTCACTGCCGGAGAGCATCACGCGCGCTGAACTGCTGCAGCAACTACCCGATGAGCAAAGCGCACTGGAAAGGGTATTCGCCACGCACGATGAGCCGCCAGCCGGATACAAAGTTCGGCAGGTGTGTCTATATGGCGTTGCTGAGTGTCTGCGCAGCGAGCTGGTGCCCAAGCTGCTCGGTAGCGGCGACATTGCTGGCTTCGGCCGCCTAATGACCATATCCCACAACGGCGACCGGGTGACGCGCCTGGCGAATGGGCGCCGCGTGCCCTTCCATACCGACGCCAGTGACGCTGCGCTGGACCGGCTAATCGCAGACTTGGAGAGTGGCGACGCGGAGCGAGTCGAGGCCGCCAGGCTGTACCGCCAGCCCGGCGGGTATGAGTGCAGTTGCGAGGAGTTGGACGAACTGGTGGACTGTGCCCTGGGTTGCCCGGGCGTGGTCGGGGCGCGGCTCATCGGCGCCGGCCTGGGCGGCTCGGTGGCGGTGCTCGTAGCGCGGACGCAGACCGACAGCCTTCTCGCTAACCTGACGGCGCAATATTATCGGCCCCGAGGCCTACCTGTCGCCACCGCCGTCTGCCAGCCGGTAGCGGGCGCTTCCGTGCTAGCCCCCTGACGCATCCAGTCGCGCCACTGAGCCCAGGGCAAGGTGCAAGGTCAAACCCAGGGAATCGGAGTCGTATATGTCGCCGGTGGGCTTGCCAATGGCCTCCCGTATTGCCGTCTCCAGCCCGGGCCGACTTCGCCATCTCCCGGCCGAAAGACCATCTCCAGACAGTGATTTCCCCCGTGTGTAATCTCGTCTGCGGGGCCTTTGGGACGTTGAAGCAGGCACAAGGGGAGGCGTTCTTCTCCTGGCCGCCGAACTACACGCCGGCACAAGAAATCAAGATCAGTTTGGCTGCGCGGCGGTGCGGTGGGCGAACGGGAGAGCGAGACGCGCAAATAGTGAGGCTTGAGCCGTGAGTGAAATCGTTATCTACGGGTTGGTCGGGCTGATCGTTCTCCTGACCCACCTACAAGCCGCGATAACCGGTTTTGGGGGCACCGTGCTGGCGCTGCCGTTTGTCACGCTGCTGTTGGGACTGCATGTAGCGGTACCGGTATTGGTTATCCAGGCGTGGATACTGGCGCTTCTGATCGTGCTCCAATCGAGAAAAAGCATTCCCTGGATGGAGTGGGGCCACATCGTGTTGCTGGTCGGCATCGGCTTGCCCCTGGGATTCTGGATGTCCCAGTCAATGCCTGAGGCGGGTCTCAAGTGGGTGCTGGCGGTTTTTGCGGTGGGTGTGGGGGTACACGGCTTGGTAACCCGGTCGAAAGACTCAGGGATTGAGCACAAAATCAGTACGCGGGCCCGATGGTTCACCAGCGGGTTGCTGCCGCTGGGAGGCATTATACATGGTGCGTTTGGTTCGGGAGGGCCCCTGGTGGTTGTCTATGCGACCAGGGCGCTGGCGGATAAGGGCCAGTTCCGGGCTGCGCTCTGCCTGCTCTGGGTTGTCCTGAACACAGCGCTGATCGGCGGGTGGGTGGTGAGTTCGAGTCTGGACGCGCACATACTGGGCGTGGCCGCATTCTGCCTGTCCTTTACGCTGTTAGGTCTGATTCTGGGCAACGCGGCTCACTACCGGGTGAATGAAGTCGTCTTCAGGCAGATAGTCTACGCCGTGCTGATTGTCGCGGGCTTGGCGCTGACATGGCCGCTGATTGGCTAGTTGCCAGTACCGGGCACCAACTGTTTGCCTTGGTACGAAGGATTGTAAAGCCACGATCAAACGAGCGGTACTTGTTCCGACAGCTCTTCGTGAGAGAGGCAGGCGTCAGCAGATTCCCGGTGGCATTGGATTTGGGCGAGGAGAAGTACAGTGTGGTGCCGAATCTCAAGAAGAGATGGCAGGACTAAATAGAGGGGATTGGGTTGAGGAGAATTAGCTCGAAACACTCACTATCATCTGATTGTGCCGGTTTGATGGCATACCTGGCAACCGTTCACACCGGTGTTATCCTGTTGTTACTGGGAATGGTTACTTTGGCAAGCGCTGACTTTGTCGCGGACAGCTCGCAGGTCGAGCATCCAGCGGCGGCAGCGATTATGCTGGATACGTCCCTCGAGGCCAGGCGCGATGAAGGGAATATGCGGGGGATAGTCGCCGAGCTGATGGCGCTCGACGAGGCGTCAGTCCTGGCGCTGGTATCCCGGGACAACGGTTTCAAGCGGGTGCGCTGTCCCAAGTGTGGCAGCGGGTGGGTGAGCGTCTGGAAGTTGAGCGACCCTGACCACGTCGCCTGCAATGAGTGCGGCATGAAGTTCCCCGATCCTGATTATCTGGAGACGGCGGTGCACAAAGGCAAGAATATCTCCGGCGAACCAGTCGAGTGGCATTACTACAAGCGGGAGGGTGACGACACTGACTACTTCCTATCGGCGGTGCTCCGGCACCGGCGGCACAAGTTCCTGGCGGGGCAGAGCCAGTATCTAGGGCGGCTGTATCAACTCACCGGCGAGGAGAAGTACGCCCGGCGGGCGGCGGTGATTCTAGTGGCGCTGGCCGAAGCCTATCCGCACTGGTGTGCCCGGGAGAGCAACGTCGCCTCCGGCCACCGCATCGTGTATGGGCGGCCCCGTCGTGGCGGGGTCTGGCATGGGCACCACTTTGGCGAGATGCCCATTAGCGCCGTCTTCGGCTATGACCAGGCCTATAACTCTCCGGTGTGGGACGAGCTGTCGCGAGAGCGGGGTCACAATGTCCGCAAGCCGGTGGAGGACTGGTTCCGCGCCAGCTACCAGATGATCCTGGAGTTGCACGAAGACTTCGGCGGCGGCTTCGGCAACCTGCACCCCTACACCATCCGCAAAGTCGTCGCCGCCGGGCGTGTGCTGAATGACCCCGAAATGATCCACGCAATGATTCCGTGGTTCGGCGGGGTAATAGACGGCAGTTTTCACTTCGACGGTATGTGGCGCGAGGGGAGCCCCGGTTATCACTACCAGACTGTTGCCAACCTGGCTCGAGCCAGCAACGCCTTTGCCGGTTACACCGACCCGCCGGGTTACGTGGACAGCAAGTACGGCCTCAAGCTGGAGAATACTAATCTGAGCGAGCGATTCCCAATCCTGGAGAAGGCAGCGCAAGTGCTGGGTATTATGCTCTACCCCGACGGACGCCGGGTGACGGTGCACGATAGCCATTGGCGTGGGGGCGGCGAGATCAAGGCCCGGCCCAATATCGAGCTGAACTCGTACGGGCACTTCGCGCTGTCGCGTGAGGCCACTGCGGATCCGACGCAGGTCCACCTGCACTTCTGTCCGCTGACTTACCTTTCCCACTACCACACCGACCGGCTTTCTATGATACTGTGGGCGGCGGGCACCGAGATTCTGCCCGATATCGGTTACATTACGCTGCCCAACAGTATCTATCGCAGCTTCGCCACCAGTTGCCTGTCCCATAATATGTCCTACGTCGGCTGGAATGAGCCGCGTAAGCCTGGTAGCAGCAAGTGGGCGCGGTCGGCGCTGCTGGCCTACGATCCCGGCGGGCACTGCGACAAGCAAGTCCAGCTCGTCGAAGCCGAGTCCCCGGGACCCCCGTGGCAGGAGATCGAAACCGCCCGGCGCTTGATTATGCTCATCGCCCTCAATGACCAGCGCTCGTATGTCTTTGACCTGTTCCGGCTGAAGGGCGGTGAGTGGCACGAGTCGGTGCTGCGCCCGTCGGCGGATGAGGATTGTGACGAACAGTCCAGCCTGGCGCTGGCCGGGCGCTCGGGGACGCTGGCCGGCGAGGATGTGGCGTACAATGTGCTCGGACGCACCCCGGTTTCCTCAGCCGTTATTGACTCAGCCGAAGAGTGGCAGGCCGTTCGCAGTTTCGTCCACGACGTGCGGGTGACTCAGACCGCGGCGCCAGCGGTTGTTACTTGGACCGGACAGGATACGGGCGCGTCGGTGCGCTGCTTCCTCAACGACCAGCCGGAGACGGAGTTTATCCTGGGTCGCATCCCACTTCTTCGTCCCGCCAACAACATACTCTCAGAAGTGGACAAATACCAGGGCCCGTATCTGATGCGCCGGCGTCAGGGCCAGGAGGGCTTGACCAGCAGCTTTGCGGCGGTCTACGATGCCTGGGCCAGGGGTGCCGAGCCGATGATTGAACGTGTCAAGTGGGTTACCCCGCAGCCGTCCGACCCCTTCGCCGTAGCGGCTATCGTGACGATGAAGAATCGCACCGACCTCATTTATTGCAGCACAGACGATATCGAGCGAAACGTAGCAGGGGTCAAAGTGCGTGGGCCGGTGGCCGTCCTGTCGCGGCAGGGCGCGGGGCTCGCCTGGGGTTACGTGTACGGCGATGGCCAGATCAAAGCCGACGAATTCGCGGTAACCGGTGAACCGGTGGTGCGCACGCCCCTGCGCGAGGTCCTCCGTGCTGCCGAGGGCGACCAGGATGCGCTTGAAGTGGCGGCAGATCTGCCCGAGGGCGAGGCGCTGAAGGGCGTCTGGCTACGCGTGATCCACGGCGATGGCAGCGCTTACGGGTATCGGATCGAGAACGTGCAAGAGGTCGCGGAGGGCAGCCGGATAGTCATCCACGATGAGCCGGGGTTTGAAATGACCGATGACGGGATGCACATGCTGTTCTTCCCAAATTACAGTATCCCGGGTCAACAACAGGTCGAGATCTGTGTGCCGAGGTTTGTGCGGCACGCCCCCGGATAATACTCGGCAAGGAGGCAAGTTATGAAGTCAGCACTGATGGTGTGGGGGGGCTGGGAAGGCCACGAGCCCAGGCAATGCGTGGACGTGTTTGAGCCGTACCTGCGGGAGCAGGGCTACGCGGTGCGTGTGGAGAACACGCTGGACGTTTACCTGGAGGACGAGTATATGAAGTCGCTCAGCCTGATCGTGCCGGTCTGGACGATGGGCGAGATTGATAGCGAG
Organism: Candidatus Zipacnadia bacterium; assembly: GCA_029821195.1. Taxonomy (GTDB): domain Bacteria; phylum Armatimonadota; class Zipacnadia; order Zipacnadales; family Zipacnadaceae; genus JALGTD01. Next base: position 8,074 of record JALGTU010000146.1, read on the forward strand.
CAATCAAAGGGGCTGCTGGAGGCGGTGCGCAGCGGCGTCGGCATTGCCGGCTGGCACGGCGGAATGGGCGATTCGTTCCGCACCAACACCGAGTACCAGTTCATGGTCGGCGGCCAGTGGGTAGCGCATCTGGGCGGGATTATTGATTACACCGTCAATATCGTAGACCACGATGATCCCATCACCGCCGGGTTGGCGGACTTCGAGATGCACTCCGAACAGTATTATATGCACGTTGATCCGTCCAACGAGGTGCTGGCGACCACTACCTTAAGCGGCGAGCACTGTCCCTGGATTGCCGGCTGCGTGATGCCGGTGGTGTGGAAGCGCAGGTATGGCGACGGACGAGTATTCTACAGCTCAGTGGGGCATGTTGCGGCAGATTTTGAGGTCGAGGAGGCTCGCGTCATCGTCGAGCGCGGGATGCTGTGGGCCAGCCGGCCAGACGCTTGAGCGCAGGAGCTTGCGCCGCCGCCCGCCCCAGGATTTGCTGATGAGAATCTAACCAGAATGAGGAATAGCCAATGAATGTCGTGGTAATTTGCCTGGACACGCTGCGGTGGGATTATCTGGGATGCTATGGGAATACGGCCATCCGAACCCCGGCAATGGATGCCTTTGCCCAGCACGCCGTGCGGATGGACGCGGCTTACTGTGCCAGCTTTCCCACTATCCCCATGCGGACTGACGCCTTTACCGGGAATGTGAACTGGCCGGTCTACGGGTGGAAGTCCTTGGCTGACGATGAGATCACGATCACGGAGTTGCTCAGGGAAGCCGGCTACTATACGGCATTCGTGCACGATACCTCGAATATGGAGCACAACGGATTCGGCGAGGGCTTCGACGAGAATATCTTCATCACGCCGCCCGAGGGCTGGGAAAGCAACCAAGAGAAGGTCGAACTGAACGTGCCCCGGGAGAATATGGGCTCGCACTATGCACTACCGGCACGAGACAGACTGGTTTGTCGCCCGGACTATGACGAGCGCCTGCCAGTGGCTGGAGGACAACTACAAACGCGACAATTTCTTCCTCTGGGTGGATACCTTCGAAATCCACGAAGACTGGTGGCCGCCAGGCTATTATACCGAGTACTATAGCCCCGATTACGAAGGGCTGGACTACTCCTACCCCAACTACGGCTATACCGACATCTACGAGCCGCACGAGATCGAGCGTCTCCGCGCCCGCTACGCCGCGGAAGTGACACTGACCGACAGGTGGGTAGGACAGTTGCTGCATCAGATAGAGACTATGCGGCTGCTGGATAACACGGTGGTGATGATCCTGTCGGACCACGGGATGTACCTGGGCGAACACCGGCGCATGGGCAAACATACGGTGAACCCCGAGGATGCCTGGCCCATCTATGATCAGGTCGGCCGCATACCGTGGCTGATACGGCTTCCGGGCCAGACGCGAAGCAACCACACAGCCGCGCTGGTGCAGCCAGCTGACCTGATGCCCACGGTGCTGAACGCCTGTGACCTGCCCGGCCCGCAGATGTATGGCAGGTCTATGCTGCCGCTGCTCACCGGGCGGACCGACGTGCATCACCAGTACATATTCACCTCCTGCCACAGCGGGAGCGGCGAGGGGCGAATTGAGTACCTGCCCTCGTGCATAACGGTGAGTGGGCCGCGTTGGACACTGGTGACCGGGCCGCAAAGCTGGGAGCCGACGCTGCACGACCGCCACAAAGACCCCCAACAGCAGCACAACCTCCTCAGCAAGGAGCCCGGGATTGCCGGACAGATGCGGGAGGCGCTGGTCAGCTTTATGCGCGAGCGCGGCGCGGACGAGGATTACATTAGGGAGTACAGCGCCATTTGATTTGGTCGGTGCGTGAGTGTGGGAAGGAAGCGTCGCCGGTGCGGAGAACTAGTAGGTAAGGGAAGATAGCAACCGATGGGATGACCAAGGGCCCCGATAACAGCGTTGGGTAAGGAGCAGGTACAATGGTAAAGACAGCCAGTGACATTATGACGCCGCGGGTGGTGACTACCACTGCATTGGCCACGGTGGCTGAAGTCACGAAGTCTCTCGCCCAGAACAGGATCAGTGGGATGCCGGTGGTCGCCGAGGGGGAAGTACCGGGCCTCCTGAACAAGGTGGTGGGGATAATCAGCGAGGCCGATATCCTCAAGGCGCCCGCAGGCGCTCCGGTAGAATCGGTTATGAGCCGCGAGGTAGTTTCGGTGAGCCCGGATACCCCTGTCGAGGAGATCATCAAGCGCCTGGCCGAGAGGAATATTAAGCGAGTGCCAGTAATTGACGAGGCGGGCCGGCTGGTGGGGATCGTGAGTCGGGCTGATATCGTCATCGCTATGGCCGCTGAGTATCCGTAATCGGTTGATTGCCAGACATAGCATGTATGGAGCGTTTTCCCTAGCGAACGCGAAGCAGTTGGCGCTACGTCTACGGGCTGTCTCCTCGGTGTCCTCGCTGTCGGCGCGGTGCTGCTTGCCTCCAGTGGCCTCGAAAGACTGATAACGCATTGTAGCAGGAAAGGTAGCCATACTTCTCAGTAGACTCAGGGAACGCGAAGCCAGTCATGGGTCGCAGCCCGCCGACAGTCTCCTGGCGAGGTGTGCAGCAAGAGAAGCAGCTATCTGCGCCTTCTTTCTCCTGTTACTCCTCCCGGCGTGCGCAAAATGGCTGTGAACGAACGATGCTGACCAAAGTGCAAGCAATAAGGAGGGTTCTGGAAGATCTCAATGGTTTAGCAACGTGGGAACAAATCTATGAGAATATCCAAGAGTACTATCCTACAGCGAAAGATAGCAAGGAGTGGAAAGCAGGCATCCGAGGGGTTCTATACAGAGAAATCAAGAGAGGCAGGAACTTCAAGAGGGTCGGGTTGGGGATTTACGCTTTAGAAGATTACCAGGAAGAAGAAAAGCCCAGGCCCGAAAACAAGAAGAGGATGCACTCGTATATGGAGGGCATCTGCTTACGAATAGGCAACTTCCAAGGCTTCATGACCTACACGCCGGACAAGTCCAGTATCTTTGCCGATGGTATTCGGTTAGGTCAGTTTGTGACACTCCAAGACATGCCGAGCTTTACTTATCCAGAAATAGTGAACATAGTAAGAAGAATAGATGTTCTGTGGTTCAATGACACAGGGTTCAAGTTCCCAAAATACGCGTTTGAGGTTGTACATAGTGCAGCGACACTTGCAGATGCTCTAACCAGATGTGTGCAACTGATCGACTTCGACACAGCGTTCGCCATTGTGGGGCCACAGGAACATAAGAGCAAGTTCACTCAGCAAATGAAGCTCCAGCCCTTTGTAACGTTTGCTGATAGGTTTGAGTATAAACAGTATGAGAGCGTAATGGAATTCTACGATCGTTCAGTAGAAATACAGAAGGTGAGGAAAGGATTCTTCACAGGCACATAATAGCTCACAACTCAGCTACAGTTGGCTTCGTGTCCAAGCCACGCTATAACCGGAAGCACTCTCTGGCAATCGTACAACGGTGTGGCAGCAGGAGTTCACGAGAGTCCTGAAACCAACTGGAAACATCTTTGCGTTCAACTGGAAACATCTTTGCGTTCTGCAGCTACAACTTGCTTGGTAAGTGGCACGAAGCATTCGACCCCATCTTTGACACCTTCCAATATATGGTCTGGCACAAGACGAATCCTGCTCCAAAGATATGCAAAGCTGGGTTTCTCAATAGCTGCGAGCTTATAGTTTGTATGTGGAATAAGGGACACACCTGGAATTTTCTGAGCCGAAAGGAAATGCACAATTTCATTCAGACTCCAATCTGCGTGGGCGCGGAGCGCCTAAAGGCCCCACATCACCCTACACAGAAGCCGGTCGCGGTTCTGGAGAAAATAATACGCATAGCATCGAATCCCGGGGACTTGGTTTTCGACCCCTTTATGGGTGTCGGTTCGACGGGAGCTGCTGCGCTGAAGCTGGATCGGCGCTTTATTGGAGTGGAGGTTGAAGAGACCTATTACCACGCCGCCCGAAAGAGGCTTAACGCAACCCAGGTATCCCTCTTTAGCACTGCGTGACGCCCGTCGTACCGCACAGCCACTACGTTACCTACCAGCCTGCTGAGCTGGCGGTTAGGTCTCAGTCATCTTGACGGCCTGGGCCAGGTCCATACGGGCGAGTGCGCGTAGGGCGGGCCACTGGGACAGCGCCATCGCCGCGAGCACCGTCAGGATGGCGATGAGGTAGGTAGTCCACTCGATGTGCAACAGGATCGTGTATTGCTCGGTCTGGTAGGAGTTGGCTACCAGGCGCGTGTAGAACCAGCCTATGGGCAGCCCGACGACGAGCCCCAGTATCGCGGATAGCAGGTTCTCCAGCGTGACAATGATCTTC
>JALGTU010000147.1 GCA_029821195.1 Candidatus Zipacnadia bacterium
CGGCGCGCTCGCGGCGCTGGACGAGCACTTCCGCACCCGCACTACTCCTGAGCATTTCTACTTTGACATTATTCCCGATGCAACGCCGGCGACCATTGCTGAGGCCGACCGGTTGTGCGAAGGGTACATACAGGACTACTATCGTCCCGGCGAAATTGACTGGCGGGGCAATCCCACCGGTTACGTGGAGTGGCCGATTCACCTGCAGTATATGAGCTGGAACCGCGCCTTGATCTCCGCCTACCGCACGACCGGTGACGAGAAGTACGCCCGGCGCCAGGACGAGATAATATCCTCCCACATCCGGCACAATCTCCGGCCAGTGGGGCACCGCGGCGGCCTGGGCGGCTGGGCGCCGCACCGGCCCAGTTCGCGGCTTACGCGCTGCTGGCCGTGGACATTCTTTTCCATGCTTGACTCGCCCTCCTTCCGACAGCAGACGCGGCTTGATATGCTCAAGACCTGGTGGGAGATGGTCGAGCATACGCTGGAGTGGAGCCTGCCGGATAGTGCCAACTTCGGCTGGTCCGACACTCTAGCCATATACCGATCCGGGATTCTATTTCCCGAATTCAAACGGGCCGCGTTCTGGCGGGAAGAGGGCCTCACCAGGCTGCACGAGGAACTGGAGAGGCAGTTTCACCCCGACGGTGCGCAGTACGAACTGGCCGGTTATCACGAGGGTTGTATGCAGCGGCTCTTCAACGTCTACCGCCTCGCCCAGCTCAACGACATAGACCTGGGTGACGATTTCAAAGCCGCGCTCAATCGCATGCTGGACTACTCGATGCACCGGGTCCGGCCCTGCGGCACCGTGGTCTCCCACAATGACGCGGGCGGCTACCTGCACGTGGCCCGGACCGACAACGGCAACAAGCACCTGATGGCCCGGGAGCTGGGTCGGGAGGACGCCCGTTTCGTATTCGAGGGCGAGGGCACCGTACCGGCGGAGTCGTCCAAGGCTTTTCCATACAGCGGTATGTACTTTATGCGCGGGGGGTGGGACCCCGAGGATCTGTGCCTGTTCTTCGACGGCGCCTCAATTGGCCGCAGTCACCGGCACGAGGACAAGCTGAGCATTGACGTGTCCGGCTACGGTAAGGAATTCATTGTTGATCCCGGCATCCATTCGTATATGCAGGATCGCTTCCGCGACTATATGAACTCCAGTTATGCGCACAGCACCATTCACGTTGATGGTAAGCCGCAAAACCGCATCGGGCGACAGACGTTGGAGCAGACAGTCCGGGACGTAATCGGCGAAAACCAGTGGTACACCGGCGATGTCTTTGACTACGCCAGGAGCCAGTACGACGCCGGCTACGGCGAGCCGCAGCCGGATGAAGGGCCCCAGCCGGTCCACCACCGGGCCGTTATCTTCGTACGCAGTGACTACTTCCTGGTCTTCGATTATGTCGAAGGTGACGGCCGCCACCAGGTCGAGTCAATGCTGCACTTCGCACCGATGCCTGTATTCATTGATGAGGGCCAGGCCACGTTCCGCACCTTCAACCAGTCTCCCGCAAACCTGGAGGTTATCTGCCTGCCGGGTCCGCCCCGGCCGGAGATGTCCGTAATCTGCGGGCAAAACGATCCGGTGCAGGGCTGGGTAGCCCCTGGGTGGGGGCATCCGGCGCCCGCGCCGGTGGCTATAATGACCTGGGAGCGGGAGCTGCCGCTGCTGGCGGGGATGCTGCTGATACCGTACAAGGAGGGCCGCTCGGCGCAGCTCGAAATCGAGAATCTGCTCTGCGAGGGCACTGCGTGGGCGGGGCGGGTCAATTGGCCTGACGGCCGTCGCGATCTGATTCTGCTGCGGTTCGATGGGGAAGACGAGGTCAAGTTGGACGGTTTGCGCACGGATGCGCGGGTGGCCGTGGTGCGGATGAATGCAGAAGGTGAGGTCGTCGCCCGTGACCACTACGGGGGGACATATCTCGAGGTCAGTTAGCCGACGCAGTGGCGCTGAAGGGCTAAAGATATGACTGGCACAATGAACGGTAAGGTCATCACGGCGTGCGGGCCTGTAGAGCCCGAGGCGTTGGGCAAGGTAATGATGCACGAGCATCTGCACTGCGACTCCTGAGATACTACCAACGAGGAGCTTATTACCGAAGAGAAGCCGATCACGCCGGAGCGCCGTGAGTTCGGGCTGACCGACGAAGAGGAAGATACGATCATGAGGAGCAACCCGCAGAGAATTCTGCCGGTAAGGAAGTAAGGGCATGCAGACTTGCGAGCCGAAGAGGTGTTGCATCCTCGTCACCGTCAGGGCCTAACTCAGGCAACCCGTTGTCGAGCGCAAAGGAACCGCTGCACTACTCAGAGAACCCTGTATTGGCTGCGAATCCGTACAGTAGATATCGAGAGGGGTGTGAGGGAAGATGAAGAGATGGTGGTTGTGGTCAGTTCTCAGCGCACTGGCGATGTGCTTGGCAACCGTTGCCGGATGGCCTCAAGCCCAGGGCAGCAATGGCCAGCTTACCTGGCAGCAGCTTGAGCACGAAATCTGGCTACTGGCAAGCTTCCACCGGCTGCGCTTGACCGTTGAGCAGTGTACTCAGATGGCGGAGCTAATCCGCCCTGTCATCCAGAAGCGTGATGCCCTCCGCCAGCGGCTGAATTCGCCCGAAGCCCTGGCTCTGAAGCAGCAGCAGTGGCAGGCCGCCCTCAAGGGCATCGAGCCGGGTGAGGAGTGGGGGCGCCAGATGCGCCAGCTAATGAGTGACGCGGGAGAGCCGGAGGGCCGCATAGAGGAGCCAATGCACGAGGCCGTGCAGCAGATCCTGGAACTGCTGGACGACAGGCAACTGCGACGGGTCGCTGAGACACCGCCGCAACAACTGGCGATAGAGCTGATGGAGGCTCTGCGGGAGCAACGGGCTTCGCCCCCTGCCAGGTGGCAGGAATGGAAGCAGAGAGCCTTGACCGAGGCTATCGAACGCCTGGGCCAGGAAGGGGAGCAGGCGGCTAGCTTGCAGGCCTCCCTGGGGGCCCTTTTCGATCGCTTCTACAATATGCCCACCGGGGAATTCTTCGCCCAGCAGGAGCGGCTAGAGCAGGAGCTGTTGGCCACGCTCGAGCTGCAAGAGCCGCCTTCGCGAGAGGCCTTGTTAGAGCGCGGGCGACAAGATCTGATGTGGATGTTCTTCGAAGCGCGCCGGCCGGTCTACCTACTGGAGCAGTACGCCGCGGCCATAGGGGAACAGTAGAGCACGGGGCCGCACAGCTTGTGTATTGTTAATACTGTCCTGTGGAGCCTGACCACGGACGAGTGACTAACGTCATCCCAGCCACTGAAGACTGACGCACCCCCCGGGGCATTGGTGGTTAGCGGTCAGCCCGCCGCTACCATTGTCATAGCTGTCACACCAAGCGATGAGATACTCTTCGCGGCCCAACAGCTCCAAAGATACGTGGCAAAGATGAGCGGGGCCGTCCTGCCCGTGGCCAGCGAAGATGACGAGGTCGCAGGCAACCGGATCCTACTTGGTGTTGCCGACTTGGTCGCACAGGCGGGCGTCATTGTGCCGGAGGGCCTGGATGAAGGGCGGCCCACGCCCCGAGTTGAAGTGGCATCCGCCAGCGTTAGACTAAAGGGGATGAACAAATGAAGTTGGCTTCTGGCAAGACACAAATGGTTCTGGCCCAACTTGCCCTAGTTACGACCTGCCTGCTGCTATGCGCCCACGGCTATGCCCAGGAGGCGGCAAAACCGGTCCGCAGCGCCTTCTATGTGGCTCCTGATGGCAACGACGAGTGGTCGGGACGATTGCTCAGGCCCAATCCGGGCCGGACCGACGGCCCGTTTGCCTCGATTACGCGCGCCCGCGCCGCGATCCGCGCGCTGAAGGCGGGTGGCGACCTACCTGGGCCGGTGAAAGTCTTTATCCACGGGGGGACCTATCGGCTGAGCGAGCCGCTTGTCTTCGAGCCGCAGGATTCGGGAACTGAGCAGTATCCCATCAGCTACGAGGCGCTGGGCGATGAGAAGCCGATCTTCAGCGGTGGGCGTCAGATCACTGGCTGGCGCAAGGTCGAAGAAGGGCTGTGGGAGGCCGAGGTGCCGGAGGCCCGGAGCGACGAGTGGTATTTTCGCCAACTTTTCGTCAATGGCCGGCGGACTGTTCGCGCCCGGAATCCCAATGAAGGTTTTTTGACAGCACCCAAGCCGGCTGAGCCCGACCCGAGAAGCCCTTTCCACTTCAAGCCCGGTGATCTGCGCAAGTACCATGGGCTTGACGACGTCATGCTCACTGCCCACCACTTCTGGTCATGCTCGTATATGAGAATCGCCGACGTGGATGAGGAAAAGTCCCTGGTCACGCTTAACGGCGCTTTGCACTATTCGCCTGGGCACTGGTTCCCCGAATTCCGCTACGAGGTGGACAACGCCTTTGAGCTGCTGGACGCGCCTGGCGAATGGTACCTGAGCCGTAATCTTGGCACAGTCTACTACCGGCCGCGCCCCGGCGAGGATATGCAGCAGGCTGAAATAATCGCGCCGATGATCCACCAACTGGTGAAGTTCGCCGGGGATGCCAGCAAGGAGCAGCTTGTGGGGCATATTCACCTGCGTGATCTTGCCTTCCGCCATGGCGACTGGATCCGCCGCAGAGACACCTGGCTTGAAGGAGATCGCTTTGTCGAAGGCCAGTCGGCGTACAGGGTAGAGGCGGCGATTGACATGCGGGGGGCGGTATATTGCAGCCTGGAGGACTGCGAGATCGCCCACGTGGGCGAGCATGGGTTGTGGCTCGGCCCCGGCTGTCGAAACAACCTCATTGCCGGCTGTCACCTCTGGGACCTGGGCGCGGGCGGGATAATGATCGGCGAGAAGCCAAAAAGGGAAGCTGAGGCGGAGCAGGCAGCCTACAACGAGGTTTCCGATTGCCACATCCACGACGGCGGCATCGTCTTTCATGGCGGCACGGGAATATGGATCAGCCAGAGCCACCACAATCTGATCGCCCACAACCACATTCATAACTTCACCTGGAGTGGCGTGGCGATCGGCATGCAATGGGAGGACATGCATCCCAACTATCACCACAATGTCGTCGAGTTCAACCACATCCACGACGTTTGCCAGATGATGGGCGACGATGGCGGGATATATACGTACGGGAATATGCCCGGCTCGATCCTGCGCAACAATCTGATCCACGACTTGCGCGGCGCCCGGCGCAGCGTGCGTGGAATCTTCCTGGATGGCATGAGCGGTGGCCTTTTGATACGGGATAATATCGTTTACCGTGTTCTCGATTCGCCACTGGATCCGGCGACGAAGAATGAAGAGTGCCCCAACGTCTACATCAACAACATCTTCGCCTTCCCTCAAAACAAGACACTTCTGTGGAACAAGCGCTACGACGGGCAAGACCAGGCCTTACATAACATCGTCTATGGCGTCGAGAATGTCCGGTACCTGATCAAGCCTCAGCTTCCTGCGGAGAATTACACTCGCCGCGTGAACGACAACCTGTACTGGCATCCTGAGGCCGAGATGGCTTTTAACGAGCAGAGCTTCGCCCAGTGGCAGGCACTGGGCTTCGACACGCGTTCGATCATCGCCGATCCCCTTTTCACTGACCCGGCGCACGGTGATTTCTCGATGCCGCTGGATTCGCCGGCCTGGGATATCGGCTTTGAGCCGATTGATATGAGCACGGTCGGCCCCCGCCGGGACGTGAAGTGGCAGCCGCCCAACTCAGAAGAGCGGGACTGACAGCGATGTACTATGCTGCGAGGTGGGACTATGACGTCCGCCGTTCCTTGTGCGAACAAGTCACCCAACGCCTTACTCCAACCCTTTGCTGTCAACTGATTGGGTAGTTCGGCGGGTGCCTCAACGACGCGATAGCACCCCACAGGGCGATTGTTGGCGACTGGAGCGGTCCGCGTGCGGGTCGCTAGTAGCTGATTTGCAGGCGCTGCTGGAGTAGGTCCGGGATGATGCTGTTCTCGCAGACCCCTTCTCTGGTGGTAAGCACTTCCGCCACCTGGCTGTTGTGAAGCACCATCCCAAAGCCCCATCCGGTGCAGTAGAAAAGCCCCATCCGGTGCAGTAGAAGATCGTATCTACCTGCGATCCGACCAGTGGCGAAGTGCGCTGGGAGAGCAATTCCTGTGCAGTTGCCTTCTCAGAAAACACAGTGGCATCGCAACCATCGTTGTTGAAAATGATACGCCGCCGGCGGTGGGCAGCTTCCTTGCGCTGGCGCTTCAATACTTCCTGGCTTTCAGCCGACTGCTCATCTGAGCTTCTCATTTCCGTTTGTCCTTGGTGAGAGTATTCGGCGGGCACCTAGCTCCTTGGGGAGAGGTAACTTTAGCAACAGTCTCAGAAGGCGAAAGAGAGGGAACGGCGAAATGAACGTGGGGACTGACTTACCATATCTGAGTTGAGTTAGTTTAATGTCTGAATAACACGAGAGGTATGCCTTGACTAATGCAAAGGTGATTGAGGATGTCGCTCAAACGTGTGGGCTACTGGTTTATCGGTTTGCTGGGCCTTGTGATCAATGTGGCTTATGTTCTGCTGCACGATCAACTTCGCCCCTCTGGCTTGGCTGACTTTCTGTCCAAGTATGGCATAATTGGCGTGTCGCTATTTGGCCTGCTCATCCTCCTATTTGCCGGAGTCGGATACCTGCTGCTGCGCTACGATAGCTTAGTCACCGAGTACAAGCGAGCCGAGGGGGAGTTTCGGGAGAGCCAGAGTCTACTCCGCCTGATTTTCGCGCACAGTAGCGACGGCATCAACATTGCGGAGTTCGATCCTGAGACGACCAAGCGACGCCTGGTATTGTGCAATGAGCGATACGTCCATATGTCAGGCTACAGCCGAGAAGAATTGATGGCGGCCGACGACCTCAACCAGTTAGTCCACTACCCCGATTATCCCCTAAAAGCGCAGGAGCACTACGACGCCATACTGCAAGGTGTGCCGTTTAGCGGTGTGGCGTCATGGCTTCGCCCCGATGGGATGGCGAACTACTACGAATGGACCGCGGCTTCCGTACGCGTAGGAGACAAGATTTACGTCGTCGGAGTTGACCGGGACATCACCGAGCGTAAGCGGGTTGAGGAGGCGTTACGCGAAGAGAGAGACAGGGCGCAAAAGTACCTTGATGTGGCGGGTGTTATAGTCGCAGTGATTGATGCTGACGAACAAATAAGCCTGATGAACAAAAGGGGCTATGAGGTCCTGGGATATAGCGAAAGGGAGATTATTGGCCAAAAGTGGTTCGATCTTCTTGTTCCCAAAAGACTCAGAGAAGAAGTGCGAGGGGTTTTCAGACAGTTGATGGCTGGAGAAGTCGAGCCGGTGGAATACTATGAGAACCCTCTCTTGACTAAGAACGGTGAGGAAAGGATCATAGCATTCCACAATACAGTGCTTACAGATGAGGACGGCAGTATCTGTGCCGCTGTGTGTTCTGGTGAGGACATCACCGAGCGCAAGCAGGCCGAGGAGGCGCTCCAGCAGGCCTACGAGCGTAACGAGACGATTCTGGCGACCTCCATGGACGGGTTCTATGTACTTGAGCCTGACGGCAGCCTAACCGACTGCAACAAGGCCTATTGTGAGATAATCGGCTATTCACGAGACGAGCTGCTAGCTATGAACATAGCCGATCTGGAGGCAGCTGAGACCCCTGAAGAGACCGCTCAGCATATCGAAACGGTCATGCAAACTGGCAGTGACCGGTTTGAGACCGCTCATCGCCGCAAAGATGGTAGGGTAGTGGACGTGGAGATTAGCGCTACTTTCGTTCAGCTGCCCGAAGAGAGCTTCTTTGTCTGTTTTGTCCGAGATGTCACCGAGCGCAAACAAGTCGAGGATGCACTGCACGAGAGCGAGGCATTTAGTGCCAGCCTGGTGAGTCATTCTTCCTATCCCACTATGGCCATCAATCCAGATGCTTCAATAAGATATGTGAATCCGGCGCTGGAGGAGCTAACTGGCTTTTCTGCGGCCGAACTGGTGGGCACCAAGGCCCCCTATCCGTTTTGGGCAGAAGAAACTCTGGAGCAGACCGGCCGGGACTTCCCGGCAGTTATGCAGCACGGCGCTCAGAGGCTTGAGCAGCTTTTTCAGACTAAGGCTGGGCAGCGATTCTGGGTTGAGATAACCTCTATGCCAATAGAAAGAGAGGGCCAGTTGGATTACTACTTCGCCAACTGGGTTGACATCACCGAGCGCAAGCGGGCCGAAGAGGCGCTACAGGAGAGTGAGCAGCGACTCCGCACCATTTTCGAAACCGCCGAAGACTCCATCTTCATCAAGGATCGTGCTCTGAGATATACCCACGTCAATCCAGCTATGGCAAAGCTCTTTGACCGCCCAGCCTCAGCTATCATCGGGACAACGGACTGGGAGCTATTCGGCGAGGAAGCCGGGAAACATATTGAAGAAGTAGATCTGCGCGTGCTTGAGGGCGAAACCGTCGAGGAGGAACACACGAAACCGGTCGAGGATATGCCCCATACATTTCATATGATTAAGGTGCCGATGCGCGGTAGTTCCGGTGAGATAGTCGGTGTTTTCGGCATCGCGCGGGACATCACTGAACGCAAGCGAACCGAGGCCGACTTGGCCCAGTCAGCCAAGATGATGTCTCTGGCGGCGATGGCCGCCGGCATCGCCCATGAGGTGCGCAATCCCCTGGCTATTATCTCGTCCTGCACTCTGCTGCTCCAGGAGCACTCTGACGATGAAGAAATACGCAACCAGTGCATTGAAAAGATTGGTGCCGCTTGCCAGCGGGCGTCGTTAGTCATCGAGAGCTTGCTGAAATTTACCCAGCCCCAGGAAGACCAAGTACAGAAGGTTAACCTGAATGCAGTGCTGGAGGAGGCCATCGCCTTACTCGCCCATGATATGGAGCAGCAGGGAATTACGCTGAGAACGGATTTCCAACCTGATCTGCCGAACGTTATGGGTAGTCCTGCCTTGCTGCGACAGGTCTTCATCAATCTAATGCTCAACGCTGACGCTGCCATGCCGCAGGGCGGGAGGTTGACACTTACTACGCGGACGACCGCGGCGGGCGAGGTGGCCATAGAGTTTGCTGATACCGGGCGCGGCGTGATGCCGGAACATCTGCCCAAGATCTTCGATCCGTTCTTCACGACAATGCCGCCAGGCGAAGGCACCGGCCTGGGCCTCGCCATCAGCTATAGCATCATCCAGCAGCATAAGGGTACCATTGAGGTGGACAGCCAGCCGGGCCAGGGCTCAACTTTTATCGTGCGACTGCCCGGCGCGGCAGAATGATCGCCGCTCCGGTGCTGCTGGGGACTCAATGGCGAACTGACAGAGACTGAATAGGAGGCGACAACAGTGGCCCATATTTTGGTCGTGGATGATGAGGTAGACCTGGCCTGGGCGCTACGTCAGAGTCTCTCTGATGAAGGCTACGAGGTGTCCATCGCCCAGGATGGTAAGGCAGCGCTTGACGCGGTCGCCCGCCAGCGTCCTGATCTAATTATATTGGATATCAATATGCCACGGATGAATGGCCTCGAGGTATGTCGCAGACTGCGGCACGACCCCAGCTGTGCCGCCGTGCCCATCTTATTCCTGACCGTGCGCAGTGGCATCCAGGACCGCATCAAGGGCCTGGACGAAGGGGCCGACGATTACCTGAGCAAGCCCTTTGACCTGAACGAGTTGAAGGCCCGGGTCCGAGCGCTGCTGCGCCGGGCCTCATCTGCCCCACCACTCAAAGAGCGGCTTGCGATGGTGGAAGCTGGCGACATTACCCTGGACCGGCGCACCCGCCAGGTCTATGTTGGGGAGAAGGCCGTCTCGCTCACGCCCACTGAGTTCGACCTGCTACACCACTTCATGCTCAGCCCCCAGGAAGTCTTCTCCGTCGCCCAGCTCCTGGAGCAGGTGTGGGACTTCCCTCCCGGAGGCGGCCAACCCGGCTTAGTGCGCTGGCATATTAAGAAACTGCGGGGCAAGATTGAACCAGACCCAAGCAATCCTGTGTATATTCGTACCAGGCGTGGCCATGGCTACTTCTTCGCCCCGGATAGTGAAACGTAATTGTAAGGGAACCGTACGTAACATTATGCCTAATGGCCTGCAAATCACGACGCCAGGCAAATGTCATACTAACCTCTCGCTAACCCCTTGACAAAAAATCGGCGATGCGTTACACTACATCGTGTAGGATTGGAATCGGCATAATCATACTGGTTTAGTTCAAACTCGCGTCACACGCAAGACTAACCTCTTGACAATAAATTTGCCATATGCTAAACTAATAGTTGTAACTTACTGGGTGTAGTTGCCGGCTTGGGAGTGTCGCGCGTAGGTAGACACAGAAGCAGCAACATTCGCCGGTTATACGTCATAAGTAGTAGCCATACCAACCAGCTTCGACAGCCTACGACACCGTCCGGGGGGACGAGCCAAACAGAATAACCCTTGGGCGGTTTTGTGTGGGGAGACGGATTCGAATAATCCATACTGACGCCAACAGGAGGGGAGCGAGCCGGGGCCGGATTCGAACGGGGCGGACAGGGCAAAAATAAGAAGGGCCAGCGAGCGCCAACTCGCTGACCCCGGAGGCAAACTAAATCCCAGACTCCGCGTTTGCCTGTGTGCATTGTACCACAGTTTTGCTCTTCAGGCAACCCCCTAAGCACTCCCCTCCACATTGATTATATCGGCACTTCGCACAATATCTTTAGCGAAGCGAGCCGGTAGATCGGCCAGCAACCGCCCGACGCGACGAGCGCCGCAGGCGCCAGTTGAGGGTAGCCCCAATGAGGGCAAGAGTAGTCCTGTGTAGCATAGCAGTCGCAGTACTGAGTCTGTTAGCCGTCTGGCCAGTGACAGCCGATAGTCAGTCGCTGGCTCCCCGTGGCCGGCTGATCCCCCGCCTGTCGCGGCCGGCCCACAGCAGCCTTCTTGGTAGCCATCACCCGGGCAGTCCTCAGGGAGACAAGCTACTCGCGCCGCCCGACACCGTCCTGCCTCAGTCTGCGCAGGCCTGTGACGGCCTGGCTGCGTCCTTGCATCTTTCTTCTAACCAGTTTTACTTCCATATGGCCGGCCCGGAGGTTCCCGACGCCCTGACGGTGGACGGTTGGGTGGAGGGGCATTTTCCGGCTTATCGCCTCGGGCTGAAGCTGCCGCCGAGCGAGGATGACTTTGACCTGGAGCGTACCGAAGGCCCTGAGCTTCCCCAGCCGGCCCCGGCAATACCCATATCCTGGGAGCTTCGCTATTGCGATGGCGAGGACTGGACTGCGTGGCTAGCGCCCGAAGTTGAGGGTGGCCCCGGCCTGTCTCAACGCAGTTTCTGGTGGGTGCTGGCCGGTGACAGTTGCGTTTATGATTTTCGGTTGCGCTGCGCTATACAGCCTAAGCCATTTCCATTTCAACCGGCCGGGCATTACGAGCGGCAGGTGCGAATTGAGGTGCGGCCATGGAAACCCGGGGGCAAATAAAGAAGATAATGACCCTTCGGAGGGGCCGGGCTTGTTCCGGCCCGGCGGGGGGAACCCGGGGCCGTAAGCAACCGGCTCCCCCAATTCGCACGCGTGCCGCTGACCGCAGCCCGTTGTCATACCTACATATCGGCAGGAAACAGGAATCACTTTATATCAAGTATGCCTCGTTCTTATATAAACTCAACATCAAGTCCCGTACAAATTATGATTGAATCTGAGCATAGGGAGGTGAGAGCGGCCCAACTGGACACCGGACAACTGAATAGGGTGGGGTTGGAAAAACTGAATAAGGCAGTAGGACAGGCGTCTCGCCTGTTAAAAGCCGTCTCGCACTACGGAGAGGAACTAACACATGCAGTACTACACAGATGAGTACCCCGGGCAGGCCGGGGAGG
>JALGTU010000026.1 GCA_029821195.1 Candidatus Zipacnadia bacterium
GGAACGCGGATCAGAGTCGAGCCAAACACCGAATTGACCATCCAGAAGTGTCAGGCCGTACGCGGGGCGGAGTTAGCGATGTTCCGATTGGACCTGGGCAAGATCTGGATTCGCGTGCTGAGGATGCTCTCGCAGCAGGATAAGTTCGAGATCCAAACGCCGACGGCCACTGCGGGGGTGCGCGGGACGATTTTCTCGGTGCAAGTCGCAGCCGACGGCGCGACGCAGGTACAGGTCTATGAGGGCCAGGTAGCGCTCGAAAGCGAGGACGACGAGACGAAGGTCGCCGCCAATAACACTGCGCGTCTTTCCACTGGCCAAAGCAGCCCACAGGTGACTAGATTCTCAGAGCAAGATGAGCAAGCCTGGCAGCAGCAGGTTGCCGAACTGGGGCCATATCTGGAAATAACCCAGCGGACCTTCGCCGACGGTACGCTGACCATCAAGGGCAGAACCGAGCGAGAGGCCAAGCTGACGGTAGGCGGCCAGGCGATTGTGCCGAAGCCGAACGGCCGGTTCACGGCAACGGTGACGGTACCCGCAGATGCAGAACCCCAGGCCGAGGTGGTCGCCACCGACCGGCGGGGGTACACCACCACCGTCCCAGTTGAGATTCCAACAGTCGAAGAGACCACCGTCACCGAATAGAGCTGCGCAGGACGAGCGTGACGGGGTAGTTGGAACCGGACTGGGGGATGGTGCGGATGGCAATTGACTTCGTCGCGCCGGCGGCAACTCGACCCCGAAAAAGGACTTTTTCCCGAAGTGGACGCATCGGTCCGGTGACCACGAGTTGGCCATCAATAAGGTAGACCCCCCGGGCCGCGCCGCCTGAGGCGGTCACCGCGATTTCGAAGCGGGCTTGCTGGGGGCTGCGATTCTCCACCCGGGCGGCGATGTCATACATCACGCCGTAGTCGCCAGCGAGTTGAATAGTATCAGCGTGGGGGGTATGATCACCGATTCGCAGGAAGCTCCAGGCGCCCCCAATCTCGTGGACAAGCTCAGCACTCCTCACGGCAGCGTACTCGAAGTCAGACAGCTTCTGGAGGTGGGCGGCCTCGGGGTTGATCGCGACCAGAGGCAGCGGACTGGCGGTGGAGCCGGCCAACATCTCGACCAGCAGCGGCTGGGAGCCGAGGTTGGTAAGCTCAGCAACGCCGCTGATTATCCGCGAGGGGCTTGCCGAGCACCGGTAGGCCTCCCAGGCCGTCCCAGCGGGCACGGTCGCGATGTAGCCGATGGCGCCGAGCATCATCCGCCAGAAGTGGTACATCGCCACATGGCCGGTGTGGATCTCGTCGCGACCCGGGCCAGCCTGGCTGCCCGTAATGTAGACGGCCGCGGGCCGGTCGCCAAGGTTGGCCACCCGCACAGTAAAGGTCAGCGGCATCTGGGCAGCACTTACATGGTGCCAGAGCAGACGGCAAGTAGCCTCAGCCTCCAGTATCTGGCGCAGCAGAGTGCCGGGCTGCGTGACCTTCTCAGGCTCATTGCTGACCAGCACGCACTGGGGCACGCACTGGGGCCGCGATACCAGCGTGGGCACGACGGTTACGGTCTCCTCGCGGCGCAGATATCCTGAGCCAGCTATGGTCACGGCCGCCTGCCAGCCCGACGACTGCCCGCTGAGACCCTTCACTTTAACAGCAGCGCCCGGCGCTGCGCGGACACTGGTCAAAATGGCATTGAGTGCCGCCTGATGCATAACGGCCTCCGGAGGGACGGGGACAGTGAGCCGAGCGATCAGCGGGTGCTGGATCGTCCCGGCCCAGGGCAGACACTCGACCGGGAAGCTGCCGGAGATCTTGTCCACGCTCAGCGTAATCCGGGCCGCACCGCGCACCATGCCGCTGATTACCACGACACGACTCTCCCGGTCCACAACTACCGAAATCAGGTCCGGTGCGTCGCTATTAGCCGTAAGCTCACCAGAGTAGGAGCCGCCGTAGCGCACCTGCCGCAACTCGCCCAGCGGCACGGTTAACTTCCCCGCCAAATCAAGGCACAGATATGGCGGCGCCAAGACCCGGCGCAGGTTATCAGCCCATTGCTCGGCCAGGGCCGCCCGGCTGGTCCCGGCCAGGTTAGCAGTGACCGGATCTACCATAACCAGCAGCGCACCATCGGCCATTATGACCACCGCCGACTTGAGTGCGGCTACCCGGATAGCAGAGGCGGTGAGGCCCTCAAGAGCTTGCTGCTGCAGGCGCTGGGCTACGAGGCGAGTGCGGAGTTCGACGTCGCTGCGATCGGCGCCGCGGAAGCGGAGCAACGCGGTTCCCCCGGCGCGTACCTCCCCAACGGCGACCTCGCCCCGCTGGGAAACGGTGCCGGTAAAACAAAGCAGGTCGGCGCCCGCCGACAAGCAGCAGGCCAGACCAATCAGGGCGAGGACTATAATGAGAACGGGAGTACCTCTAATCATGGGCAAGGCGTTGGGAATCCGGCGGCGCCGGAACGATGCATAATCCTGCAAACATACAACTCATGGCGCTGCACCAACTGGCATTGAAGCGGGTCAATACAGAGCACCGCGGGGCTGAGCCACATAGTTACCGGCATAGCTGACGGCGAACTCGGCTGCTTGATAGATATCGCGACCTTCAGCCAGCGCCACGGCCAAGCCACAGGTGAAGGCGTCACCGGCGCCAATGATCTGGGCATTCTCGACCGGCGGGGCGGGTATCTCCCGGCGCTGCCCCTTGTCGTAGACCACCGCCCCCTTTTCCCCCTGAGTGACCACAACATACTCCGTGCTAATATCGAGTTGCTGGAACTCGCGTAGATTCGGTGTGGCTACGGTGGCCCGCTCCCAGATCTGGGCATAGTCACACGGTCGCGGGTCCACCACCGTCGGGCAGCCCCAGGCGATAATGCGCTGGACTGCGTCGCTGGTGTGCCAGCCGAATACGCCTTTGCTGTAATCGCTGAAGATCACGGCGTCAGGAAGGCCGTTGCTCTCACCCTCTTCCCCGGCGGCCTGGACGGGGTAAGCCACGGGGACTATACTCTCGCAATCAGCCCGGGCGACCAGATGACCCTGAGCGTGGGCGCGGAGCTTGACGGTGGTCGTGGGCAGCAGAGGTTTGCAGAAATGGGTAATGCGGCCGAGCAAGTGTTGAAGCTGAGCCGCAGCCCAGTCGGGTCCAACCAGGCCGAACAGGGTAACCTGGTGACCCATACCGCGCAGTAGCGCGGCCACGTTGGCCGCACCGCCCGGATAATAGTGCCAGTGGGAGCCGGAAATACACAGGGCCGCTCCCTCGTAGTTCTCGCGGAAGTGGCCCTGCAACTCGACATCCAACATTACGTCGCCAATGACGAATATCTTCATCGCTTAGCCAAAACCTGGCTGCCTGGTGATTAGCTACACCAGTAATACTACAGCAATGGCGACAGGCGAGACGCCTATCGTACCGTCGGCCAGCAGCAGGCTGCCTATAGCTACACGACTATTTACCAGCAGTGCTCTCGAACTCAGCAACCTTCTCTTCCAACTCCTTGATGCGGTCCAGAAGTTGGGGAATACGGTGCTGGAGCGCCAGCATCTTGAGATTCTCACGATGGGGGCGCGCCGGCGTGCCCGAGTAGACGCCGGGCTGGGCAATATCACCGTAGACGGCGGCACCGCCGCCGAGCACCACATTGTCACATATCGCGATGTGGTCGTTGATACCGACCTTTCCCCCCATCATCACGTTGCTGCCGATCTTGGCGCTACCGGCAATACCGACGTGGCCGCAGAGCAAGCAGTTCTCGCCCATTACGACGTTGTGCGCGACGTGGCAGCTATCGTCAATCTTGGTACCACGGCCGATGCGAGTGGCCGAGACGGTGGCCCGGTCTACGGTAGTGTTGGCGCCGATCTCGACCTCGTCTTCTACAATCACTGTGCCGATCTGGGGGATCTTACGATGACCGTGCTCGTCGGAGTAGTAGCCGAAGCCGTCGCTGCCAATAGCTGCACCAGCGTGGATGACTACCCGCGAACCGATAATGACCCGGTCGCCAATAAAGATCTGAGGGAACAGCTCACACTGGTCGCCGATGGTTACCTCGTGTCCGATGTAGGCCAGCGGGTGGATTATTACGTTATCACCAATGATCACGTTGTCCCCAACAAAGGCCCCGGCGCCGATGGCAGTGCCCTCGCCAATGGTTACATTTTCACCGACGTTGGCCAGAGGGTGAATGCCTTCGGGGAGGCGGCGCTGGGGAGCGAACAGTTCGAGTACCTTGCTGAAAGCCAGACGGGGGTCTTCGGTGACGATAAGGGATTTGCTATCCAGCTTGGTGCCCGGGGGGACAATCAGCGCCGAGGCCTGGGAGCTCTCGCCCGCCGCCAGCAATTCAGGCGCAGCCAGATAGGCGATATGCCCATCCTCGGCTTCCTCCAGACTGCTGACGCCGGTGATGGTTACCGAGGCGTCGCCTTCGACCATTCCATCAATTAGAGTGGCCAGGTGGCCCAAACGATATGCGGTTGTTGTCACCTGTGCTTGCCCTCCTGTGTAGTACAGATGCCTGCGGCGCCCACATCGCCGCGAGGCTGGCCGCGACCAAAGGTGTCAATTCCTCGCCTGTCTTGCTGTCTCCGGGCAGCAAGTGCAGCTCCAGATTCTGTTCCCAGGCTATGCGCCTGGCCGCCCGCCGGGTGGCGCGCTCAATAACTACGGTTAAGGCCAGCTGCTGGGCAATGAGCCGCTTGATCTGGGCGGAGACGACCTGCTGGTATTCCCGCTCCGCGGCCCGGCGCAGATGATCAGTTTCGAGCAGTTGCTCAGTGTTGGGTGACGGGCCCACGACCAGGTCATCATAATGACTCGCCGGGCCGGCGAACTGCTCGATTCGGTCCGCCAACTGCTCTTGCAGTTCCCGGCCGAGCTCCGTGCTGTAGCTGCGCCGCTGCCGGGCTCGTTCCCGCAGCTCCCGCTCGAGTTGCGCGATGGCCTCCTGCTTCTGCTTTTCAAGTGTTTCGCTCAGGGTCTGAAGCCGCTCTTCGCTGGCTTTGGCTTCTTCCTCCACGGCCTCACGAATAATCTGCTGGCGTAACCTTTCAGCCCTTGCCCTGGCTTCATCAGCCGGGGTACTCAGGTCCAGTTCCTGGGCGCTCACTTCGCCCTGGCGGCGCTGCATCGCCTCAATCTGCAAGTACGCCAGCCGTTGGCTCTCCTGGGCCCGTGCTTCCGCCAACTCCTGGCGGACCTCCCGCTCAATCCGGCTGATCTCCCAGCTCAACCTCGCTTTGAGGTCCCTGGGCAGTTGGTCCAACACTCCGGGCTGCACCGGGGGGCTGAGCGCCGGCCACTGGCCCCTGTACCACTGAAGCGAATTCAGATGTTCATCCACCACCGGTGGCACGATAAGCGGACTGTCCCATTGCTGGCCAATCTGGGTAGCAGGAGCCGCTAACCCAAGCCCGCGCAAGGCATCAATATGCTGCTGCAACGCCCGCAGTTCGCCGTAAAGCGGGTGGGCCGGCATCAGAGCCGCGACGTAGGCATGCCCCTTTTCCCGCTTAGACATCACGGGGGGCAATTTGGTTTCGGCTTTTTGCCGGCCGCATCCACCCACTGCAAAACACAGCGCCAGCATTGCTACTGCTGGCAGCGCTGCGAAGCAAACAAGTTGTTGGCGAAGGTGCTGATGGCTAACCGTAGTTGCCTCCCCTGCTCCAGTCGCCGCATCCCTCGGGCCGTGGGAGGTCCCAGCGACCTGGCTAGTTGCAGAGCGGGACACAGTCTACTGCTCGGGTTCGGTCGCTTCCCCTGCTTCCTCGGCGGGTGGATTAAGCTTGGCGATGATGGCGCGGGTGATATCCTCGCCGCCGTAAATTACAACAGATCCATCCAGCACGAGCGTATAGCCGTTCTGTTGGGCATATTCGCCAACAGCCGCCTCAACATTCTGCATAAGTTCCCTTTGCGCCATGGCAACGTGTTCGTCATATTCGCGTGCCATGTCGGCTTCGAGCTGTTGGAGCTGTTCCCGGCGATCGCGGGAAAGCTCCCGGAGCATGTTGAATTGCTCCGTTTCCTGAGCTGTGCGGGGATCTTTCACCTCCAACTCGCGCAACCGCCTCAAGTTCTGCTCGGAGAGATCAGCCAGTTCCGCCAGGCGGGCGCTCTTTTCCTCCGAGGCAGGCGACGTACCCAGGATTTCGAGCACCTCGTTAAAATTCGTCTCAGAGAGGAAAGCAAAAGCCGTCAACGACTCGAGATAGGCGATACGGCGGGCCTTGAGGTCTTTCAATTCAGCATCTTTCTGCTGCAAGGCCTGGTACTCGCGGCTGACTACCGCGATGTCAACAATAGCTGTTTTTCCCGTCGCGCGAGGTGGCGGCTCGGCCGACTCGTCCTGAGCGCGTGCCGGCACCCAGCCGGTTACGACCACCAGGATGCCCGCTGCGGCCCAGGCGATAAGACGTAGCTGCGACTTCATATCATGCGCCCTCCCAGATGTGAGCCGTCTAATAAGTTACCAGCCAACGACGAGATGATCATCGGTGCAGTCTGTAGGCACGATATCGAGACGTCTGGCGATCGGGCGGCGGCGGAAACTACTGACCGATCCCACCGGTCTAGAAAGTATGCCCGAAGCCGAAGTGAGTCTGACTGCCGTCTTCACCAAACCCAAAGTCCAGGCGGAGCGGCCCCAGCGGAGTTACCGCGCGCAGGCCGAACCCCACGCCGATGTGCAGGTCGAGATCCTGGTCATCCGCGGTGATAGCAAAGCCCGGCACGACGGTTTGGAAGCTTCCGCCGTAGGCGTCGCCGGCATCCACAAAGCCCACCAGAATCAAGTTTTTGCTAAGACTATAACGATACTCGGCGTTGCACAGTACCATTTTCTCCCCGCGGTAGCGGTCCTGCTCATAGCCGCGCAGGGAGGTGGCGCCGCCGATGCTAAAGGAGTCAAATAGGGGGATAGTACCCGTAGTGGTGCCCAGCAGCAGCCGCAGCGCCAGCACATCCCTGCCGCCGCGCAGCGGCAAGTAGCGGCGGTGATCCCAGCGGAACTGTTGGTAGGTACTTTCGCCCCCCAGGAGCGCGCCAGCCAGCTCCGCAGTTATGCCTTGATACTGGCCCCGCCTGGGGTCGGCCCGAAGGTCACGGGTGTCACTATGCCAGCCGAGGGTGAGGCTGTTGACTCGCCCACCGGGATGCAAAGGCGCCGCCACGATGATGGGCCCTTGCCCTTCTCCGGGCCCAGACCAATTGGCAGCCGGCCCCGCTGACGTCCCCACTCCACTGCTGGCCAAATTCAACTGGCGTGTGCCCTGGAGGAACGAGGCGGAGATCTTCTCAGTACGCAGGCCCAAACTTATCTTCTGTGTCTCGGTCATGGGTCGGGCCACACCGATGGTTGCGCCGGTACGGCGCTCCTCGAATTGGTCCTCAGCCAGGCTGACCGCGGCACCACCGACGAAGCGACGTTGGCGCTCGGTGTCGAAAAGCCGCAACTGGAGCTCAGTATCCTTCGCATCCAGGTATGGCTCGTAGAACTTGAAATCGTAGCTGGCGCGACCGAACATCTCGATGTCCAGTGAGGCCCGTTCGGCGCGGCCGCGCAGATTGTTCTGGGCCACCGAGAGCATCGCTACGAAGTCGTCCAGCTCGCTATAAGCGGCGGCGACCGTGATCATCCCGGTGCGTTTCTCCTCGATCTGGATAACCACGATAACTGCCTTCTCCGGTTCTCTTTGCCCCGGGCGATACTCGACCCGGACATCGCTGAAAATACCCATATTGAGGATGCGATTCAGATCCTGGGCAATCTTCTGCTCCTGGAACAACTCCCCGACCTGGGTCTTTATCTGCCGGCGGACGACCCACTCTTGAGTTTTCTGCAACCCCTCGATAAGGATATCTTCGACATGGGACTCGTTGATCACAAAAGTGAGCACATTGTAGTCATCAATGGTCACGTCAGAGACGATGGCCATGTAGCCTCTGTCCCGATAGTAACCTTGGATCTTGTCTACATCGGCGCGGGTGGGAGCACTGACCACGACCTCGCCGATCTTGCTTATGATAGTTTCTTTGAGTTCTTCATCGGTAACCACGGTGTTGCCCACAAAGACGATCTGCTCGATGCGTCGCTTCTCGACAACGGTTATGATAACCTTGACATCTTCGCCGACCTGCTCGTAGGAGACGCTCACGGTGTCGTAGTAACCCAAATCCATTAGTGCCTTTTCGGCGACTTGCCTCTTTTGGTCCGTGTACGGCTCCCCGATCTTCAGGATGTCTTTTGCCCTGAGTTCGTCGAGAATGGTACTTGCCGAGGTGTATGTGACGCCGCGGACGACAATTTCAGCGATCAGCGGCTGGGCCTGAGCGACACCCGGCGACATCGCCACTACCAACAGGGCCACGGCTGCCGCATAGCCAATGAGTGAGTTGCGCCTAGCAAGCCACATAGTTGATCCCCTCTGAGTCACATTGATGATCTGCACGCCCGTCGGCGACAGGCGGCTCGTGCCAAGTAGCCTAGCTGCTGCGTCCACTATCCGCGCCACGCCGTATCATCTGTTCGATATCTACGGGGTGTTTCCTTCCCGATAAGAGCTGTGCTGGTCGGTTGGGGCGGGCTGAAGGTAGGGCTGAAGCTTTTCCCGCAGCGTACTGCGGGCACGGAACAGCCGTGACTTGACGGCCTGCAAGCTGCAGCCAAGAACTTCGCCAATTTCCTCGTAAGAGAGGCCCTCATAATCCCGCAGAATGATAACTTCTTTGTAATCATGGCGGAGCTGAGTGACGTACTTGGCGATCAGTTGGCCTATTTCGGCGTTGGCGATGAGCTCCTCGGGTGCCTGCGACCAGTCCTGGATCTGGCGTTCGCGCTGCTCGCCCTCATCACTCTCGACCGGCTGGTCCAGCGAATAGCTGTGGAAATGGCGCCGCCGTCTGCTCTGCTCCAACCGATTCTTGGTCAGGTTCACCGCAATGCGATATAGCCAGGTGTAGACCTGACTTTCCCCGCGAAAATCCTCCCAGGCGCGATAAGCGTTGACGAAAGTATCCTGGGTGAGGTCCTCCGCTTCTTGGTGGTCGTCCAGCAGGCGGTATATGACCCCGTAGACGCGCTGGTAGTTTTCCGAGATGACTCTATCGAATTCTGCCGATCTGCTCTGGTCGCTCACGGATAGGCTTTGTGTGCGCCTGGCTATGACTGACGTTCAGGCAATTATACCACAGAAGAGCTTCCGTTCGCTACCGTCGAGTCGGCGTCAGGTTGGGCGGTTGCTCAATTGTTAGACAATTGCGCCGGCCAGCGGTTCCGGTGCCCGCCGGATTAGAACTCCCGGGTGGAGCTGATCCGGAACTGAGTGTCGCCCTTCTCATCGGTGGTATAACTGAGATCAAGCCGACGAGGCAACTTGTACGAGATGCTCAGGTCCCACTCGTCCTGCATCTCGGAGACAACGCTGTGCCGGTAACTGACCAGCAGGTCCTTGATGAGGTATTTGCCCAGGTGTACATCCACAGGCTGGTCAAAGCCAAACAAGACGGTGAACTCCTCCAGGCCCAGAGCTTGTCTAATCTGTTCTTCGATGGGCCGGAATACCGTGGCCCGAAATCCGGCCGCCAGCAGCCCGGTGAATTTCTGCGACAATAGCTTGGTGATGTCGGTGCCCCCCTCCCCTCGAGCAGTCATCAGGCCCAGCGGCTGGGTGCCAATGATCTGATACAACTGGTCCTCGCTCAGGGGCGGCCGGGAGGTCAAGTGCAGATTGATCGGCGCGGGCAGGTTACCGTCAATTTCAACGAACACAATTAACTGCTCCACCTGGCGCCCATCAATTACGGCGCTGGGTATGACCTGTTCAGCCTGGCCCCATATCTCTCCGGACATCGCTAACTTGACCGGGGGCTGATACTCGCCAAGCTCAGGGCCGTAACGGTATTCCACACCAAGCTGGCTGATGCGCACCGAGCCGGCGGACACGCGGGCTTTACCCGGGCTGATCTCCACGCGGCCGACGATGCGCGGACTTTGGGGAGTGCCGGTGGCACGGGCGGCGTAGTCGGTCTGTTCCAGGGTGGCAGATAAGCCCGGAGCTTTGAGCAGCACGCGGGGACCTATGGCCACTTTCAGATCAAAGGTCGGGGAAGGCCGGTCCGGCCCCCAGCCATAGACTGGGGCGCCGCCTGCGGCCGGTGCAGCCGGCGGCCCAACCCGGGCATCGTGGAGGACCAGCTCCCCGACAGCAGCAGCCGGCTGGCCCGGCTCACGATTGGCCAGGACAATCGAGCCGTCAACCAGGCCGTCGTAGATCGGCGGGTAGCTAACGGCGGCCTTGTCCAGAGCCAACCGTATGTCTACCGGATTGTTGGCAAACTTCGGCAGATCGAAGGTGGCGAGCCGGGCACTACCGGAGAGCTGCACACTCCCCTTGCCCAGCCCACCTGTGATCTCTTCGATGGTCAGCAGATGGCAGAAGTCGGCCTGGGTCACCAGTGTGACCCGTCCGGTCAAGTTCTTCACTACCGTCTCGCCGAACAGTTTCTGCGCGGGGGAATCGAGGTCAATGGACAGGTCGAATTCATTGTGCCAGAGGGCGCTAGAATCGCTGAGCCAGGCCTGGCCGGCGGCAGTGAGCACGGTGTTGTCCCACCGCGCGGTGGCGTTGCGAATATCAAGAACGTTCTGACCTTCCCCCCGGGAAAAACCAATGTCCACTTGCAGGTTCTCAAGGCTGTGGCTCGCGCCCGGCGTAGCGACCTTGGCATCGGAAATACGCAGGTAGCCCTGAAGCACGGGGTCCTGCAATTTCCCGGTTATGATGACTTCACTGTCTACCCGCCCCCGAGTCTTCAGCTCGCTCCACGTCGTCGCCTTGGCCACTTCACCTTCCTGGACCCGGGAGCGGACAAACTCATCAAGCAGCGGGGGGAAGAAGCTGAGGTCGGTGTTTTCTATTTTGGCGGAGAGCACAATCTCCCCGTCGGGATCCAGCCCGGGCGGCTGCCAGCGGAAGGGCAGCTTTCCCTGGAGGACGATCTCCTGCTCCTCGAGTTTGAGCAGCAGCACATCAATGTCCAGGCCGTTCTGATCCAGAGTGGCAATGGGCACTCTGGCCTGGTCAAAGCGCACTCCCTGAAAAGTCGGATTATTGACGTCCAGGCTAGCTTTGAGGTGCGGCGAGCGCATCGGCCCGCTGGCGGCGACTGTCAGGCTTGTCATCCCGCTTAGGGAAATCTCCTGGGGCAGCCACTCCTGCCACAGCGCGAGACTGAAATTGGATCCGTCGGCGAACAGCGACAACTCGCCGTCGGGATCAACTTCGCCTTCAACGGTCAGCAAGCCCTCACCCTGCGCTATTTCCGCGTAGATATCGCTAACTGCAGCCAGCTTGCCATCAACCAGGTCCAAGGCGAACTCGCTGCTGACATCGGGCAAATCCTTGCGATCAAAGCTAAGCTGGGTGATCTTGGTCCGGACCTGCGCGCTGATGGCCTCAGGCGAGCCACGCACGTCAAACGAGAGATCCACTGCCCCACGCGTGCGGAGGCTGTAGCTGCGCAGGTCGCGGCTGATATTTTGATCCGCTTCGGCGGCGACCAGCTTACTGACGGGCGCAGCCAGTCGCAGCAACTCCTCAATCCGACCCTCGGTGAGGGTGAGCTTCGCCGTGCCCTGCTTGTCCTGCCAGGAGTAGCCCGCGGTCGCCTGGATCTGCGCGCTCCCGACCTGCATACTGGTGTCCTGAAGGGATACTTTGCCGTTGTCCACCCGCACCATGGTGTCAATCGTGCTGATTTGCTGGCCGCCGATGACCAGCCGGGGCACCAGCAGATGAGCATGGCCCCCAGGGCCAGTGGGCGTGCTGCGGATTTCGACCACCGGCAGGGCCACCCGCCCCTCGATCTGCACGTCGGTTCTCTCCGGAGAAACAATCGCTTGCAGATCGGCATTTTCGATGGAAAGCCGGGCTGAATAGTCCGGCCTAACCGAGGAATCCCCCAGGTACTCAGCCCACTTCACCACCTCGCCCCGGAGGCGGACGGTGCCCTCAGCCCACCGGAAGCTTCCCTCGGTAACGCGCAGCTTGTTTTGGTCGCCGACTATTACCAGGTTCGCCTCGGTGATGGGGTAGGGACCGCAGTAGCCGTAGGGGATACCAACCCGTGCACTAATCTCGGGCTCGTCCACGGTTCCAGCCAACGTCGCTGTCATCTCACCCACACCACCGAACGGCGGGTCAAGGCCAGCCCGATCGCTGATCTCTTCGAGTTCGATGCCTACGACCTTGAGATCGGCAGCAACAGGCATCGACTCGGAGCCTTTTTCCAACCCCGCCAGCCGACCACTTGCCTTAAGCACTGCCGCCCCACGCGCCGCGAGCAACTCCTCGAGGTGCACCGCCGACTGCTCGATGTTGAGTTTGCCGGCCAGAGCGTCAACCGTGACATCTTGGTAGCCTGCATCGAGGGCGGCCAGTTGGACGCTACCCGCAACACCAGCCCGCGAGCCGGCCAGATTAGCTCGGACATAGGCAGTGCCGGTAAGATCGGGCTGATCGAACTGGCGGCCCCAGGCGGCCATGTCCAGGTCGGCGGCGGTCAGTTGCAGGTCGAACTCGCCGCTGAGGCTGACGGCACCGTCGGCCCAGAGCTGCCCCATGTCGCTGCGGACGTGCACGATCGGCACACGGATATCTTCGCCACGCCACTGCACCAGGCCAACCGCCTCTTCCAGGACAGCGTCCTGGACCTGAAGTCCATTGACGCGCGCTCGGCCTGCTACCATCGGCTGGTTGTCGGCGATATAGCCGACCAGCAGGAGATTGACCTCGCCGGCGAGATCGCCGATGTCCAGTCCGTGCAGACGGCCGACGTCGGCGAGCTGCAGGTCACGGGCGGCGAGGTCGAAATGGACGGTGGGCTGCCAATCATCGTTGAACTGCGCCAGGGCCTGCCCCACGATCTCCCCGCCGGCGACCTGAGCCCGGACGCCGGAGACACGCACGGTGCGACCCACCATCTGGATGCCCGCAGTCAGACCGCCGATCGGCAGGTCGTCAACCGTAACCTGCTCGATGCGGAGCGCGCTTTCCAGCACAGGAGTCTCGCCGGCGTAGAGCAGCTCGGCCTCAAAGCCGGCGAGGTCACTGATGCGGACGGCGTGAGTGATGACCTCATTGTCAGAAGGCGCCGAGACCACCAAGGGGCTGACGCTGATTTGCTGGGCAGAGACGTGAGCTGCGACCGCCTGGGCCGCCACATTGGGTACAGCGGCCTGCACCTCCAGCCCACTGAGCGTCAGGTGGACGTCGTCCGCCAGGACTACCCGACACTGCCCCGCCAACTGCGCCGTAAGATCAATGGTCAGATCGGGGGGAGCGCCCACTATCTGGAGGTCGGCGTCAATCCGATCGGCCTGCTCGAGCATATCCAGCGACTGCCGCGTCTGCAGCGGTAGCAGATCGAGGAGCGAACCCGAGGGCAGATTGCTGACTTGCACCGCCAAGTCCAGGCACGGGTGCGACCAGTCGAAGATGCTGCCCACCGCCTGAACCTGGGCCTGCGCCCACCGGGCAGTGAGGGTCTCGATCTGCGCGCCCTCGGGCGTCACGGCGACCTCGCCAGCAAAGCTGACCGGGTCGCCAAGCGCAGCGATGCGGGCGGTAGCACCGGATATCCGCGCGTAAGCACAATAATCCAGGTCACTGCCTTCCTCGCCACTCGGGCCGGACCATACCGTGAACCGGCCAGCAAGGCGCCCGCCGGTCAGTTGAAAGTCGGGGGACTGGGCGAAGCGATCATACCACCACGTGGCGTCAACGCCGCCGAGCGTGCCGTCTACGGAGAAGATATTCTTCTCGGTGTCAGCCCTGACGTCGAGAGCCAGCGACGAGAAGCGCTCGTCGGCCGCAGTGGCCTCGAGGTGAGCCGTCAGCGGACCATACTGGCTAACCAGCACCTCGCCCTGCACGTCGGTAAAGCGCATTTCGAGCGGCTGGCCATCGCGGGTCGGAGCTGCCTCGTCGCGGTAGTCAATCACGTTGTCGCGGATGACAATCTGGCCACGGAAGCGCTGCTCAGGAGGCACGACAACGGGCGGTTCGGCTGGCGGAAAGATCTGGGTGAGATTGATGACTCCCTTTTCGTCGCGGACGAGATCAGCATAAGCCTGCTCCAGTTCCACGCGCTGAATGCAGGCCACCGGCGCTCTGCCCCGCAGGACGGCGAAGAGGTCATAGCTTATCCGGATGCGCTCGGCCGCGAGGATGACGCCCTCTTCGAGCTTGCTCTCCGCAGCAATGGCGAAGTTGTTGATCACCACGCCGCTGAGCAGATCGCCGCTGATCTCCCCGACCTGGACCTCCCGGCCGCTGCGCTCCGCTATCTGCTCAGCGATCAGGGCGCGCAACTGGGCACGCACCCAGTCAGTCCGGCTGGCCAGGTACACGCCGGCAACGGCCAGCAGAAGAAGCACTGCCAGGCAGATTAGGAGGGCTTTTGTGATGCGCCGCAGCACAACAATCACTCGCCTGGGCCGAGCTAATGCAGACGGCAAGCGCACATACGCTGGCAGCCTGTGCTACCGTCTATTTCGCCAAGACTGCGCGAGCGGCCTCCGCCGCGTGGTAACTACTGCGGACGAATGGGCCAGAGATAGTCTGGGCAATGCCCGCCTCTTGGCCCCAGTGCTGGTACAGCTCGAACTCCTCGGGGGGGATGTAGCGGCTGACCGGCCAGTGCCGGCGGGTGGGCTGGAGGTACTGGCCGATCGTCAGGATGCTGATGCCCGCCCCGGCCAGGTCGGCCATCGTCGCGCGGATCTCCTCGCTGGTCTCGCCGAAACCGACGATAAGCCCCGACTTGATGGGCAGCTCCGGAGCCATCTCGTGAGCCGTTGCCAGGACACGCAGTGAACGGTCATAATCGGCCTGGGGCCGAACTTCGGCCTGAAGTCGGCGGACCGTCTCGACGTTGTGGTTGAAGACCGTCGGGCCGGCTGCCAGCACCGTCGCGACAGCAGACTCGTCACCCCGGAAGTCGGGCGTGAGTACCTCGACGCCGGCGTCAGGAAGCCGCCAGCGAATAGCCTGGATAGTCTGAGCAAAGTGGGCGGCGCCGCCGTCGGGCAGGTCGTCGCGGGTGACGGAGGTCACGACTACGAAATCGAGGCCCAGCTCAGCGGCCGCTGCAGCAACGCGCTCAGGCTCTTGGGCATCCAGCGGCTGGGGTTGCCCGCTGGCGATAGCGCAGAAGCGGCAGTCGCGGGTGCAGATGGTGCCCATTATCAGGAAAGTCGCCGTGCCACAGCCGTAGCACTCCCCGATATTCGGGCAGCGCGCCTGCTCGCAGACGGTGGCTACACCATGCCGGCCCAGCAGGCGGCGCGTGTTCTGGCTGAGTTGTCCCTTTCTTATCTTCACCCGCAGCCACGAAGGCACAGAGCCGCCGCGTGGTGGCTGCGGTTGAGTCTCGGTTGTGCGTGCGTCCTGACTCATAGCTTGGTCTTCCCCACCTACCTGCGGAATACGGCGGCCTCACCCCCGGCCCCTCTCCCTGCCGGAGAGGGGGGAAGGCCAGGGCCGACCGGAGCACCCTGCCCGGAATTATGACTGGTCTTCCCTATTGCGGGGCAAAATGATTCCAGCCGCCGCGCTCAAACTCGATCGGGCTGCCATCACTGCCGAGCACCGTTACGCCACTGCCCGCCTTGACCGAACCGATGCGCGTCAGCACAACGCCAACTTGCTGGGCCTGGGCGACCGCCTGCTCCGCGTGCGCTGATGGCATCGCCAGCAGAAGCTCGTACTCCTCGCCGCTGGTCAAGGCCCAAAGCACCGGATCAGCGCCCAGCTCGGCGGCCACTTCATAACAGGCTGGCGAGAGGGGAACGCAATCCGCCTCGATGGTCAGGGCAACTTCGCTGCGCTCGGCGATATGGCCGGCATCCTGGGCCAGCCCGTCACTGATGTCAATCGCTGCCGGCGGCGCGGCCAATTCCGCCAGAGCCTGCGCCAGGGCAAGCTGGGGCGTTGGTCGCACAAACCTATTATGCAGGGCTGTGGGGAGCCCCTCGGCGTGCGGCGCAGCTCCCGAATCGAGGAGGTGAAAAGCCGCGGCTGCTTCGCCGAGGGTGCCGCTGACGAGCAGGATATCGCCCGGCCGGGCCGCACTGCGCAGCCAGGGGCGGTCCACCTGCCCCACCACGACCACATCGAGGCAGATGCCCGAGGGACTGGCAAAGGTATCGCCGCCGGCGAGGCTTGCGTCATACTCGGTCGCGACATTGTGGATGCCGCGCATAAGCTGCTCGCCAAAGGCGGCCTCTTCGCCCCCAGGTAACCCCAGAGAGACAAAAACGGCCAGCGCTTCCCCACCCATCGCCGCAATGTCGCTTATAGCCGCACAAGCCGCCCGCGTGCCGATCTGCTCAGCAGAGAGCCACTCGCGCCGGAAATGCCGGCCCTCAACGAAGGCATCGGTGGTGACCAGCAGATGACCCTCGCCGCTGGTCTTCAGAACCGCAGCGTCATCACCGATGCCCACGACCACAGCTCCCCGTGGTTCGCCAACGAAATCTGCGACTCTTGCTATGAAGCCAAACTCGCCCAGCTCATCCAGCCGCACCGGCCAACGCCCTCAATCTATCGTCTCGACCGGGGGCAGCGGATGGCCCAGGACTGCCTCGGCCTCGGCGCGGTCCGCGGCGAGGGCGGCGGGCGATGCGTAGCTGCTGGGCAGGACCTGGAGCAGGGCGGCAGCGGTAGAGTTCGCCCACTTGTTGGCCAGCTTGCAAGCACAGCACACGCCGGCGTTCACAGCGTCTTCGTGGTAAACTGTGATTAGCCGGTACGGGCCAACATACACGGTAGGCTGGCCGCGGATAGCGCCGACGTAAACTGGACCGGTGATGCCGTCGGAGAGGATGGCCGTGATCCGGGCATCAACAATCTCACAGCGGGTCGCTAACGGCAATCCCCCGCCATTGCCCGGGATCTCGAAGAACGCAGCCGACCCAACTGCAACAACACCGGAGGCCTCCGGCGGCCACCAACCGACAGTGGGCACTTCTTCGTAACTGCCGTAAATGACGATCTCCCCAGCTTCCTGAGTTTCCTGCGCCCAGACGCTGGTAGCCCCTGCAATCAAAAGCACCAGAAATGCGGCAACGAACAGGATACGCATCAGCACTTACCTCCTTAGAGACTTCTCTGACAACTATTCTGCGTCGGGAACACGGCCAAACCGGCGCTGCCGCTCGTTATACTCTTCAATGGCTTCGACGAGATGGTCGCCGGTAAAGTCAGGCCATAACACCGGCATCACCACGATCTCGGCGTAGGCAATTTCCCAGAGCAGGAAATTGCTGACGCGCATCTCGCCGCCGGGGCGCAACAGCAGGTCGGGGTCGGGCAGCTCCGGCGCGTAAAGGTGTGCACCCAAGGCCGCCTCGTCAATATCCTCGGGAGCAAGCTCGCCGCTCTGGACCCGGCCAGCCAGCGCCCGGACTGCGTCCACGATCTCGGCCCGGCCGCCGTAGTTGATAAGTAGGTTGAGCACCATCCCATCGTTGTCAACGGTGCGCGCTTCGGCCTCGGATAGCGTCCGCTGAAGGGACTCCGGCAGCTCCTCATGCCGCCCCGAAGCAATAAAGCGGATGTCGCCACCGATCAGATCATCGAGCTCTTCGCGCAGCGATTGTTCGATCAGGGTCATCAAGCCGCTGACCTCGTCGCCCGGCCGGGCCCAGTTTTCCGCGCTGAAGGCATACAACGAAAGCGCCTGAACACCCAGCTCGGCGCAGGCTTCGACCACGCGGTGGGTAGCTTTGCGACCCTCGAAGTGCCCCTCCAGGCGGCTGAGGCCGTGCTGCTGGGCCCAGCGGCCATTGCCATCCATTATTATGGCAATATGCGCGGGGACCTGGCAATCAGGCGGTAGTTTGTCTTTCAGGTTACTCGTGGACTGCGACAAGGGCTTGGCACACCTCCAGGTCTGTCCTACCGGTTGCTAAGGTCAATCTGCCGGGCGACGACCAACCTTACTCGCCCCGGCCCTACCTGGCGCTGCTGGATGACCCGCAGTGGGCCGTCGGGCTCTCGGTACTTGTCCGGGGGCCGGGTTTCCTCAATCTGCACTATTTCCCAGCCGGCCGCTTCGAGTAACTCCCGGGCCTGGGCCACGCTCTGGCCCACAGCATTGGGCGCGGCCTCGCTCATATCTCCCTGATTTCGGCGACTTTCGTTTCGAGGATCTCGTCCACCTTTTCGATGAACTCGTCGGTCATCTCCTGGACTTCCTGCTTGCCCCGCCGCACTTCATCCTCCGAGAGTCCCTCGTTTTTCTCCATCTTCTCGATGCCAGCGTTGACGTCGCGGCGGATGTTGCGGATATTCACCCGAGTCTCCTCCGCCATCTTCTGGGCGACCTTGACCAGCTCTTCGCGGCGCTCTTCGGTCAGCGTAGGAATAGCCAGGCGAATGACCGTTCCATCACTGCTCGGCGTTAGTCCGATATCAGAAGTCAGTATCGCTTTTTCAATCTCCGCGAGGCTGGACTTGTCCCAGGGAGTGATGACGATGAGGCGCGGCTCCGGCACCGAGATGGTAGCGAGCTGGTTGATCGGCAGCTTCGCGCCGTAGTAGTCAACCTTCACAGGATTGAGGACAGCCAGTGAGGCGCGGCCGGTGCGGATACTGGCCAACTGCTCCTCAGCAACCTCCACAGCCAACTCCATCTCCTGCTTGTGCGCCGCGATCAATCTGTCCATAAGATCATCTCCTCCGGCCAGAATGGTCAATCCGCCAGCTCAGCCGCCCTCCTACTCGTCAGCAAAGACTGTTTCACAGTCAGCCACATAACTACCGACTGTCTCGCCGTCCAGGACACGCTGAATGTTGCCGGGACCGGTGAGGTTGCAGACGACTATGGGCAACTGATTGTCCATACTTAGGGAAATGGCCGTGGCATCCATCACCTTCAGACCCCGGCTGAGCACATCCAGGTAGTTGATACTGGCAAAGAGGCGGGCGTCATCGTGCTCCTGGGGGTCTTTATCGTAGACACCATCAACATCGGTGGCCTTGATTACGACATCGGCGCCGATTTCGGCAGCCCGGAGCACAGCAGCGGTATCGGTGGTGAAGAAGGGGTTGCCGGTGCCGCAGGCAAAGATCACTACCCGCCCTTTCTCCAGGTGGCGAATCGCGCGCCGGCGGATGAATGGCTCAGCGATCTGACGCATTTCAATGGCGCTCTGCACCCGCGTCTCCAGACCCAGGCGTTCCAGAGCGTCCTGGAGGGCCAGGGAGTTAACGACGGTGGCGACCATACCGGCATAATCGGCAGTGGCACGGTCCATACCCAATTCCGCGGCGGCCAGGCCGCGCCAGATGTTTCCCGCACCGACCACCGCTGCCACCTGGCGGTCCTGCTCAACACAACGCCCAATTTCCCGGGCAATACTCTGTACCGTCGCCCAGTCAATCCCGAAACTGTCTGGGCCGCTGAAGGACTGCCCGCTGAGCTTAAGCAAGGCCCGCTGGCACTTCGTGCGAGGACTGCGGCTCGGGTTCAATCCAACTCCTCTCCGACCTGGTAGCGGACGAAGCGGCGGACCAGGATCTTCTCGCCCATCTTCGCCACCAGGTCATTGAGCAAGTCTGCAATGGTGATGCTGTCGTCGCGGATATAGGGCTGATTCATCAGGCAGTTCTGCTCATAGAACTTCTTCAGCCGGCCTTCGACCATCTGCGCCACAATGTGGTCCGGCTTGCCCTCGGCGTGGGCCTGCTCGGTGAGAATCTCGCGCTCACGAGCCATGACTTCTTCGGGCACGTCTTCGGGTGCAACCCAGCCCGGTTGGAGGGCCGCCACCTGCATAGCGACATTCTTGGCAAAGTCCTGAAAATCCTCGGTGCGGGCCACGAAGTCGCTCTCGCAGTTGACCTCGACCAGCACACCGACTTGGGCGCCACCGTGGATGTAGGCAAATACGATCCCCTCAGTGGCCTGTCTGGCATGGCGCTTGGCCGCGATCTGTATGCCTCTTTTGCGCAAGATGGCGACGGCTTCGTCGAAGTCGCCTTCTGCTTCAACCAGAGCTGCCTTGCAGTCCATCACACCAGCCCCGGTCTGCTGGCGTAGTCTCTTGATATCTTCGGTGGAAACAGCCATTAAAAGATCCTCCTGCTTATGCTGCCACGTAGGTTATTCAGGTACTGATTCGCCCGACTCCTCCGGCTCTTGAGCCTCGGGCAAGATAACGAACTGTTCCTCGAGCAGGCCATCTTCATCGGCAAAAACCTCGGCAGGCCGGTACGGTATGACCTCTTCCTCCCCGAGTGCCTTGGCGGCGATAGCTTCCTGCTCGGCGAGGCTGGCTTCATATGCACCGCGGCCCTCGATGACGGCGTCGGCCATCTTGGTGGTAACCAGCCGAATCGCCCGAATAGCATCATCGTTGCCGGCAATCACGTAGTCAATCGGATCGGGGTCACAATTGGTATCTACCAGCGCGATGACCGGCAGGCCGAGCTTGTTAGCCTCGGCGACGGCCAGCTCCTCGCGACCGACATCAACGACGAAGACCGCGTCTGGAGTCTCGGGCATGTTGCGGATGCCGCCCAAGCTGATCAGGAGCTTCTCTTTCTCGCGCTGTCGGGAGAGTGCTTCTTTCTTGGTCAGTCGCCGCCACTCGCCAGATTCCTCGGCGGCAATAAGCTTTTCCAGATAGCGAACGCGCTGGCGAATGGTGGAGAAGTTGGTCAGCATACCCCCGAGCCAGCGCTTATTGACATGGGGCATGCCACAGCGCTGGGCCTGCTCCTCAATGGTGTCCTGGGCCTGCCGCTTGGTGCCGACAAACAGCAGTATGCCGCCCTGCTCGGCGAGGTCCCGCACGAACTGGTAGGCCTCCTCGAGCAGACGCAGAGTCTGGTGGAGATCAATGATGTAGATGTCGTTGCGCGAGTGGTAGATGTAGTCGCGCATCTTGGGGTTCCAGCGGCGGGTGGGGTGCCCAAAGTGTACCCCCGCCTCCAGAAGGTCCTTCATAGTTGCCAGTGCCACAATATTGTCTCCGTTCTTCGGTTCGCCGGAGCGAGGAGAGGGTCTGGGCGAACCGCACCGCTTGGCAGGCCGCTACCGCGAGCGCTGCCCAACACGGTTAACGCTAGGATTTCGCTGATGAAGACGGCACTTTGGGTGAGACGCACATAAAGCAGCTGCAATATATGCCGGCGCTGCCCGCCGCTTGCCACAGATCTCCTCGCTAGAAGCAAGCCGGACAAGTAGCGGCCGTGCCCTCCACTCAGCGCTTACGTCAGCGTGCACAGAATAGCAGAAAAGCCGCGCATCGTCAAGCCGTGGTCGCGAACGTGCGAGCGACGGGCGGCCTGATGCACCTGCGCGATCTTGGGTGGAACCGAACTTTACACCGCCTTGCTTTGTTATATATAATAATGACCTGAACATCGAGCCCACTGTGTGGCCCTCAGCCCGCAGCAGCAATCTGTGAGGAGAAGGTGATCCGATGCACAACTGGAGCGTAGTTGCGTTGATCTGTTCGATGCTGTTGGTGGGCGTTGTCTTCGCCGACCAGGAGCCCGATGCGGGCGGGGCCGACCCCGAGCTTCTCTACACACCCCAGTTCGGCTCGAGTATGGCCTACCAGATGAAAATGGACCTGCTGGACGTCTTTCTCCAGGATAGCCCAATGGGCATGACCGGAGATGCGGCGGCCAAGGTTCTGGCCGAGTTTGCTCGGTCGCCCGAACAAGACCAAGCGACCAAGGTAGCCCTGACGCTCACCGACATGCGAGGCCGCATGTTCGGCGAAGAACGCAGCGCACCAGGGCCCCAGATAATCACGCTGACAGTTGATGAGCATGCCCGGGTGCGGGCGCACGAAGTCATACGGAGGATACCTAGCGGTGATTTGTCGTCGGGCGCGGACGCTCTCACCGCCTTGGCCGCGTTCAGCATGCTGCCCCTGCTGCCCCTGGAGATACCGGCACCGGGCGAGACATGGGAGTCGCAACTGCTTGTCAATCTGCCGGGCGGCGGGCAGATCCGGCTCACGATGCGCAGTCGGTTGGTCAGCTCTACGGCCGACGAGGTCATCATCGAGTCAACTGGCCAGGGCACGCTGCCCGAGGTCCAGACCTTCAACCCGATGATGCCCGAGCAGCAGATGACGGTAGCCAACGCCCAGGTGACCATTGCCAAACTAACCCACAGGTGTGATCCGCAGACACTGGTAGTGCGGAAAGCCCAGGGCGCAGGCAGCATCAAGTTCGACGGCGTCACCCCGGACTATACCTTGCCGCTGACGGTGAAAATGAAGTTCAAGCTGACCCCGCCAGCGCCCCTCCCCGCAACCTAGGTAGGTTGATGCCAGCGAGCCTGCCGATAGCGCCCGGCACTTGGGCAACAGAAAGTAGACGACAAACCGCCGATACGATGATTAGCGCATCGTGTCGGCGGCTTCTTGCTGGTGAGTCGCAAAGACCATTCGCCCGGGTGCGAGGCGCCGCTTAGTCTACCTGTGGAGTGGCCCCCGTCTCTTCGGGCGGGGTTGCGGGGGCATCTGCCGCGGGCGCTTCAGAAGTCTCTAGAGGCGAGGGTGCCGACGCCTCGCCCTCGAGGGCTTCTTCCTCTTCCGTCTCGGTAGTCACCGCCGCCTCGGGCTGCTCAGCGCCGGTGCCCTCGGTTGCCGCGGCCCCGGCCTCTTCAGCCGCCGGTTGCTCTGCGCCAGCCTCCTCCCCCGATGACGTCTCGCCTTCTGTAGCCGCCGGGGTGGCGATGTGGTCTGCGGGGAGTTCGGTAGCTCCTTCCTCGGTCTCACGGCCCTGGGCGACCAGGAACCAGAGTGCCACCACAATCGCTACCACCAAAATGAGCACCACGATTACCACAGCAGGGCTAACCTGTTGTTCCATCTATATCCCTCCCATTAAGCATACGGACGACCGGCATCCTCCCGCCGGCGGATATGCCCTGGGGACCGCCGACCGGTTCACTGGAAGCTCCCAAGCTGCCTTACCAACTGTCCCTTA
Source organism: Candidatus Zipacnadia bacterium (assembly GCA_029821195.1). Taxonomy (GTDB): domain Bacteria; phylum Armatimonadota; class Zipacnadia; order Zipacnadales; family Zipacnadaceae; genus JALGTD01. The sequence goes on from JALGTU010000026.1 coordinate 23,030, forward strand.
CGCAAGGCAGTTCGTCACAGAGCCCCGTCAGACCTCCCCGCTCCCGCCCAGTATAGCACAAATTCTCGGCGGGAGGGAAACTCCTGCCCGTCGCAGCGATTCCTCTGGGGCCAAGTTCAGGTTCTCACTATCACACCGGGCCTGCCGGGGCGGGTAGCTGAATCAAGCGCCCGGCGTATCCGTCGAAACGCGACGAACAGGTGAAGAAGAGGATCTGCCGGGCCTGGGCGAAGTCGGCCAGTAGCTCGAGCGTGGTGGCGGCGCGCTGCGGATCGAAGTTAACCAGGGGGTCGTCGAGCAGCAGCGGCGGGCCCTCATCCGGCCAGAGCACCTCGGTGAGCGCCAGCCGCGCCGCAAGGTAGAGCTGTTCTCCGGTGGCACAACTGAGTTCGTCAGGCTCCGCCTCCGCCCCTTTCTCCACTGAGTATACCACCGGCGCAAAGCTATCGCTGTCCACGCGCACTGCGTCATAACGCCCCAGGGTGATGGTATTGAGCAGTTCGACGACGCGGGGCTCGAGGGCATCGGTAGTGCGCCCCAGAGTCTCGTGGTAGGCTTCGGCGAGCACCTCCCTAGTAAGCTGGTAGACCGCCTCCTTATGGCGCAGGCGGCTTTGCCGCTCCTGCGCGGCGTCGAGCTGCTCCTGCGTGCGCAGTTCCTCTTCCACGTCATACTCCGAACTACGGATGATAATGTTGGTCTCAATCTGCTCGCGCTGCAGTGACTTCTCGCGTTCCGTGTCGCGCTCGAGTTGGCGGCGTAGCTCCTCGATCTTCATCGTATCGAGGTCAATGTGGGCCAGGTCAGGCGACTCGAGCTGCTGCTGAGTCGTGGCGCGTTCCAGGGCCAGGCGGGCCAGGTGATCCCGCATCTCGCCAAGCTGTTGGGAGCCAAGCACGCCGCGTAGTTCCGCCCACAGTTCTCGCTGGGTCGCCAGGCGCGACTCGATCTCTTCGAGGCGGCCGGCCAGTTTCAGTACCGCCGGCGCGGGCCGCGACATAGACCCAACAAGCGCCAGAGCTGCACCCACCGCTGCTAGAAGAAGCCACCACACCGAGGATATACCCGCACCTGCCAAACCAACGAGAACCAGACCCATCCCAGCGGCTACCTGTACTAGCCGACCCCGGCTCCGCGCACGCAAGTTATGTACAGCCTGCTCGGCGTCACGGCGTTCCTGCTCCAATTGCGCGACCTCACCCAGGTCGGCGATCTGGCGTTCCAGCCGCTCGGCCTCTTCAACGCGCCCGTGCAGGCGGACCCAATCGTCTTCGGTCTTTTCCCGTTGCTCCTCGAGTCTACGGCGCAGGTCAGCTTTTTTCAGCACGTCCTCGGCCTGCTCAATGCGCGGCTCCAGCTCCTCAAGCTCCTGCTCGGCCTCGCGCAGACGCTGCCGGGCGCCAGTGACCTTATCTCCCTGCTGCCTAAGCTTTTCCAGCTTGCCCTTCAAGTCCTTGATTTTGCCCTTGATGATAACCAAGGGGCCGGGATTCTTGGGTGCGGAGCGTTCCAGACCGCGCTGCAAATCGCCCAGAGCCCGGTCGAGCTTGTCGAGGATACCAGGCACGCTGACCCCCCGGGCCGTGCCGGAAATCGTCTCCTGAAGCATCTCGCCCAGCTCGCTGCTGGCCCCCAGCGTCGCTACCTCCCGCTGACGAATAGCGGCGGTGCTTTCGTAGACGTCGCGCGAGCCGGTGCCGAGCAGCTCACCGAGCTTCTCCTGCACCTCGTCGTGATCGGTCCACTCGTCACCCGAGGCCACATCGGTGAGCGAGGCCTTCTTCGCAGCGAAATCCTTGCTCAGTCGCCACTGCCGGTCCGCCGCGGTGAATTCTGCCGAAAGCGTGTACATCTCCGGCGCACGCCAGGTCTGAAGCCGTTCCCAGTCCTTGCCGGTGGTAGTGGCCTTAACGAAAAGCAGCATGAGCAGAGCCTCCTGGAGGGTGGACTTGCCCGCTTCGTTGGGTCCGCGGATGATATTAAGGCCGCGGTCGAACTCAAAGTCGGCGTCACCCAGGCAGCCGAAGTTGTGCACGCTGAGCCGCTCGAGGATCACGGGAGCACCTCCCGCCCGGCCAACAGGGCCAGACCCA
>JALGTU010000148.1 GCA_029821195.1 Candidatus Zipacnadia bacterium
GCGCCTGGTCGCCGAAGATACCGAATACCTGCTCCATACGCTCGACCTGTCCGCGGGCGAGGAACACCGCGTGGAGATGCTGGGCACGCGCCACCCCGAGGTCTACGGCTTTGCGTGGGAGACAGATCAGACGGCAGATAGAGGCAGATAACAGCAGATAAAGACAGACAACAACAGATAGAGGCCGACAACGGCAGAGAAGGCTCACGGGCAGCCTCTAACCTGCAGCATTCACGAAGATAATAAGGGATGAGCCTTGGAAAGACGTGCAGGTGACCCTCAAAAGGCATGGACGGCAGTTCACAGTTCGTTGTGAAAAGCGATACGATGCAACTATCAACTACGTTAACTTTCAAAGTTTTTGCCGGAAAGGTGGGGGAAACCGGCTTTTTTTGCCTAAAAAGCGGGTTTCACAAGCCGTTTATGAATAATCCGGTCTAAAGATAATCCGGTATTCCTCGGCCTCGCCTGATTCATCGAGGTACTCAAACTCGAACTCGCTATCGAACTCCCCGCACCAGCCCGCCAGTTCTGCCGGCCAGATGACGCTGCTGATGCGTTCTTCCAGGTGCTCGCGGCCCGAGGCACGTAGGAGCTCCCGCCACTGGCAGCGAGTGACAACGAACACCACGCCGTCGGGCAATTCCTCTATGTGAAAGGTATGCCCGTCGGCCTCGAGCTTCAGGCTGAAACAAGCGGTCAACTCAGCGAGGGAATTGCCAGTGATGCCGAGGACCTCGCGGGCCTTGCGCGCCTGGATCTTGGGCAGAATCCAGTGATGCCGAGGACCTCGCGGGCCTTGCGCGCCTGGATCTTGGGCAGAATTTGCCAGACCCGCTCATCCAGCGCCAGGGCATGGTCGAAGTCGTGCGCCTCCTCGACCATCACGAACCACAGCCCGTCCACCGCCGTATACGACCGCCGCAGGTATTCAACCAGCGCCTGGTTCTCGTGCATTGGCACCATCACCTCGAGAAACGGTAGGCGGCAATTGTATGTTATCTGGTAGGAGCGACATTCTTGTCGCGATGAGGTTGCGCACCGGACGAGGTCGCGACAAGAATGTCGCTTCTACGGCGAAGGTAGCATGACACAGACATCACAAATGTGCCTTCACGCGGGCCACCAGCTCCTCGCCGATGCGATCGCGGGCCTCGGGAGTTTTGCCCTCCCAGCGCATCACCAGCTCATCGGCGGTATTTGAGGCGCGGATGAGTGCCCAGCGGCGGTATTTGAGGCGCGGATGAGTGCCCAGCCCTCGGGAAGCTGGACGCGGGCTCCGTCCACTTCCAGCACCGGGTACTCGTCTCGGTAACTGCCCGCCACTTGCTCGACCACCGACCACTTGAGCGCCTCCGAGCAATCCATCCGCATTTCTGGCGCCGGGAAGTACTCAGGCAGTTCGGCCACAATATCACGCAGCGGCTTGTCCTGGCGCGAGAGGCTGCCCACCAGCCGGGCGGCGGCGTAGGCCGCATCGTCAAACTTGATGTAGGGGTTGCCGAAGTAGCAGTGCCCCGAGGTCTCGAAGCCCAGCGGCGAATTCAGTCGGCGCATGCCGTCAAGAATGAACGGGTAGCCGCAGGCCACCATCTCCACTTGGCCGCCCCACTGCTCGATCTGCTCGATTGTCGCCTGCGAGCAGCGCACCTCCGTGACGATGGTCGCCGGGCCCTCGGCGAGGACTTCCCGACAGATCGGCGTGACATAGTTATCCGGCCAGACCATCGCGCCGGTGTGATCCACGACCGAGATGCGGTCGCCGTCGGCGTCAATTGCGATCCCCAGCTCCGCACCGGTCGCCACCACGCGCTGTGCGCACTGGGTCATTGCCTCCTCGCTGAGCGGGTCGGGCGAACGATTGGGGAAGGTGCCGTCAGGCTCGGCGAACAACAACTCCAGCTCACATCCTATTGATTCGAGCAGCCGGGGCGCATTAAACGTGCCGCAGCCGTTACCCAGGTCCAGGACGACTTTCATCGGGCGCTGGGCACTGACCTGGGCCGCAGCGATCTCAAAATACTCCGGCCAGATGTCGCGCTCTTCATAACTGCCGGTGCCGCTGACGAAATCACCTGCGGCCGCCTGCTGATAAAGCTCCTGGAGCTGGTCACCAAAGAAGGGCCAGTCGCGCAGGCGGAGCTTGATGCCGTTGTACTGCGGCGGGCGATGCGAAGCGGTGATGCCCATCCCGCCATCGGCCTCCCACAGACCTATGGCAAAGTAGACGACCGGCACGGGCGTCTGGCCGATGTCAATGACCCGACAGCCGCAGCTCAGCAGGCCCTCCACCGCCGCCTGAGACAGCTCCTCGGAAGATGGCCGCAAGTCACGGCCGACCACGAGCGTGGTGCGGGCCGGATCGGGAAAGCGGCTGGCGTAGGCCTGGGCGATGGTGCGGACGACGTCGGGAGTAATCTGGGTACCGACCTCGCCACGGATGTCGTAGGCGCGGAAAATGTCGGCGTCAAGGTTAACAGAAGCGCTCACCACATCACCTCTTGGCAGTTTAGTGGACCGTAATCGGTGGTTTGTCGCCCGGGGCCTCAGTGCATCCGCTTGGCCCCGGCGTAACGGGGCGCGTAGTAGCTGTCGGTAATGCGGCTGATCTTCACCCCCGAGCGAGAATTGGAGGCATGAATGAACTTGTTGTCATTGATGTAGAGGCCGACGTGGGACAGCCCCCTCCGATAGGTATTCTTGAAGAAGACCACATCGCCGGGCTGAAGCTGGCTCCGCGAGACCGGTCTGCCCTGCAGGAACAGGCCCGGACAGGTACGGCCCACCTTGATGCCGTGGCGGCCCATTACGTACTGCACAAAGCCCGAGCAGTCAAAGCCCCCCGGACTCTCCCCGCCCCGTACGTAAGGGTGCCCCAGGTACTTCAGCGCCGTCTGGATGATTTGACTGCCCTTGTTACGGCTGGAGGGGCTGGCCGGTGCGCCACCTTCTTGCCGGGCAATGCGCTCCTCGCGGGTGTCAATCAGCCAACTGGCCACCCAGCCGGTCTCACCGTTGTCGAGCAGGACCTTGTACCACTCGCCCTGCTGGTCGGTGATTATTACCTGGGTGCTGAGGACCAGCTCGCCGATTTCCTTATGCTCTGTGCTCGGGCCCTCGCGCAAGTTGACCTCGGGCCGGGCCACCCAGCCGACTTTGACCTCGACCTGCTCGCCGTTCTGCTCGGTGGTAACGGCCTCTCCCAGCGGCAGAAAGCTGATGACCCAGCCGGCGACCCAGCCAGTCTTGCCTTGCGGCGTCTTCACCTGGCACCAGTGGCCCTCGGCACCCAGGACCTCGACCTGAACCCCACGGTGCAGCTGGAATTGCACGGCGTGGTCAGTACTGGGGCCACTGCGGACGTTCACCGGCTCCCCGTCAATCCAGGCAAAGAGCTCTTCGCTGGGCGGGGGCGGCTGGTGGTACTCCGGCGAGGGGAAATCAGGAGGCTCGGGCAGCGGGACCAGCCCCGCGTCCCGCGAGTCCCTGCCGTCCTCATACTTGACAAGCCACCCGGCAATCCAGCCGGTATTGCCGCCGTGGACGGTCACCTGCTTCCAGTCGCCCTTTTCACCAAAGACGTAGAGAACCTGCCCCTTCTTGAGGGTCGCGACAATCTCGGAGTTGGTGGTCGGGCGACTGCGCAGGCGCACGTTCTCGCCGTCGCAATACGCCTTCGCCGACTGCAAGCCACGGCTGCTGGCGGAATCGCCGGCCTCCTCGGCGAGCTTGCGGCCGGCCGTGACGTTGAACTCGAGCATATCCTGGCGGATCCAGCCCTCCCCGCCGGGCGTCCGGCACTTCAGCCACTCGCCGCGCTGGCTGATTTTGTAAACCTTGGTGCCCTGCCCCAGGGAGCCATAGCGGTCGTAACCCAGCCCGGGGCCGCTGCGCACATTGGCTGCGCCTACTTTGATCCAGGCGGGGGGATTGGCAGTAGAGGCACTTCGCGCCGCCGAGCTCGCCTCCGCCAACTGCCGGCCCTTGTCGTAGGAGAATTCCAGCAGCCATTCGGCTACCCAGCCCCAACTGTCGTCGGGCAGCCGGGCCCAGCACCACCGGTTGCGGAAGGCGGTTACGAAGACCTTGGTACCCTTGGTCAGCGTGCCGATCTTGTGGCGAGCGGTGCCCGGGCCGCTGCGCACGTTCAGCGTTTCCGCCTTGACCCAGGCCGTCCAGACCTTCTTATCAGCCTGCGCCGGACCGACCAGCCCAGTCGCCGCAATAGCAAACGCCGCCGCCCACAATAGCGCAATTCGGCCGCTTTGCCGCCGGGCCAAAGGGATATTCATAGCAGCGAGTATTATACTAAATCGCCCTCCGGTGGTCAACGAACAGCCCGGATTATTCGCACGTACGTACAACTGACGTGGCGAGTCGTGCCAGGTGTAGTTATTGACATCCCGGCACACTGCGGAGTTCACTGCACCAGCACAAGCCGCGTCCCCACGTTTTCCGCAGGACCCGTGCCAGTAGTTTGCATTCGCAGGGCTGATTTGCTATACTTTCGACTTACTGCTCAAGAAACGATCATTCAGCGGAGGGCGAAAATGCCGGGGGAAAATATAACTGTCCTGATCACCGGTGCCTGCGGGCAGATGGGCAGGTATGTGGTAGCCGGCGTCATCGAGGCGCCCGATATGGAGATAGTCGGCGCCGTGGACCCGGCGGGCCGCGGCAAGCCGCTCAGCGATATCGTTCCCGGCGCGCCCCAGGATGTTGTCTGCAGCGGGCACCTGGCCTCGGCCCTGCAGGAGAGCCAGCCCCAGGTCATGATTGATTTCACCCATCCTGACGTGGTCCTGGACAATATCCAGGCTGCCCTGAATGCCGGTGTGGCCTGCGTGGTCGGAACAACCGGGCTCTCGCCGGTGGACCTCCAGGTAGTCGAGCGGCTCTGCCAAAAGAAAGAGACTCCCTGTATCATCGCGCCGAACTTCAGCATCGGGGCGAACCTGATGATGAAATTCGCCGCCGAGGCGGCCAGCAACTTCGACTACGCCGAGATCATCGAGCGTCATCACGAGAAGAAAGCCGACGCGCCCTCGGGCACGGCGCTGATTACCGCCGAAAAGATGACGGCAGCGAGCGAGCGACCCCTGCGCGACGTGCGGACCGCGCACGAAAAGCTCCCGGGCTCGCGCGGCGGGCAGACCGAGGGCATCCACGTGCACAGCGTGAGGATGCCCGGCTATGTCGCCAACCAGGAAGTAGTATTAGGCGGCACTGGCGAGGTGCTCAAGATCGAGCACCTCACCACCAGCCGCGAGTGCTTCATTCCCGGCGTGTTGCTAGCAGTGCGCAAGATTCTCCAGATACAAGGGCTGACCTACGGGCTGGATACGATTCTGTAAGCCATACCAGATTATTGCCGTGGGAGGGACGCGCAGGCAGGATGTCTTGCTCCGACACGGTAGGACGGGCGTCCCGCCTGTCCCCAATGCCGACAGGCGAGACACCTGTCGTACCGCATAGAAGAGGTGATGACTGTGGCCGTACGGGCCGCACTAGTTGGCGTAGGGCCGGTCGGCGACCGGATCGTAACCTGCCTTCGGGAACGCAGCTTCCCGTTGGCCCAGCCCCTGCGGGTGATGGCGACCCGCAGGCGTCGCGAGGTGCTCGGCGGTGAGGAGTTCGATGTCCAGGAGACACGGGCCGAGCTGCTCGAGGGCCTCGATGTGGTCTTCTTCGCCGGGCGCGAGGGTGCCAAGGGCGCCAGTGTCGAGTGGGCGGAGACCGCCATCAATAACGGCGCCTACTGCATTGATAACGGCAGTGACTTCCGGCTGGACCCGCAGGTGCCGCTGGTAGTGCCGGAGATCAATATGGGCACGGTCAGCGAGCAGACCAAGCTCATCGCCAGCCCCAACTGCTCGACGATTCAACTGGTCGTGGTGCTGGCGCCGCTGCACCGCGCTGCAGGCATCAAGCGAGTGGTGATCTCCTCCTACCAGTCGGTCAGCGGCTGGGGGCAGGCGGCCGTCGAGGAGCTGGAGCGGCAGTTGCCGCAGTGCCTGGGCGACGAGCCGACGGAATATGACCCCAGCATCTTCGCCCGGCCGATAATGCTCGACTGCATCCCGCACATTGACCGCTTCGTGCCCGATGGCTACACCAAAGAAGAGCTGAAGATGGTCAATGAGACGCGCAAGATTCTCGATGAGCCGGCTATGCCGATCACCGCCACCGCGGTGCGGGTGCCGATTCCCATCGGGCACAGCGAGTCGGTAAACCTGGAGTTCGAGCGGCCTATCACCCGCGAGGAAGCGATGGAGATTCTGGGCGAGGCGCCCGGTGTGGTGGTCATTGATGGTCCCACGGACGATCCCAATGCCCTCGAGTACCGCGACGCGCCCGAGGAGCTGCAGTATCCGACTGCCGCTGACCTGCGCCAGGACGAATACAAGGATATGGTCCTGGTGGGCCGGATTCGCCAGGATGAGACCGTTGAGAACGGCCTGAATCTGTGGATAGTGGCCGATAACCTGCGCAAAGGCGCAGCGACCAACGTCGTGCAGATCGCCGAAGGGATGCTGGAGCGAGGGCTGTTGGGGTAGTTGGTAGGACAGGCGTCTGGCCTGTCCTACGCAGCGACGGGCGAGATGCCCGTCGTACCGATAGATTTGCATAGTTAGCGTAAGGAAATAGCCATGACCAAGGTGGGCATACTGGGTGCGGCCGGATACGGCGGCGCCGAGCTAATCAGGCTGTTGCTGGGCCACCCCGAGGTGGAGATCGTCTACCTGGGCGGGCATACTACAGTCGGCGAGCAGATTTCGGATCTGTATCCGAACCTCGCCGGCAAGATTGACATAATCATCCAGGAGAGCGCAGTGCCGCCGTTGGTGGAACGCGGAGCGGAGGTGCTCTGTTCAGCCCTGCCGCATAAGGTTGGTGCGGAGATCGTCGCCGAGGCGCTCGACAGCGGGCTGAAGGTCATTGACTTCTCCGCCGATTTTCGGCTGAAGGATGTCGCCCAGTACGAGAAGTATTACCAGCC
>JALGTU010000149.1 GCA_029821195.1 Candidatus Zipacnadia bacterium
CACGATAGCCGGGCTGGTGGCGGGGACCTACACAGTGACGCCGAGTTTGGCGGAGTATACCTTTGACCCAGTCAGCCGAGATGCAACGGTTAACGAGACCGAGGGTAATGCCACCGGCGTTGACTTCGTCGGCAGGCACAACACCTGCCGCATCTTTTTCGAGCCTGACAGCGTAGCCAAGCTCACCACTGACACTGACCCGTTTGACGTATCGGTGGCGATCACTGATGCCCCGGGCCTGGCCGGCGGTCAGATTACCTTTACGGTGGTAGTACCCAATATACTGGATTTCGACGATGCCACGGTGGGAGGTAACCTCATTGCGGTGACCAAGGGCGCTGACATGGACGCTGTGTTCTTCAGCGAGTCTACCCAGCCCGGCCGGATAGACATCACCGGCCTGGTTGCCCCTGCGGCCACTGCGCCTTTTGATATATGCGCGATAACATTTACCGTCGGCGGCACCGTGGGTAGTGGCGAGGTGAGCCTGGACGAAGTGAGCCTATTGGATAACCAGGTCAGGGTCATTGGTGTGCTTAGCTCCGGTACTTGTGAGGTGACAGTGAGCAGGGCCTACTCCATCTCCGGCACCGTCACCGACACCGCCGACCAGGGCTTGGCCGACGTGGAAGTCAGCGCCGATGGGCACTCCGCTACCACGGGGCCCGATGGCACCTACGCGATAACGGGGCTGGAATCAGGCACTTACACGGTCATCCCCAGCCGGGCGGGCTATACCTTCGATCCCCCCAGCAGAGAGCAGACGGTTAACGAGACGGCGGGCGATGCGACGGGTATTGATTTCGCGGGGGCAATAGTTGGTGATTTCGATGGCGACGGCGGAGTGGACATTGACGATGCCATCCAGTTCATCACCGCGTGGATAGGGGCCCACCAGGACCCGCCGCAGGTTGACGCCAGTTGTGATATTGCCCCCTACACCGGGCAGGTGCCCAACATCGTCTGTCAGCCGGATGGCGTTATTGATATCGACGACGCCACCCTCTTCATCGAGTTGTGGATCTATCACCACCAGTAGTGTCGTCCGCCTCCAGCCTCCCGGCGCCCTCTGGGACCTGCCGGCGTGCTGAGGCCAGCCCTCAATCGCCTGCGAATGCACGGAACGTGCCCGCACCCGCGATTCGGCGTCGTGCCTGGCAAAAGTGACTACTCCAGAATCAGCCACCCCTGATTAGCTAAATCCCAGTGGGGGCCGCGCAGCGGTTCGGGATACCACGTTGAGACCTCGTATTCCCAGTCGCGATCACTCACGGCCCCGATATTTCGTACCAGGTTCATCCGCACGACCGGATCAGTGGCGGGGAAGAGCTTAATCTGCGCCAGAGGCAGACGTAACTCCACTGTCCAGCGGTCCGGGTAAACCTGCGCCGCCCACTCGCAATCGAAGTTGTAGTGCGGCTCAGGACCATAGCCGTCATTCCACTCGTCGAATAGGGCACCGGCCGGATTTACCCGCAAGTGTGCCCAGGTTTGCGGATACTGCGCCGAACGAATTATCAGCGCAACATAGTCTTCAAAATCCATGGAGGCGTCCCGCTGAGAGGGCCTGGTTCTGACTACTAGCTCCCGTGCTGGCTTGATCCAAGCTGCCCGCGGGACAGTGCGCAGTTCATTCGGTCCGCCCAGAGCCAGAACTGAACTCGCCTTGCCGCTGATAAAGCGCACTGCTAGCACATGCCGGCCCTTAGTCAAATTGATATTCACCAGGTGGTTGCTGATACATATAGGCCATTCAACATTGCCGGTTGCTTCGGGAGTATCGTAGATAAGGTTCCCATCCAGCCACGCCTGCATCCACCAGTCCGCGCCCATCCCCAGGGTTACTTGGCCGGCATCTAGGGCCTTCAGCTCCAGGAAGGCATAAGCCGTCCGTCCCACCGAAGTGCCCCCAAAGAGGGGCGCGAAGTCGAACTTGCTGTCGGTGGATGTGACAAACTGTGCGTTGAGCTTGTGCCCGGCGACTTCAATTTCATCAGGAATGGTGGTAAGTATCTTCCGAGGCAAAACCGGCTCATCGCGGTCGAGGGGAGCGAACACGCACCACTTCTGAGGGAAAGTCACGTCGCCTGCTATGGGAGGCGGCTCTGAGCGCCCCACTTGTCGGGAACACTCCACGCCCATGTACAGATTCTCGTCATCGTAGGCGAGCCGGGCGGTCGTCGGACATTGCGGGATTGCCAAGCTGCTGCCCCTGACGACAAATCCCGATAGTTCACTCGCTTCAGGCCAAACCTCGTCGTTCAAGACTCCGTCTATTCGGGGCGCAGACGCCGCCCTGGCAACGCCCACGACCTTCGTAGCCATTGTATGGATATCGGCCACGGCCTTCTGGTACGCCGCTGAGCCCCCGGGAGGGAAGACGTCGCGGATACGCTTTTCCACCATCTGCTGAACCGTCCGTGCGTGAAGCATGCGCGCAGCTCTGGCCCGCTCGAGAGCCGCAGGAGTTAACCGAGCGACGCACCACTGGTAGGTCTTATCAGCAGCACTCGTGACACAGAGGTTCTGTCCCAGAAAGCTCCGGCAGGTACCCGGAATCGGTAGCCAGTGCCCCTTGTCGCGGGCTGCTCTGGGGTAGAAGGCCAACTGGTCGTTTCCAATGCGTTTGTTGATCTCTTTTTGAAACTCGTGAAGGGGCATCGTCTTAGGGAGCTGCTGCAGCGCATTGGCCATCAGTTGTATGGGCTCGTCATTCTCGATGAGCCTGCGGATGGTCTGGTTAGGCCAGTACGCATTAGCAAATAGCAGGGTTACGTCCTGCCAAGTCTTGCGGAAGAAACGTACGCGTTCTTTAACTAGCTCGCCCGTAGCCAGACGAGCAGCTTCGTCCAGGTAACCGGTGCACTCTTCAATGACCTCGGGGGTGTAAACCTCAAGTTGGGGGGTACGCATAAAGATATCAAAGTCAGAGGGCCATTGCTCGTAGCCCTGGTAGCTGACCCAGGCCTGCTCACACCGCGCGAAATATTTCTTCATCGGCTCGGCCGCTTCCCGGAACATCCGCTCGTTCCACTCGTCGAAGAGCGCATCAATGTTCACATCGGGATTCCACCACAGGGCAGCAGTGAGATAGTATCGGGGAGCGTCCAACCCCCAGTTAGGATCAACCTCCGCGCACACACCGGCGAGGTTATGTTCGATCCCGTGTCGGAGAGTATCTTGAAGGACATGGGTGTAGAGGCGAGGGACAACAAATCCCATCCCATACGCATAGTCGTAAAAGCCGATCTGGTCAACCTTCTCTGCCCACTTTTCGACCAAGCGGCGAGCAGAATCGCGATATCGGGGTGCATACATATCGGCAATCGTGAAGGTAATATAGGGCAGAATGCTCCGATCCAACTCCACGCCGTCCGGGGGAGCGAGCACCAGCGAGTAGGCTAGGCAGCCGAGCAGCTTGTCGGGATAGGTTTTCTCGAGCTCTTTGGCTACTCGACTCAACCACGAGTAGTACAGGCGCGAATACGAAGCACAAGCGGCGGGATATCCTCCCCACCCGCCTTCAACGCTTGCCCAAGCCAGGCAGTTGGGACACTCGCAATACCCGCCACCATCATTTACGCCGAAAGCGAACGACTCTTGCTCGGGATGCTGCTCGAAGTAGTCACGAGCTGCCTGTGCAGCCACCGGCACGGTCCCTGGCTCAGTCATGCACGGCTGCCAACCCCCAGCGCTGCCGTGCTCAGGACGAAAGCGCTTGCCCGCGAGTATCGGGTAGTACTCGGGATGCTCATCGTAATACTTGTCTGGGTCAAAGATGTTGTACAGATTGTGGTGGTATCTGTGCCGCAGGGGATAGCCACCGTACTCCCACAAAGCAACACGATGCCGCAGCGACCACTCGCAGCTGCCGTCGCAGACAACTCCGTACCATTTCCGTGAGAGGATCTTCGGCGTTTCGACGATCTTCGTAGGACTTACCACAATCCGCTCCTGCGGGATAACGTCCTCACCCAGCGCTCCTGGGATCAGCCAGCGGACTCCCAAGTAATTCTGTAGGAACTGACCAACTGCCCAGTACGTGGAAAGCCACTGCGGCCCCACCAGGAAGACGCGCGTGGGCTCTACTACTATCATGTAACCATCGCGGTCGAGTTCCTCTATCTGCTCGCCGAGGACATCCTGAGTAATTTGGCAGTTGCCGACGTAGATCGGGAACTGCGCCTCCCCTGGCTTTAACTCGCTTTCGCTAACTGCCGCGAGTCGCCTCCCGGTAGTCTTTTCGATATACTCAGCCAACTCCTTATGAGGATTGTCCGGGCCGATCATGAAGGGCCATGGCTTCTCTGGTGGGTTTACAGCCTCCTGGCTGAATACAATTGTCGCCTGGCGCTCGCCGTCCACCACGGGGAAATCCTCCGCACTGGCCAGCGTCGTAATGGCAGTCACGCATAAGATGCTCACCGCCACGCCCCACATATTATCTCCTCCACCTGGTTGTGATTTGTGATACCAGTCGTTGCCTTGCCCTCCTGTTCGCTGCATCGGCCGTGAATCCTTCCCCATGCAAGCCGTGTACACCTCAGAATGAGAAACTGGCAAGCTTGTGAGAGGTCTCTCACTCTGAATTGACCAGCCATGACTGTGCTACCGGCGATGATGCCTGCGCAAACGGTCATCCGCTCGGTGATGCAGCCCTCAGTGTAGACGTAGCTGAGCAGGAAGGCCACCGCCAGCAATACTGCGACCAGCCCTCTCCGACCCTGCCGAGGCTAGCACAATGCATCTTAACAACAGCCCTCTGCCTGTCTTGACAACGGGGTCCACTATAGGCAGCCGGCCTTCCAGGAAGCAATCAAAGTTGCCGAAGCTGCACAAAGGCCTCTCTATGTGCCGGCGGGGAACTACAAGATCCGTAAGGCAATCGAGATACTTCCGCGCAAAAGGCCGGGAGGCGGATGGTACCAGGATATACGCATATTCGGGGATGGCATGTACCAATCAATCATCTCACAACAGGTAGACACGGAAAACTGCATTGATTGGACAGGGCTGGCTTATGGTGAGGGCTGCCGTAGCGGCCAGTTGGACAGCATGTATCTTGCTGGAGGAAACATCACTCTCAATCTGAAGTGGCACAGTTCTTTTCTGATGACCTCCTGTCGAATCTCCGGTGCCCAAACCTATGGAGTGTACACGGAGGGCTGGTCAAGTCGCTTTCTGCACTCCATTTTCCGGTGGTGCGGCCAGGCTGGGTTTTACGGTGGAGCCCACTTCAACAATGCCATCATAAGGGACTGCTACGTCAGCAGGACCAAAATTGGAATTGAGCTGCGCGGCGGGCATGGCTCGCGGATAGAAGGGTGTGGATTCGAACACTGTCCCAAGGCCGCCATTTTCGTCGCTGGAATGCGTGGTTTGACCATTAACAACTGCTACTTCGAGTGTAACGGCTACACTGATTCCGAGCACTTTCCGATAGAAGGTCCGGGCAATACCATTCAGCTGGATCGAGGCTGTCTGCAAGTCAACATTCACGACTGCATACTGCGGGCGAATCTGGATGACCAGGGAGCAGCGATCTCTGTGGCAGACTGTGTGGGCGGGCACATATATGACAACCTGTTCTACACTTCGAAACCGGGAGTGCATAAGAACGGCATAATGCTGCGGGCTCAGTCCGAAACGAACCCAGACGCTGAGACCAGCATTTCCAAGCTCGTTGTCGAGCACAACATTGCGCGGAATGTTGCAAAGCCACTGGTGGAGGAACAGGCTATTGCCAACGGATCGTCGTTCGACTGGGAAGTATTGGAAACTGATTGAAAATACCTACGACCGAAATGTGACTAAAGGGACAGTCCAGGCGTCTGCAATACCTCTGAAAAAGTAAAAGGAAGAGCGAATATGTGGGCCATTGCAGTGAGCATTTTATTCCTGATTGGCATTACGCCACTGGCCAGTGCGGCGGAAGTGAGCATTTTATTCCTGATTGGCATTACGCCACTGGCCAGTGCGGCGGATTTCCCGGTAGTGGACGGCGAGCGCCAGGCAACGATCGTTTTCAGCACCGATGCCAAGAAGATCACGCAGAGTCATTGGATAGTGACGGCGTCTGACCCTTATACCGAGTTGGCTGCCTGTATTGAGAAGGTCACGGGCAGACGGCTGGTCACGGTTCGTGAGGACGACTTCCAGCCGGCAGAGGGCAAGTTCCCCATCTACGTTGGGAACTGCCGGATTACCCAGGAACTGCTGGGAGGGGAGCTGGGCAAGCTCGACCGCGACGGCTTTATGATCGTGGTGGAGCCCGAGCGCGTTTTCCTGGCCGGTCCCCGCGTCTGGTCGAGTTATTGGGCCGTCTGCCAGTTCCTGGAGGACTACGTCGGCGTGCGCTGGCTGATTCCCGGCCCGCTGGGCGAAGATATTCCACGGCAGGAGCGGATCGTGGTGCCCGTGTGCCGGCGTGTGGAGGAGCCGGTGCTCTTGGGGCGGAGATGGAGTGGCGTCGATGACCGGAGTGGGGCTGAGTGGTCGCTGCGGCAGCGTGTCACGCCGACTTCACGTTACAACCGGTACAAGTTCAGCCATAATCTCGGTAAAATCTTCCGTCCCGAGAAGTATTTCGACGAGCATCCCGAGTATTTCCCGATGCGCGATGGCCAGCGCTTCCGTCCCGCAACTGGATCCCATTCCAACTGGCAGCCATGTATGACCGAGCCGGGCACGGTTCAGGTGGCCGCGCAGGCGGCGCGCGAGGCCTTTGACCAGGACCCCGATCTGGAAGCGTACTCCTTTGGCATCAACGATAATGCTGGGTTCTGCGAGTGCCGCCCTCTCTGGCAGACGCACGGGGAACTTCCCGGGATACCTGACGGGAGGTCGCAGGGTTCAACACTGTTTTATTCCTGGCTCACCAAGGTCGCCCAAGAACTGGAGAAGACTCATCCGGACAAGCTCCTGGGCTGCCTGGCTTACGCAAACAATACCACACCGCCACCGAAGGAAGTGGAAATAACTCGCAGAATCCTGCCGTACATCACTTTCACCATTGCCGACTTGTATGTGCCTGAATATCGGGATATCGTTGGCAACCTGGTCGAGGCCTGGGGAGACAGGGTTAACCAGATTGGCTTCTACGACTATGCGTACGGGGTAGGCTTCGTTCTGCCGCGCATTTACACCCACCTTCTCCAGGACACTCTCCAGCATGGTCTGGAGCACAACCTCAAGGGCGTGTACGCCGAGGTCTATCCCAACTGGGGCCTGGACGCTCCGCGCATCTATCTCACCGCCGCCCTGTGGTGGAATCCCTATGTGGACATAGACGCGCTCTTCGATGAGTGGAACGAGAGGATGTTCCGCGAAGCCGCCGCGCCGATGAAGAAATACTTCGCACGCTGCGAGCAGGCCTGGATGAACTACGAAGGTTTCTGGGACCGCGGTGAATCGAAGTCTAAGTTCGACATCTTCATGCGTACCCCCATCCTGGAGGTCTACACGCCCGAGGTTCTCGAAGAGTGTACCGGTTACCTCGACGAAGCTGCACAGCTGGCGGAAAGCGACCTAGTCAAACAGCGGCTTCACTTCTTCCGCAAGACCTGGGACCTGGGCCTGGTATTCGCCAAGGCGTACTGGCCTAACCAGACCATCCGCAGGCTCATCGCCCAGGATGCACCGGTAGAGCAGGTCGCACAAGCGCTGCACAAGATCCCCGAGGCAATGAAGCTTGCAGACTTCAAGCGTGAGGTAAAGGAACGGGTGGGCGACGACCGGCTTGCCTTCAATCCGCGAGTCAAAGATCACTGGCTGCCCATTCCGGGCAGATCCAGCCGCTCATGGATTCAAGACTACAAGACCGACGCTGCTGACAAGACCTACCACTGGTTTGTCGCCCGGCTGACTCCGCCGGCCATCGAACGGGCCCGGCGGGCGGGCATGCTCCGGGCGCGGACGGTCCGTCAGATGGTGGCAAAGCACATCCGCGAGGTCTTCCCCACCGGTGGGTCATCGCGGTACCAGGAGGCGGTAGCAGATATCTCCATGATGGCGCTCAAGGTGGTTAACGTGGCTCCAGCTAAGTCTATACCACGAATAGATGGAATCTTGGACGACGGGATTTGGTCCCAGGCGGGTGAGCTGTCCGACTTTGCCATCAGGGGCAGCAGCATGGTCCCCTCGGAATGTGCGACGACGGGTCGAATTGCTCACGATGGCGAGAATCTGTACGTGGCTGTGGAATGTCGTCGGCAGGTCAAGGGCTCGGGTGTGCCCGATATAGTAGGCGATCTGAGCTGGCCTGAACAGTGGCACGTGTTCGGTCCTCTGGGACGAGACGACCCGGTTTTGCCCGGCGAGGTGCTGAGGACTATTCCCGATGAGATCGAAGTCGCTGGTCGCAAGCTCACGGCACAGCCAGTCACAGCCACCGAGAATAAGTTTGACTTCGCGCCGCTTCTCGGCGGCACTAAGGTGGGACGTACAGGCTATGCCTTCCTGGCG
This sequence comes from Candidatus Zipacnadia bacterium, assembly GCA_029821195.1. GTDB lineage: Bacteria > Armatimonadota > Zipacnadia > Zipacnadales > Zipacnadaceae > JALGTD01. Next base: position 8,464 of record JALGTU010000149.1, read on the forward strand.
GCACTAAGGTGGGACGTACAGGCTATGCCTTCCTGGAGTTGGAGGCTACGGAAGCCGGGGAGGTAACCCTGGGGATGGGCGCGGACTGGTGGCTGCAGATGTGGCTCGACGGAAAGCCGGTCTACGACACGCTGGAGACCGGTAACGGTTTATGGCCGCCTGCGATCAGCGACCACATCGCCAAAGTTAAGATGACGAAGGGCCATCATGTTCTGGCGGTACGGTTCATTAGCGGGTCAGGCAGTTCGGTGCTGGCCCTGGGCGGGCCGAACGAACTGCGCAAGATCTCCGAGACGGTTTGGATTCCGGAAGTGAGGGAACTGAAGATGGATGTCCAGCCGACCGAGCGC
>JALGTU010000150.1 GCA_029821195.1 Candidatus Zipacnadia bacterium
GCCCCGCAAGGCCGGAGAGAACACCGAGTACTGGGACGGGCGCGATGACCGCGGCGAGCTGATGCCGGCGGGTGACTACCGCTGGCGCGGGCTGTATCACGACGACCTGCACACCTACTACGAGTTCAGCTACTACAATCCGGGCAACCCGCCGTGGAATACCGCCGACGGCAAGGGCAACTGGGGCTCGGATCACGATGACGCTCAGGACTGCGCCGCCTGGGGCGACCGGGTTTACCTGGCCTGGCCGTTCTACGAGGCCGGCTGGGGAATCATCTGCTGTGACCTCGACGGCCAGCGGCAGTGGGGCGCACCGCACCGCCCGATTATGGGCAACGCTCATTGGGGCGGGCACAGCGCGCGCCTGGCTGTGGATGAAGATTATTTGTACGTCGCGCTCCATTACCGCCACGTGGGCGTCTACCGCCTGACCCGCGAAGACGGGCGGGTCATTCCCTGGGAATGGGAGGAGAACGGCAAGACCAAGAGCGACCCCGACCGCATCTGCGCCATGAGCGACGAACTGGCCGAACTGCCTGAGCCGCCCCATGCCTGGGAGGCGACCGCCCACAAGCAGCTCGACATCCGCTATTCCCTGGGTAATTACAATCTCAGCGGACTGGCGGTGAACGACGACTATCTGTGCGTGGCTCTGTATCCCGACGATAGGATCCTGGTGCTGGACAAGGCCACCGCCGATCCGGTCAGGGAGATTTCCGTCGTCCGGCCCGCCGGGATTGTCTTCCATCCCGACGGCGGACTCTACACACTCAGCGACGGGGGTCTGATCCGCATTGACGTGAACAGCGGCGAGCAGCGCATCATCATCGCGCCCGACAGCAATCTGCTCGACGCGCCGATTGACCTCGCCGCGCACAATGGCGAGTTGTACATCTCCGACTGGGGCGGTGCAATGCAGGTCAAGGTCTTCTCGCCGCAGGGACGGCTGCTGCGCAAGATCGGCCGGGACGGTGGCCGCGAGCTGCAAGGCCCCTGGAATCCCGACGGTATGCTCTGCCCGCACGGCGTGGCCGTTGACTCGCAGAATCGCCTGTGGGTTGCCGAGATGACCTACTCGCCCAAGCGCATCAGCGTCTGGGATGCCCAGACCGGCCAGTTTGTCGAGGATTACCTCGGCCCGACCATCTACGGCGGCGGCTGTGCCGCGGTTAGCCCCTGGGATAGGACCCAGGCATTCGGCACTGGCGTCGAATTCAAACTGGACTGTGAGCAGGGCACCTACGAAGCGGCCAGCATCTTCTCGCGGCGCGAGCGCAGCGCCGAGGCCCTGTTCGGGCAGGCCCCGGCGTTGGCCTCTAACACCAAGCCCAGCGGATGGCAGGCTGCGAGTGTCTTCCGGCACGACGGTCGTACCTTCTACGTGGCGCGTGATCCCTTCCCCGTGATCTACGAAAAGGTTGAGGGCATCTGGCAAGCGCGGGCGGCGATCGGCACCACCCACTACTTCGCGCGCCGTAACTACTGGGCCGATAAGTACATACTCGACCTCATTCCCGGGTACGAGTTCGATCCGCAGGGCAAGCTCCCTCGCGGCGGCGGACGCAATGTTCGCCCCGACGAGAGGGGGGACGTAAACTTCATCTGGGTGGACTACAGCGGTGACGGACTGGTCCAGCCCGACGAGCTTCAGACCGCCGAACTCAAAGACGAAGAGGTCCGCGGCAAGCACTTCCGCTGGAACAGCCAGGGCTGCGTCGGACCGGATATGGCGATCTATAGCCGGGCCGTCAAGATTCCTCTGGCGGGTTGGGCGGACTCCGGTGCGCCAATCTATAGGATGGAAGATGTCGTTCCCTTCGGCTTCGATGCCAGTCATATCCTGGCCACGCCTGATGATAAGGTAATCATGGACGGCAACCCGATGCGCGGTTTCACCCCCGATCTGCAACTTTTGTGGACCTATCCCAATCCCTACCGCAGCGTCAGCGGCTCCCACAAAGCTCCCGCACCCCATCGCGGGCAGTTCGTTGGCTCCTTCGATTTTACCAACAGCGCACCGCTGGACGAGGGCAAAGGCTATCTTTTCCACGTCTGCGGCAATCATGGCCAGCACTTCCTGTTCACCACCGATGGTCTGTACGTCTCGGAACTGTTCTCCGACGTGCGCAGCGGCGCGGGCAACCCCAAAGACGCCCGCCGCGGCCAACTGATGGACAACACCAGCTTTGACCAAGAGGGCTGGAGCGGGTATTTCTGGCGCGACGAGCAAAGCGGTAACTATTACGCCATCGGCTCGGGTAAGACCGACTACCGCATCTGCCGCGTGGCGGGCCTGGAGACTCTCGAGCGGCTAGCGGGCGCTGCGCTCGAGATGACGCCTGAGCAACGGGCGGAAGCGGCGCTGCTCGTGCCGATTATCCGCGATAACTATCTGGTCAGGTCAGTGCGGCCCGAGGACCTGCCTGAGGAGCAAAAGCCCCAGGATATTCGGGTGGCGAAGCTGGCGGATGCTCCTGCGATTGACGGCAAGACCGACGACTGGGATATGAAAAAGGCCGTCAATATCAATGTGGACCCCAAGCGCAATGCGCAGGTCGCCCTGGGCTACGACGCGCAGAATCTGTACCTGCTCTACGACGTGAAGGACCCCAATCCCTGGATAAACGCGGGCCAGAGCTTCGATTCGCTGTTCCTGTTCGGCGACGCCGTGGACCTGATGCTGCGGGCTGACCCCGCCGCCGGCACGCAGAAGCAGATCGTGGCGGGTGATAAGCGCCTGCTGTTTGCCAGGTTGGCGGACAAGCCGATCGCAGTGCTGTACGACGCCGTGGTGCCGGGGACCAAGGAGCCGAAAGTCTTTGGAGCGGCGGATGTCAACATGACTGTCATTGACGTAATCCGGCTGGTCGAGACGGCGCAGATCGCCGTCGCCCAGAGCGAGGACGGCTATGTGTTGGAGGCAGCGGTGCCGCTGGCCGAACTGGGCTTGACCCCGCAATCCGGGCTGGCCCTGCGCGGCGATGTCGGCCTGCTGCTCTCCAACGACACCGGCACTGACACCGTCGTCCGCGCCTATCTGTTCAACAAGCAGACCGGCATTGTCGCCGACGCGCCCAGCGAAGCGAAGCTGCAACCTGACCAGTGGGGGCCAGTGGTCTTTGAGTAACCCGGAACCACGGCCGCATTTGGACAGTCAAAGGGAATGACGGGCAACACTCCGCAGTCTGGCGAAAGCCGGTAGCAATGGCGACCGACAATACAACCGGGCAATCACCGCAGCAGCTCCGCAAGCGGTCGGGGTTCTGCTGTGGTTGCCTCGTAGCCACGGTGGTACTCAGCATTCTGTTTGTGCTGGTGCTGCTGATGCTGTTCTCCTCGCCGGGCGAGATCGTGGCGCGCGCGAGCCGCTCCCTGGGTCCCCAGGATACGATTGAGCAGGCCACCACGCAGCTTACCGAGACGCAGATGCGGGCGGTGCGCGGGGTGCGACCGACGGTGCAGATCCGGGTCTCGGACGCGGACATCAACGCCTACTTGAGCGAGCACCGCGACGAGCTGGAACTGCCCTCAGCACTTGAAGACCCGAAGATCGCCTTCGGCGAAGGGTTCATCGAGGGCAGCGTCCGCACTAAGATCGGCTTCGTGCCGGTAAGGGTGCGGGTGAAGATGGTCCCCGAAGTGGTGGATGGTCAACTGGTGTTGCACATCAAGAAGGTCAAGGCGGGAAAGTTGGGAGTGACCGGCCTGGTGGGCGACCGCCTGGTCAGCAAAATCAGCGAATTGGTTGGCCAGCGCCTGGAGCAAAGCGGAGTCGAGCTGAAGGACGTGCAAGTTACCCCCGGCATACTGACCATCACGGGCACACTCAAATCTGACCGCGATTGATTAGCCCAGCTCATCTCGGAGCTGACGCTTGAGCACCTTGCCCATCGCATTACGCGGTAGTGCCTCGACGAAAACAATGCGACTGGGGCGCTGATAGTCAACCAGCCGCTCGCGGCAGTAAGCATCAAGTATTGATTCGGTCAGTTCGGCATCGCCCCTGACTACCACCGCCACCACCTGCTCGCCCTTGCGCGGATGCGGCACGCCGATAACCGCCGACTCCCGCACTCCGGGACAGGAGTTGATCACCCGCTCCACCACCGGCGGGTACACATTGTAACCGCCGACAACGACGAGGTCCTTGTGGCGACCGCGCAGCGTGAGCATACCGTCAGCATCCCGCTCGCCCAGATCACCGGTGGCGAACCAGCCCGCCTCGTCGAACGACTCGCGCATCGCCTGGGGCTTCTGCCAGTAGCGGTCGAACAGATTCGGCCCCCGCACCCAGACCTGCCCGACTTCGTCAACCTGAGTCAGCTGGCCCTCTTTGCTTCTGACCTCCATCTCAATGCCCGGCAGCGGCAGCCCTACCGATCCCTGCTTCTTCGGTCCGTCCAACGGCAGGCTGGTGATCACGTGCGTCTCGGTCATCCCATAGCGGTTTATGACCGGCTGGCCGATAATCTCCTCGAGTTGAGGCAGCACCTCCGGCCGGATCGGCGCCGAGCCGCAGGTTATCAGGCGCAACCGCCGCCACCTCCTGGCCACCTCGGAGAACTCCGGTCGCTCCAGGAACGAATAATGGAACGGCGGAACACCATAAAAGACCGTGGCCTCCTCAATCTGGCGCAGCGTATTGCGCGGGTGGAAGCGATCGGCGATGATCGTCTCGCAGCCGGTGCTCAGCGCGACATGACAGCCAAAGGAGAGGCCGTGTATGTGGTACAGTGGCAGGCAATTGAGCAGCACGTCGTCGGGGACGAACTGCCAGCACTCGGCCAGCGCCGCCACGGCAGCCGCCAGGCCGCCGTGGGTGTGCATGGCCCCCTTGGGCTGCCCGGTTGTACCTGAGGAGTACAGCATAAACGCGTCCTGCTCGGGGCGGAACGCCGGTTCGCTCAGCGGCTGGCCTTCGTCATCCAGCAGAGCATGGGGTTCGAGCACCTGGCATTGGGTTGACTGCTCGGCGACCAATTCTTTAAGCACATCTCTCGTACCGCCGGTCGCGATGGCAAATCGAGCGCCGGAGTCAGAAAGGAAGTAGCTCAACTCCGGCGGCGTGAAGGCGGGATTCAGCGGCACTGACACGCCCCCGGCCAGGATGGCCGCCAGGTGACAGGTCAGCAGCGGCAGCTTCTCCTCGCAGACCACCAGGACGCGATCGCCGGGCTCCAGTCCCCGCGCGCGCAAGTTGCCGCCGGCCACGAGAGCCGTGCGAAACAAGTCGCCGTAGGAGATACTCTCCTGCTTATAGCGCAGAGCCGGATGCTCAGAGCGCTCAGCCGCAACCGTCAGCAGCCGCTCACCAAAGGGCACCGCGCTATCCATATGTTCGTAGTCCTTTCTGGCAATATTGCCCGCCGCTGCCTAGCTTCGCGCGAACTTGCTGACCGCTTCTGCGTGTCTCCGCCAGAAGTCCTCGACAACCGCCACGTAACGGTCGGGGGTGAAATCGGCTGATCGAGCCAGTTCCAGCCGCGGTCGTTCCAGCTCTTCCATGACCGCGCAGGCCTCTGCCAGCTTCGGGGCTATCTCGGAGGGAATCAAGCACACGCCGTGTTTGTCGGCGTGAATCAGGTCCCCCGGATGCACGCTAACTCCGCCCACAGTCACCGGCCGGCCAAAGTCTTCCAGATGCACGTAGGCA
>JALGTU010000027.1 GCA_029821195.1 Candidatus Zipacnadia bacterium
CGGTGGATTTGATTCAGCCGATCGCGATGCGGGAGGGCTTACGTTTTGCGGTACGGGAGGGCGGGCACACCGTCGGCGCCGGCGTCGTCACCAAAATCCTGGCGTAAGGAAGTTTTGACAAATGCCGCAAACTAAGATAGTATTACAGTGTAGCAAGTGTCAGGCACAGAACTACGTGACCAGCAAGAACAGGCAAAACGTGCCTGATAAGCTAAAACTCAACAAGTTCTGCGCCAAGTGCGGCCAGCACACCGCGCATCAGGAGATTCGCTTGCGCAAGTAGGCTGGGGGACCGCACGACTACCAGGCCATCCGCGCAGGGGCGTAGCTCAATTGGCAGAGCAGCGGTCTCCAAAACCGCAGGTTGTCGGTTCGAATCCGGCCGTCCCTGCCATAGGTTTTCTCGGCTCCGAGCGGCTGGCGCGTGCCGATTAGCAACTGTACCAGGCCAATGGAGGCTGTACTGATGGTGGCCCATTCGGGCAGCAAGCCCGGATTTGCACGAAAACTGGCCCGACCGTTTGTCAATACCTGGCAATTCCTCCAGGATGTTCGCCACGAGTTGCAGAGAGTGGTCTGGCCCAGTCACGAAGAGACTTGGACATTCACTGTGGTCGTGCTGATCACGATACTGATAGTGGGCGCCTGGATCGGCGCCCTGGACTGGATTTTCGCCAATCTCATCGCACTGCTGCGCCTATACAGGTAATTACCTACCAGACCGAGCAGCAACCCAAGTCGGGGTTACGGGTCGTGAGACCAATGCAATGGTACGTGGTACACACCTTAACAGGAAAAGAGAACGGGGTTAAGGCAGCGATCGAGAAGACGGTTGCCGCCAATGACTGGGACCACCTGCTGGGCCGCATACTGGTTCCTACCGAGACCGAGATAAGGTCTTCGGGCGGCCAGCGCCGCGAGATACAACGCAAGCTTTATCCCGGCTACATAATAATCCAGGCCGAGCTGACCAACGACATGCGCCATCTCATCCAGCGCACCCCCGCTGTCACTCACTTCGTCGGCTCATCCGACTCGCCAGTGCCGCTGACCGAGGACGAAGTCGCCGATATTATGGCGACGGTGGGCGAAGAGAGTCGCAAGCCCAAAGCCATCTGGGAGACGGGCCAAGCGGTTCGCGTCACCGAAGGCCCGTTCGCGGAGTTTTCCGGGAAGATTACTGAGGTTAATATCGAACACGAAACGGTCAAGGTGCTCATCACCATATTCGGACGGGAGACCCCCGTCGAACTCGACTTTACTCAGATCGAGAAGCTCTAGACGAGAGCACAGCGGTAATCACCAACCACTCTCCCCGGCGGTTAGTCAGCATCGTGTCTGTGGGAAAAACATCATAGTTCCGGAGCAAGTGCTATGGCCAAGAAGGTACTGACAACAATCAAGATGCACGTTCCCGCCGGCAAAGCCAGCCCCGCGCCGCCGGTCGGCCCAACCCTGGGCCAGCACGGCCTCAACATAATGGAGTTCTGCAAGACCTTCAACGAGCGCACCGCCAACCAGATGGGCGACGTTGTGCCCGTGGAGATCACCGTCTTCGCCGACCACAGCTTCACGTTCATCACCAAGACCCCACCGGCGGCCAGCCTGCTGAAGAAGGCGGCCGGCTTGGAGCTAGCCTCGGCGGAGCCCGGTCGAGAAATGGTCGCGGAGGTCAGCCGCGAGCAGATCCGTAACATCGCCGAGCAGAAACAGGAAGACCTCAACGCCCGCGACATCGAAGCGGCGATGCGCATCATCGAAGGCACCGCCCGCAGTATGGGCATCAAGGTAGTTGAGGTACTTGAGCCAGTTGACCCAGTTGACCAATAACGTGGCGAAACTGCTCAGCCAGACTGGAGAGAGTGAAGATGGCAACGGTAAGCAAGCGATATCGGCAAGCCCACGAAAAAGTTGACCGCCTCAGCAAATATGGCCTGGACGAGGCAATTCAACTGGTCAAGCAGACAGCCTCGGCCAACTTCGACGAGACTGTAGAGTTGCATCTCAAGCTCGGCGCCGACCCGGCCAAGGGTGAGCAAACCGTGCGCGGTACGATGGTTCTCCCCCACGGCTCGGGCAAGGTCCCGCGCGTTGCCGTGTTCGCCCCGGGCGAGATGGCCCAGCAGGTCCGTGACGCCGGTGCTGACCGCGTGGGCGATGAGGACCTCGTCGAGGCTATCGAACAGGGCTGGGACGAGTTTGACATCCTCGTAGCCCATCCCCAACTGATGGGGATGCTCGGGGGGCGCCTGGGTCCGATCCTCGGCCCGCGGATGCCCAGTAAGAAGGCCGGCAATATCACGCCCGACCTCGCCCAGGCTGTGGCCGAGCTCAAGTCGGGGCGGGTGGAGTATCGGATGGACCGGGGCGGCGTTGTGCACGTCCCGGTCGGGAAGATCTCCTTCAGCGAAGAACAACTCAAGGAGAATATCGCTGCCCTACTTGATACCATTAACGCCGCCCGGCCGGCCGGCGTGTCCGGCCGCTTTCTGCGCAGCGCCACATTGGCCGCCACAATGGGCCCCGGCATTAAGCTGGATCTGGATAATGCCCTGGCCTAGTGCTTGCATCTTGGGCGCATTATCGGTATAATAGCCACGTATTGAGTCGTCCCACCAACTGAAATAGAGTTGCACTGACCGAAGACTGCCGGTGCGCGATAAGCGTATAATGGGTTACGGCCCGCCTGCCGAGGTTGGAGAAGTGAATTGCCAAGCGATTTCACGAGAGCTCCGACACGGCGGCTCTCGTTTATTTTGGGCAGGCGATTGATCCAGCCCCCAGGAGAAAAGCATTATGCCGACACCACAGAAGAAAGCCTTGGTCGCCGAACTGCACGAGGCAGTCGAGAGCAGTACCGGCCTGTATCTGGCCGAGTTCCGCAATCTCAGCGTCGCCGAGATTGCTGAGCTGCGCGGCCAGATTCTGGACTGCGACGGCCGCCTGCGGGTCGCCAAGAACCGCCTGCTCAAGCTCGCTTTCGCGGGCACCGACGCCGAAGGGCTGCTGGAGTTTCTCAGCGGGCCGACCGCAGTCGCCTTCTGCCACGCCGACCCCATTCCCGTGGTCAAGACCATTACACAATTCGGTGAAAAGCACGAATACGTGGCGGTCAAGGCCGGTCTTATGGACGGGCAGGTATTCGATCGGGAGCAAGTGGCACGACTGGCCACCCTGCCGCCCCGCGACCAGTTGCTGGCCCAGGTCCTGGCGGGAATCAGCGCCCCGGTCAGCGGACTGATCAACCTGATGAACGCGGTTGGCTCACAGTTCGTCTTCACCCTGCAAGCCGTCGCGGACAAGCGCAAGGCGGAGGAGCCCGCCGAAGAGCTGGCGCCCGAATAAGTTGTTCACACGAACATAGTGCGGCTAAGCTGCACGAGAGTGTAGTCACAATACGAGGAGGAGAACAGTGGCTATTGACGAAATCATTGAAGAGATCAACAAGCTCAGCGTGCTGGAGCTCGTCGAGTTAAAAGACAAGCTGCAGGAGCAGTGGGGTGTAGAGGCCCTGGCGCCCATGATGGCGGCGGAACCTGGGGCCGGCGGTGCCGAGGCTGCTGCTGCTGAGGAGCAAGTCGAGTTCACAGTGAAGATTGAGAGCATAGGCAACGAGAAAATCCAGGTCATCAAGGCAGTGCGTGAGTTGACCAGCCTGGGGCTCAAGGAAGCCAAGGAACTCGTCGAGTCTGCCCCCGGTGCCGTGGTGGCCGAGGCGGCCAACAAGGAAGAGTCCGCCAGCATGAAGGAGAAGCTGGAAGAGGTCGGCGCCACGGTAGTCGTGGAGTAGCTCGTTCGCTGGTGAATGGATAATGCCCGACAGTAGTGACGAGCAAATCTGGCGGCACCTGGCAGAGTATGGCGATATGCCTACTGCCTCGCTGTTCAGCCGGGCGTTTTACCAGTTGATGGCGGAGTATGCCACTCACAGTGCCAACACCGAGGCCAGTCGGGAACTATTAGCCAAGTTCCTGAACCGGGAGGTGCGCTATCACCGCCAGGTCAGCCGCTTTACCGACGCCGAGGCGGTGCCCCTCGAGGACCTGCAATCTGTGGCCGGCAAGCGGATCATTGCTCTGCACGACCTGATCGAGCAGGCCAAAGCAGCCCTCAGCCAGACGGCCGCCGGCGAGATCACTCGCCAGTTGCTGCTGGCCGAATGCTACTACCACATCGAGGAGCCTGACAAAGCAGTGGCCCATCTGGAGATGGCGCTCAAGGACGGCGCCGATGACCCCCTGATCTATTTCGTCCTGGGCTACAATCGCTACCGCCTGGCTGTCCAGAGCTTTGCCACTATCACCGCGACCGCTGAGCGTCCCCACTATGATGTTAGCTTTCAACGAGCCTGTCTACAGGCAGTTGCCGCCTTCGAAGACGCTCTAACCGGCGAAGACAGCGACAGGCAAGTCTACCAGTGGATTGGCCACGTTCTGGAAACTGCCGGCTTCGACGAGGCTGCTAGCCATGCCTTCGAGAAAGCCGAAGGTTTCTTGCCGGTTGAATCCGACAGCGCCGCTCTGGGCTTCCCTGTTCCCGAGGCAAATGACCACCCCTCTTCGCGGCGCGAGCTATCCAGCGCAGCGCCCATTACCGATGCTGAGATCGAGCGAGTCCGTGAGCTGCTCAAACGGCCTCACCAAATCTCGGAACTGTGGCCGGAAGATGAAGCCGGCGCGGATTCGACCGAGAATCTCTGACCACCGTGTTCGAGTAAGCAACAGGTCCCGCGCTCTCTCCGTGGCGAGAGCAGGACCCTTCTGTTGACGCTCATCTGGGGCCGTGCTGGCCCTGCGCTCCCTTACCCGGTTACCACCAGATTATCCCGGTGGATGACCTCCTCGTCACCGACGTGCCCCAATATCTCGGGAATATCGCGGCTGTGTCGGCCTTGAATGGCGGCGACCTCCTCACTGGAGTAGTTAACCAGCCCGCGACCGATTTCCCTGCCGTGCTCATCCACTACCCGCACCAGGTCGCCCGCCTTGAAGCTGCCCTGCACCTGTACTATCCCTACCGGCAGCAAGCTGCTGCCGTCCTGGTCGCGCAACGCCCGACACGCACCCTCATCAATTACCAGACTGCCTGCTGGCTCTAGCGCCGTTGCCAGCCACAGCTTACGGCTGGGCCGGGCTTCCCGCGGCACAAACAGCGTGCCGACCTCCTCCCCCTCCAGAATGCGCAGTAAGATACGCTCTTCCCCACCGTCGGCAATAACCAGCGGAATTCCGCAGTCCACCGTCATCTGCGCGGCTTCCAGCTTCTTCTCCATCCCGCCGAGCGACTCCGCTCCACCCACCCCTGCCGCATACTGGCTCACTTCGTCGCCCGGCCTCACCACCGGCACAAACTCCGCGTCGGGATCGGAGCGGGGGTCGCCGGTAAACAGCCCGCGCTGATCTGAGAGGAAGATGAGCAAGTCCGCGCGCAGCGCCGCCGCCACCACCGCCGCCAGCCGGTCATTCTCCCCGAAGGTGACTCCCTCCACCGATACGCTGTCATTTTCGTTGATAATCGGCACGATCCCCTCGCCCAGCAGTACCTGCAAAGTATTACGCACCCGCAGATACCGGGACCGGTCCTGCATATCTTCCGTGGTCAGCAGGATCTGCGCTCCGACCATGCCCTCGTCCGCCAGCGCCCCGCCATAGTAGTGCATCAGCGTCGGCTGACCGATCGCGGCGGCGGCCTGTCGGGCACCCAGCCCCCCCTGCTGGCTGCGCTTACTCAAATGTCCCGCGCCCAGGTGCACCGCGCCGGAGGTGATCACCAGCACCTGCACGCCTCGCTCCTGCAGACGCTTGATCTGCCCCACCAGGCTGGCGAGAAACTCGGCGTTTAGCTCGCCTGGCCCACGCGCCACCAGCCGCGTGCCCACCTTGACTACGACCAGCTTTGCCTCCGTCACCTGCTTGCGTAGATCTGTCGCTGCTGTCACTGCCCTTCTCCTGATCCACATTACTCACGAAGATAAAGTAAATGACTGTCTTGGAGCACTCCAACTAGCCGCTAAAACCCATCAACGACAATCCGCGCTTCTCTGTGACCAACGACACGATGCAATTACCAACTGCGTTACGCAACTTTCAAAGTTTTTGCCGGAAGGGTGTGGGAAACCGGCTTTTTTTGCTCAAAAAGCGGGTTCCCCACGAGCCGTTCGTGAACCATTCCACCTAAGACGATGCCCGGATCTGACCGTCGCCGTGGATGACGTACTTGTAGCTGACCAATTCGCGTACGCCCACCGGGCCCCGCGCGTGGATCTTGTCAGTAGATATGCCGATCTCCGCACCCAGGCCAAACTGCCCGCCGTCGGTGAAGCGCGTGGAAGCGTTATAATAGACGCAGGCCGAGTCTACTTCGCTCAGGAAGCGCTCGGCGTTTTGCTCGTTATCCGTGTAGATAGCTTCGGTCAGGCCCGAGCCGTGGCAGGCAATAAGCGCCATCGCCTCGTCCATCGAATCCACTACTCGCACCGCCAGGATCATATCCAGGTACTCGGTGTCCCAATCCTCGTCGGTGGCCGCAACGCAGCCCTCGCACAACTCCAAAGTCCGCGCGCAGCCGCGTATCTCCACCCCTGCATCTTGCAGATCCGCCACGATCGCCCGCAGCGCCTCGACGTTCTTCTCGTGAACGTATAGATTCTCCACCGCGTTGCACACGCCAGGCCGCTGCACCTTCGAGTTATGCACCAGCGTGACGGTCACATCCAGATCGCAGCTCTCGTCCACGTAGATCTGCGTCATACCCCGGTCGTGCTTGAGCACCGGCACGGTGGCGTTGTCCACGACCGTGCGGATCAGCCCGTGCCCGCCCCGGGGCACGATCAGATTCAGGTATTCATCCAGCCGCACCATCTCAGTCACCGCCGCCCGGTCGGTAAAGTCAATGATCTCCACGCAGCTCTCGGGCAGGCCCACGTCACCGCAGGCGTCCTGGAGCACTCTGGCCAGCGCAACGTTGGAGCTTATCGCCTCCGAGCCACCCCGCAACAGTACGCCGTTGCCGGCCTTGACGCATAGCCCGGCGGCGTCCACCGTCACGTTGGGCCGCGACTCGTATATCATCCCCACTACCCCCAGGGGCACTGCCACCTTCTGAATGCACAAGCCATTAGGGCGCGTCCACTCTTCCAGCACTCGCCCCAGCGGATCAGGCAACTCGATTATCTCTTCCAGCGCTGCCGCCATCTTCTCGATGCGCTCTTCGTCCAGCAGCAGCCGGTCAAGCATCGCCGCCGAGAGTCCCTTCTCCTGGCCCTGCTCCATGTCAACGGCATTCGCCCGCATTATCCGGGCACTGCGCGCTCGGAGCAGCTCAGCCATCCGCCCCAGCAGCTCATTGCGCTGCTCGCCCGGAGCATTCCGCAGCGCCACGCTGGCCTCGGCCACCCTCTTGCCAAAATCAGTAACCCGTTCCGCCACACTCATCAGCTATCACCTCAACATCGGTCTATTGCCCCTGCCTTCCGCACGCAGACAATCGCCGGGAACTGCGGGGCATATTGTATTCAAGAACCACTTGTCCCAGTGGCACGGGCTTCCAGCCCGTGGCCTTTGGCGCTGTGTACACAGACTGGAAGTCTATGCCACCAAGAACTGGATAGATAGCTACGCCGGTTTACGAATAAGCTATTCGCGGAAATCGTCGCTATATCCTCTGCCCACGCTGCATCGGGCAGCATACAAGCCGCTCGCATACAGCAGCGCACCCAGCCCGACCGCCACCAGCAGCACCGTATCCACGTTGCCCCAACCCGCCACCGCCATCACTAACCCGCCCAGCCCCGCCCCACACGCCGCCAGCAGCAGGAGCCGGAAACCGCGCCGGCGTGGCCGCGACAGCCGGTAACCCAACCAGCCGCCTAACATCGCTCCGAGCACTGCACCGACCCCGGCGCTGAGCAGAACGAACGCGGCGTCCGGTTCCGGATCGCCGCCGGCCAGACCTATTGCCGCGCCGATTTCCATCCCGGCCAGCAGGCCCAGCACCCCGTACTCCGCCCCGCTGAAGTACTCCCCCGCGTCAATATCCTCGGGTAATACCGAGAAGTCATAGCCACAGTACAGACAGCGAGGTCCTTCGGGGGTATCCACTATCATTCGTTCGCAGCGCGGACAGCGCTGCTGAGAGTCTGGAGCCATAATCCGCCTCCTCCGCTAAGACAGGCGGCGCCGCGCTGAGCATGCCGAAGCCTCGCCTGCCCCGGATTCGCGAAATCTGGTCACAACTGGTATGACTCACTACCGCGGCCCTGGCTCAGCGATTACTGCTCCTTCATTGCTTGCGGTGGTCCAGAAGGCCACGGCTTCCACGGTGAAGCGTCCAAAAGTCCGCACCATCGCTTCGAGAATCTCGTTATTCATCTCCGGCGCGAAGGCAATCACGGTTGGACCCGAGCCGCTCAGCGCCGCTGCATAGGCGCCGGCCTCGCGGGCGGCTTCGATTACCTCGCTCATACCCGGAACCAGCGGCATCCGGTACGGCTGGTGCAGGCGGTCATCCATCACCACACCCAGGGCGTCCCATTTCCCTGCCACCAGTGCCGCCAGTGTGCAGGCCGCCCGGCTGGTATTGAACACGGCGTCGCCGAACGGCACCTGCTGGGGGAGAACGCCGCGGGCGTCCTCGGTACTGACCTCGAAGCTGGGAATTACCACCCCTAGCGATAACCCTTCGGGGGCGTTGAACCGCAGGCAAACCACCTCGTCTTCGTCAATACAGCAGGCGGTCAGGCCGCCATATAGGGCAGGCGCTACGTTATCGGGATGGCCTTCGATCTGCGCTGCAAGCTGCAAGAGCCGGTCCTTGTCCAGTCCGGACCCGAGTAGCTCATTCGCCGCTACCAGCCCTCCGACGATCGCTGCGCTGCTGCTGCCCAGCCCCCGGGCCAGGGGAATCTCGTTGTGCTGGTACAGGCGCCAGCCAGGAACCATCGCGCCCACTTCGGCCGCCAGGCGCGCAGCGGCTCGCACAACCAGGTTGCCCGGCCCCTGCGGCAGTTGCCCGTCGCCCTCACCAGTGATTTCCACCTCGGTGACGGCACCCAGCGCCAGCTCCACGGTGTTGTGGAAATCCAGCGCCAGGCCCAGGCAATCAAAGCCTGGCCCCAGGTTGGCGGTAGTTGCGGGAATCTTAATGGTGACCGAATCATGCCGGGGCACTGCTGGCTACGCTCCCCTCCGCGCTGATCAGCCCCTCGACGCGCTCATCACCGGGCTGGCAGGTGTAGACACGGGGCAGCCGGCGATCCAGCCGCACGGCGACTTCGTGCACTATTGTTTGACATCGCTCCGCGAGCTCCGCGACCGTAACACTCTCGCCGCCCTGATCGCCGATCAGAACTACCTCTTCACCGACCCGCACATCCCCTACACCGGTAACATCAATAGTGGTGGAGTCCATCGCTACAGCACCAACAACCGGCACCCGCCGCCCCCGCAGTAGCACGTCAGCGTTGTTAGAGAGCAGGCGGTCGTATCCGTCGCCGTATCCGATCGGCAGCAGCGCTATGTGGCTGTCGCGCGCCGCCCGCCAGGTCCGGCCATAGCCCACCGTCTCCCCGACCGGCACCTCTTTCAGGGAGGCGATCTTCGCCTTCACGGTCAGCGCCTGCTGCATGGTGGGCATATACACGCCGCCGCGATTGCGCGGAATGCCGTAGAGCAGCGCTCCCGGCCGCACTGCGTCCATCCACATCTCCGGGTAGCGCACCGTAGCGCCACTGTTGGCGCAGTGTTTCAGGGGTATCGAGTAGCCCAGAGCGGCATCGGCATCCCGGCAGGCCTGCTGAAAGCACTCGAACTGCTCGGTGGTAAACTGCGGATCATCCGAAGAACTGGCAAAGTGGGTAAAGATGCCCCGGATCTCCAGGCCCGGCAGCAGCTTCAGACGGCTGCAATACTCGCCGACCTGTGCTGCCGGCACGCCCAGCCGGTGCATGCCCGTATCTACCTTGATGTGCACCTTCGCCGCCCGGCCCTGCCGGACCGCGGCCGCTGAGAGCAGTCCTGGCCCCGCCCGATCGGCCAGCGAAACGTGAAAACCGCAGCTCACGGCGGTCTCGATCGCGTCCGCGGGTACCGGGGTCAGTATCAGGATCTCGGCCTCGGGGCAGGCCGGCTGCAGTTCCACAGCTTCCTCGACGAAGGCCACCGCCAGCATATGCGCCCCGCAGCTATGAGCAACCTGGGCGATCACCGCCGCGCCGTGTCCATAGGCATCATCTTTGACCACGGCCAGGAGCTTACGCTGGTGACCCAGGACCGAGAGGACGCGGTGAACGTTGTCGGCGATTGCCGTGAGGTCTATTTCTATCCATGCAGGCCGCATAGCGCTCAATCCTGGAGGCTGCGCCCGCCCAGACAATGCCCCGCATGTCCCAGATCCGGAGGAGGGCCAGTTATTCCACGCCATATCTTACGTGCTCAGAGCGTCTCCTGTCAAGCTTGCGCAGCTTGGCTACGCCGCCACTAGCAAACAGTATCCGGGCAGCCTTCAGTGGGCCCGCTCGGCCTGTTACTGCGTTATATGCTGTTGTCCTGCCCCACGCGGTCCTGCACGCCATCCCCTTCGCCGACGCCACTCACTCAGTGGGCGATTCCAGCGGGGTTGCAGTCACTACCGACGGCACTCTCGCCCCCCTCATTACTACTGCCCGCCTGTTCCCCGGGCTCCCCCGTATCTTCATTCTCCACTGTGCTCGGCACATCCTCCAGCGCGCTCAACACCTGAGCAATCAGCAACGCTCTTTCCATGATCTCCTCTCTCCGTTCGATGAGATTGGCTATGACCTCCTCGCGCTTCCGTGCCTGATCGTTCATTGCTCTTTCACCCTCCCGATTTATCGGGCTCGGCAATCATTTGCCGAGCCCGGTGCAACGAAGTCTTCACGGCACTTGATGTCGTCCCAAAGAACTTGGCGATCTCTTTAATCTGGTAACCACGCAGTCGGAGCACCACAGGGTGCCTATATTTCAGGGGTAGGACTGATAAGACTTGTCTCACTTCCAGCGACAGATACTCCTCTTGCTGTTCCATTATTGTTTCCAACACCCTCGCCGGAACTGTATCGAGGCTTACAGTTTGCTGAGGCAACTTGGTAATGATGCCAATGACCTCCATTCGAAGATTGCTGATTACTCTGCTTATGAACTTGTGGACGTCCTCCGGATTGTCAAAATGGTATTTCTCGGGCTTGTTGGCCAGGTTGTAGAGAATGTAGGCCATCGCCCCCACCACCATATCCTCCACTAGCTCGACATCGTCGGCCCCGGTTCCTGCTTGAATCCGCCGGCAGCAGTCAGCGAAAGTCTCCGGTTTCAGGACCTCGTGATAAGCCATGGCGATATCCGGGGGCCCCTTCCTCAGCTTATCACTCGTCTGCTGATCCACTCCCTGGTTCTTCAGATCACGTTCCCAGATACCCCAACTATCTATTCCCCAAGCCGTCAAGTCAAATCCCGAGGTGCCGCTCACCAATCACCGCTCCCTCCTTCTTGCTTGCCGATCTCTGGGCAGAGAGACTTGGCCATTCCGCCGAGCTGCCTCTATTGTCTCTGCGGCACAGCAACTGCCATTGTACCAAACGCTCTGTCTATTTCACGACGCACGAGCCGCTCCAGTGCGTCTCGACCTATCCGCCTCCCTGGGGGCCCATGGCGCAGCGAGTTAATCGCCTGGCTGTACCCAGCCTCTAGTAGCTGGGCAGCTATCTCTTCGTTGCATACTCCCAGGTCCTCGACTACATAGCGCACGTAGCCTTCGTGGACCCCCTCGGCTCGCAGATGACTCAGTAACTCGTATCCTCGCCTCTCCCTTAGTGTGAACCGTCTCAGCCTTACACCGTTTGCCCCCGCTGCCGGCTCAGTTTTCATGGGGGTTAACTCCTTATATGGTTAGCATCTGTTTGCACTGCTAACGCGTATATGGGTAGCATTTGTTTGCACCACATAACGAGCGTGCACCGTGTTCTTGAATGATCACCCCCTTCATTTCAGAATTGCCCCTCTGTCCAGGTTTGATCGCGTATTATATATACCCCAATGAGGCCAAGAGGTTGCACGATCTGACAAAAAAAGCCCGAGGCCGCGTAAGCCGGCCTCGGGCGTCTGCTGACTCGCCATGCTCGCCGCTAGCTATTGAGTGGGCTTCACGTAGTAGGCCCGCTGGCGGCGCTCCGGCGAAAGCTCGACCCGCAGCAGGTTGTACTCGTCATTGACCTGGGCTACCGTCTGGCCCGTCTCCAGGTCAATCACGTCACAGCCGACCAGCACCGGCACCAGCACCTCGGCAGTCCGCGGCTTGCTCAGCCGGTAATCGGCCACCATTATGAACATCTCGTCGCCCAGACCCATACCCCGCACGCGCACGCCCTCGGTAGCCGCAATATCAGGCAGCGGACTGCCGTCAGCGACAATGTGCTGGACGGGATGCACCGCCGTCAGCGCCGCCGCGTAGCCGATCAGTTGGTCGGTGTCCCAGTAGCGATGGCTCCAGAAGTAGACCCCCTGGGCACCGTTGGCAAAATAGTCCAGCAGCGCCCAGCACATCTGCTCGGACGAAAACAGCCCGTAGTCGCCCGGGCTCATCCACGGAATGACCTTGCCTGCGGGGCCCATTTGCAGTTTCGTCCGACGCACCTCGTCGCCCATGTGCTCAATATTAGTCGGGTGTACCGGGCTGTAGGTGGACGGCTCGGAGTTGATGCCGTAGACCTCATTGAGCCGCGAGACGTCCCAGAACTTCTGGTACCACCCTCCCACCACGAAGTCATAGACGCCGAGCTCGGGCATCTTCACCCCCGCTTCGGCGCAGGCCGCCTTCATCGGATTGATGAAGTCCCCCAACAGCTCCACGCCCTTTTGCGAGCGCCACTCCTGCCAGTTCTCCGCCCCGCTCTCCTCGAAGTCTGCCTTACAGTGCAGGCATTTTTCGCAGAACAGCGGCCCCTGCCAGTTCCAGATCTCGATGTCCCACGTCTCCGCGTCCGGCTTCAGCTTCAGTGTCCGGCTTACCATCCGTTTCATCTCGCCCTGCATGTGCTTGCCCCGGTAGGTCGGGCAGGGCCCATTGCGGCCCAGCGCATACTCTCCCGGCGCAATCTCGCAGTGCGTTTCCTCCTTCGCCGTATACCCGAACCCGCTAAACGCCACCACCTCAAAGCCTCGCTCGCGGGCTTCTTCGAAATACGCCACGGCGTCCTCCTTCTCCGCATCGCTCAAGAAGGCCCCTACCGCCGTAAAGCCCATCCGGTCGCACATATCCAAAAATCCCGGCCAGCGGTGGACCATCTTCCAACCCCAGAACGGGCCAATAAGCGTCCGCAGTCGGTCGGAGCACGGCACTGGCCCGATGCTCACCGCCTCCAGCGGTACGCTGGTTGCATAATCGGGTCCGCCCTGGACCTGCAGTCCGTAGCGCAGCTCCCCGGTCTTGCCCGCCGGCCAGTCCGTAGTCATCTGGAAGTAGGCAAACGCCTTGCCGCGTGCCCTCATGAAGGCCGAATCGCGCGAGACAGAGGTAGCCAGGATATAGCGCGTCCCTCCGCCCTCCAGCGGGATTTGCTCGGCGTCCGGCAGCTTCGCCGGCGGATCGCCGCCGTAGATACCGGTATCAGGTACATCAGCTATGGTCACACCCGCTGGAACGTCCAAGAAGAACCGGATATTGGTCGGCTCGGGCGAACTGAGCACGATGCCAAATCGGCACGGAGTTGTGAAATCCCGGCAGACGTGCACCTTTTCACGCAGCGGATAGACGTACGGCACCTTCGTCACAAACAGCCGTTCGTCCGCAGGCGCGAATTCCACTTCCTCCGCCGGGTGATCGCCCCGATAGACCGCCAGCTCGTCGGTCATGATGGCTCCGCCCCGGATGCGCAGGCCCACATACCGTGCCCGCGTCTTCATATCCCGAAAGCGCAAGTTACACACGAAGGGCGTGCCGGTCTCAGGCGGCAGCACGAACCGTTCCCGATCACCGGGCCGCCAGAAGCGATAATCGTTTGCCAGGTAGTAGGTCTCATCGTCGTCGCTGACCAGCACCTCGACGTTATCCGGCAAGACCATCGAGCCATACCCGCCCTGAAGCCGGAGCGCCACCTCCTCAATCGGATAGACCTCGCCCAGGTCCAGTTTGATCTGGGCGATGCCCACGCGCCCTTCCCAGCCCACCGCTTTCGGCTCGAACCAGATCTTGTCCCGCGTGGACAGGTACCCGTCCGTCAAGTCCGTGCTGTCCGTATCGCCCTTCAGGGTGAGGTAATAGTTGGGCGCAGGCCGCAGCTCGTAGGACTTGCCCCGAGCCACGTTCTCCCGCGTTTCCTCGTCAGCCCAGCCTAATGAGGCAATCACCAGGACGCCCAACAATACGGCCAACAATATCCCGTCTATCTTACGCATTGCTAATCACTCCCTATTGAATTATTTTGCCTACCTCCAGGGCCACTACTGAGCCGGCATCACACAGTATACCCGCACACGCTGCTCGGGGCTAAGCGCCACTGCCAGCGTGTTATAATGGTCATCCAGAGCACCCACCAGCTTCCCGCTTTCCAGGTCAACTACTTCGCTGGCTGTCTCGACCGGCACCGAGACTTGCACCACCTTCGCCTCACTAATGCGGTAATCGGCCACCAGCAGGAACATCTCATCGCCCAGCCTCATGCCCCGCACGCGGACGCCCTCGGTAGCGCCAATCTCGCCCAGCGGCTCACCGGCGGCAATGATGTGCTGTACCGGGTACACATTTGCCAGCGCCCCGGCCATGCCCATCAGATAGTCAGTGTCCCACATCCGGTGGCTCCACCAGTAGACGCCCCGAGCGCCGTTAGCAAAGGACTCCAGCATCCCCCAGCGCATCTGCTCGGCGGAGAAAGTCCCGAAATCACCCGGGCAGAGCCACGGAAAGACGTCGCCGCGATCCATCTGCAGCTTCGTCTGGCGCGCCTCATCGCCGATATGCTCCAGATTGGCCGGATGCAGCACGCTGTAGGTGCACGGCTCGGAGTTGATCCCGTAGGTTCGGTTCAAGGCGGTGACATTCCAGAAGTTCTGAAACCACCCCCCCACCACGAAATCATACACACCCTCTTCGGGTGCCGGAATGCCAATCTCCCGGCACTTCTCCTCCACCGCCCCGATATACGCGCCCATCATCTCTACACCCTTCTGCGATTTCCATTCCTGCCAGTCCTGCGCACCACTTTTCTCGAAGTCCGCCGTGCAGCGCAGACATTTCTCGATATGCTGCGGGCCGCGCCAGCCGAAGAACTCAATGTCCCAGGTGACAACATCCGGCCGCACATGGCCGATACGCGTCCGAATCTTGTTGAGCACGTCCTGCCAGTACTTCCCGCGGTACGAGGGACATGCCCCACCCCAGCCAACGGCGTACTCACCAGGCGCTATTTCACAGTGGGCCTCGGCGTACTTCGAATTGTAGATATGCTGCATAGCCTCGCCACTGGCCACGATCTCAAAGCCACGCCGCCGCGCCTCGGCCAGGTACTTCTCCGATGCTTCGGAGCCTGCTCGATAAAGCCTCTCGCCCACCGCAGTCAGACCCATCCGCTCGCACATGTCAAAGAAGCCCGGCCACGCCAGCCCTATCTGACTCTCCCAGAACGGCCCGATGAGCGAACGCAGTGCATCAGAGCGGGGCACCGGGCCGATGCTGACTGCCTCGAGAGGCACTACTACCTCGTAGTCCCTCCCGCCCTGGACCTGCATGCCGTAGCGCAGCTCCCCAGTTCTGCCGGCAGGCCAGTCGGTGGTCAGGAAAAACTGGCCGAACAGCCGCGAGTTGTGGTAGCCGCTGATGGCTTTTGCAACGACCGCGGTGTCAAAGACGTACCGGGTCGTGCCCTCCGGGCTGGCCGTCTTCTCGGCCTGAGCAACGGGTACCGCCGGATCCGTATAGCGCAGGCCGTCACTGCCGGCCGGGACCAGCCGTACGCCCTCGGGCAGGTCCAGATAGAGGCGAATGTTGGTGGTGTCACGCGTTCCCGGCGTCGCCCCGAAGATGGTCTTACCCACAAAGTCCCGGCACACGTAGATAGCCTCGCGCACCGAGTAGACATACGGCGCCTTCACGGTGAACAGCGCCTCGTCGTCAGCCGCGAACTGCACCTGGGCCGGGTCGTGGTGGCCCGCGAACACGAACAACTCATCGGAGACGATTTGCCCGCCCTTGAGCCGCAGGCCCACATACCGCCCGCGCGTCTTCAGGTTCTCGAAGCGCAGCGTATGCACCCACGGTACACCGGTCTCGCGTGGCAGCCGGAACCTCTCGCAGTCGCCCGCCCGCATGAACTGAAAATCCCCCACCCGGTAGTACGTTTCGTCATCGTCGCTCACGAAGGCCTCCACGCGGTCCGGGAAGGTGAACTGCCCCTGGGAGGCGCCGCCCTGGAAGGTCATGGCCACCTCGTCAATCGCCTGTACCTCCCCCAGATCCACCCGGACCTGCGCGACGCCCACCCACCTCCAGCCGACCGCGCTCGGCAGGAACCAGAGCTTGTCATCCTGCGATACCCGGCCGTCAGTCAGGTCTGTCTGGTCAGTATCCCCGCTGTGCGTTATACTATAGGCCGCCGGCGGCGTTATCACGTACGGCTTGTGCAGCGCCAGGTTGACGCGCTGCTCTTGCGCGCCGACTGCGATCACAAGCAGCAATGCTGCCGCAACCATTGTGACACTACTCACAGTTCTCATCACCGTTACCTCCTTCTTGAATTGGTGACCTAGAGAGTCTCAGCTAGCGATAATACCTCCACCCAGCAGCAAATCTCCTCGATAGAACACTGCTGACTGGCCGGGCGTGACTGCCTGGTCGTGCGGCGCTAACGCTAATTGAGCTGTAGCGGCAGTCGTCATCGTCAGCATTGCTGCGATGGGCTGGGCGCGGTAGCGCAACGCCACTTCGACGCGCACCCGCTCCCCGATTCGCGGCGGCGGTTCCGAAACCCAGCTCACCTCCTCGACAAGACATTCCTGCCGAGCCAGCATCTCGCGCGGGCCGACGACCAGCACATTGCCTGCCACGTCTTTGCCGATGACGAAAAGCAACCTCCCGCCGACACCCAGCCCCCGGCGCTGGCCGATAGTGTAAAAAGGGAGGCCCTCGTGCTGGCCGACCTCTTCCCCACTTTCGGTGCGAATCGGTCCGGGCGCAAACGCCACGCGATCCCGCAGAAATTCGCGGTAGTCGCCGGGGATGAAGCAGATATCCTGGCTCTCGGCGATTGCGCTGGGATTCATCCCCAGCCCCCGCGCCAGGCTACGGACCTGCTGCTTGGTGGACTCGCCCAGGGGGAAGATCGCTCGGGCAAGCTGCCGCTGGCTCAGCCCGTACAGCACATACGATTGGTCCTTGCTCCGGTCACGGCCCCGCCAGAGCCGGTAACGACCCTCGCGCCAATCCTTCCGCACATAATGGCCCGTGGCCAGGTATTCGCGACCCAGCTTGAGCGCAGTGCCTAGCAGTGCGTCCCACTTGATGAACCGGTTGCAGCGCACACAGGGATTGGGCGTGCGGCCGGCGGCGTACTCGGCACAGAAATAGTCAATCACCTGCTCGCGGAAATACTCGGCCAGGTCAACTACGTAGTGCTCGACACCCAGCCTGCGACAGACCGCCGCAGCTCGCCGCACCGCATGCTGCTGGCGGATGCCCAGGTCCATCGTCACGCCAGCGACCTCCCAGCCCCAGTGCATCAGCAGCGCCGCTGCGACGCTGGAGTCAACTCCGCCGCTCATTGCAACCATTACTCGCTGCCTAGGACCGTTCGTTACCCAACGCATCGGCCAGTGCCACCGGAGAGCTAATCGTGGAGATTCCAGGATAACCTGGTTTCGTTTCGCCACTTTCGTCTGCTGTTCCTCCGCACACTCTTGACGAAGCCCCGCGCAAGCATTACACTTGAAGTCCATCACGAACGAGCTATCCTGGTGTGCCCAGCCGAGGAGTTCAGGCACGATTATGATATATCTCGACCACGCAGCGACGACCAAGGTTGACCCGGAAGTCTTCGCGGCGATGACGCCGTTCCTGCAGGACGAGTACGGCAACCCCTCCAGTTGGTATAAGCTGGCGCACAGCGCCGCGAACGCCATTAACGAGGCCCGTGAGCGGCTGGCCGAGTACGTCGGGGCCAGTCCCCGGGAGATCTACTTCACCGGCTGCGGCACGGAGTCAGACAACTGGGCGATCAAAGCTGCGGCCCGGGCCAAAGCCGACAAGGGCCGCCATATCATCACCTCCCAGATCGAGCACCACGCCGTCCTGCATTCGTGCCAGGCGCTGCAACAGGACGGCTTTGAAGTGACCTACCTTGCGCCCGATAAGACTGGGCTGATTGACCCCGAGCAGGTGGCCCAAGCGATCCGCGACGACACCATCCTGGTCAGCATTATGCACGGCAACAACGAGGTCGGCACGGTCCAGCCGATTGAGCAGATTGGCGCGATCTGCCGCGAGCGTGGTGTATTATTTCACACTGATGCCGTCCAGACGCTGGGCAAACTGCCCCTGAATCTCGCGGATATGCCCGTGGATATGGCTGCGTTCTCCGCGCACAAAATCCACGGTCCCAAGGGCGTTGGGGCGATGTACCTGCGCCGGGGCGTCAAGCTCGGCAGCTTTATGGACGGTGGCGGGCAGGAGTGGGGCAAGCGCGGCGGGACCGAGAACGTGGCAGGCATCGCTGGCCTCGGCAAGGCCATTGAGCTGCTCCAGGAGCACGGTGAGCAGGATAACGAGCGCATCACCGCGCTGCGTGATAAGCTGCTCGAGGGCATCCCGGAGCGCATTCCTCATGTCATTATCACTGGCCATCGCACCCAGCGTCTGCCCCATATCGCCAGCTTCTGTATCCGCTATATCGAAGGTGAAGGTATCCTGCTGGGG
Organism: Candidatus Zipacnadia bacterium; assembly: GCA_029821195.1. Taxonomy (GTDB): domain Bacteria; phylum Armatimonadota; class Zipacnadia; order Zipacnadales; family Zipacnadaceae; genus JALGTD01. The sequence continues at coordinate 18,913 of JALGTU010000027.1, forward strand.
TTAGATGAAGAAGATATCTGCGCTTCCAGCGGCTCGGCATGCACTTCAGGGTCGCTGGAGGCCTCGCACGTGCTGTTGGCGATGGGCTATCCCCACGAGGTGGCCCACGGCTCGCTGCGACTGAGCCTGGGGCGGAAGAATACCGAAGAGGAGATTGACTACGTTCTGGAGGCGCTACCGGGCATCGTCGCGCGCCTGCGGGAGATCTCGCCGCTGTGGGCCGACGCGAAGCGCGAAGAGGAAGTATGACCAAGCGGCCGGACAGGCGAGACACCTGTTCTACCAACAACTTGAAGGAGTGACGCCAAATGCAGCGCACCTGTCAGTGTCACAGTCCCATCGAGATAACCGCTGGGCCGCATGACCGCGAGAATGCCGTGGTCAGCGTCTCCTGCGAGCCGGACTGCACGGGCATACACACGCTCACCGACCAGGCTACCGACGAAGAGATTCCCGCCCAGTGTGCTGAAGGGGAGATGACCTTTATCATCCCGCAGATGGCGGCGGGCGAGGTCAAACGCTATCAGGTCGGTCCACCCGCTGAGGCGGAAGGTGGGGTGGTTATCCAGAGGCAGGACACCCACTGCGATGTGAAGATTGGCGGCGAGCTGCTGACCCGCTATGTCTTCGGCGGAGATATTGCCCGGCCCTACTGCTACCCGCTGCATGGCCCGGGCGGCGTGGAGCTGACTAACTTCGCGCCCGGCGACCACGTCCACCATAAGTCGCTCTATATCGCCCACGGCAGCGTCAACGGCTACGACAACTGGAGCGAGGAGGAGAGACACGGTCGCACCGTAATCGAGGAGTGCCGCGTAACCCAGGGCCCAGTCTACGGCGAGATTCTGGCGGTCGGCGACTGGGTGACGCCGAAGGATGACAAACTGCTGCGCGAGGAGACACGCTGGCGCTTCTACAATCTACCGGATTCGGGCCGCTTGATTGATGTGATCACGACCTGGACCGCCGCCTACCAGGGCGTGCTACTGGGCGACACCAAAGAGGCCGGGACGATTGCGGTGCGGGTCAACGAGCAGATGGAAGTTAGCAACGGCGGCCAGATCGTCAACGCACACGGCGGCATCAACGACGATGAATGTTGGGGCAAGCGTGCGCCTTGGGTTGACTACTTTGGAATAGTTGACGGGCAGCAGGTGGGCCTGGCTATCTTCGACCACCCGGGCAACTTCCGCCATCCGACCTGGTGGCACGTACGCGGCTACGGCCTGTTTACCGCCAACTGCTGGGGCCTGCACGACTTCGCGGGCGACTTCTCAGTGCGCGGCGACCACACTATGCCCCAGGGCGACATGCTCCAGTTTAACTTCCGCCTCTACCTGCACGCCGGTGATACCGAGGCCGCCCAGGTCGCGGCCCGCTATCTGGACTACGCCTTCCCGCCGCAGGTAGTGGCAGAGCCGTGACCTTCCGCGAGCTACATCTGGCCATCTTTCGCCGCGAGCCGGTTGACGCCTACCACGTCCTGCTCCAGACTGCCACGGTCGGGTCGGCTGTCCCGGCAGCAGTCTCCTGAGGAAGCTGCGCCGGTGTTTCGCGCACGATCACGCCGTTCAGCAGCCCGCCGCGGGAGTGAATTGAGCGGTCGGCGATATACCAGCCCAGTGCCGCGCCCGCCACCACCTGCTCGACACTGTGATCGTTGCGCTTGACCCGCGACCAGCTCACCCCACCCGCAAACAGGTAAGCCACCTTGCCCCAGTCATCGTATTCCTCCGAGATGGCCCGGGCGAAGGCGAACGTTAGGGAGGCATGGCCGCTGGGAAAGCCGTCATCAGCCAGCGGATCATCGGGCCGGGCACGGCGCAAGACTTCTTTGAGTGCCAGAGTCGCCGCACCGGTCACCAGCAGAGCATCGCCGGACCGCCGCCCGGCCCGCTCCTGGCGCTCATTACCCAGGTAGGTCAGGCTCACCGAGGTCAGCACGGGCACTGAAATGCCGATATGCGTGAGCGTATTGGCCAGATCGCTGCTCAGGTCCGGCTGCGGCTGGGCACAAATCGGGTTCGCCAATACCAGCACGGCAACCATAACCGTTGGAATGACAATGCCCTTAGACATAGCTCAGTTCACCGTCTTCTTCGCCCTCACCGAGAAGTTGAGCGCAGACCGCCGACTCAGCAGCGCGTATGCAGCCATATTCAGCGCCACGCCGGTGTACAGGATGATGTATGAGTCCTGGAGTTGGTGCAGAAAGCCCCAGTTGGGAATGCGGATGCGATAGTGCATATTCAGCGTGCCCAGCACCATCAAGATCAGCCAGCTCCACAGTACGCGGATGTCTACAATCAGCCACACCGTCGCCAGAATAGCGGGATAGAAGATATAGCGCTCGTGCATCATCGTCATAAACAGGAACATACCCAGATAAGCGAGGGTAAGACTCGCCCACAGCCCCTCGGGCTCCCGGTTGCGCCACTGCACGAAGCCAGCCCACAGGTACGACAGCCCGCCCAGGATCAGCCCCCAGGTGAGGTAGGTTAGCCCGGCTATCTTGTGGTAGTGGCTTTCGAAGAACCCACCCAAGCCCCAGATATTGAAGGCGTTCAGCGACGAGTATTGCACGTTTTCGGCGCCCTTGTGGCCCAGCATATTGGTGACGAGCATGCTCGGGGGGCTGCCCGCCTGGAACGGAGCGACCAGCAGCACGAAGACAATCGCCGCCACCACCGCCGCCAGCACGGTCCGGCGCAGTCCCGACTTCTGGTAGCACGCCAGCGCCAGCAGAGGCGCAGCCGCGGCGGCGTGCGGCTTGATCAGAATCGCCAGGGCAGCCAGCGAAAGTGAAAGATGGGGCCGCTTGTGCTGGCAGGCAATGACCGCACCGATCACCGGCAGGACCACGAGCGACTCGAGCTGGCCCCAGATTGCCCCGTCGTAGATCAGCACCGGATTCAGCGCAATGAGACAGCCGTACAGAAGCTGCTGACGTACTGACCTCGCCCGCAGCAGGGCGAAATAGATGACCAGGAGAATGCCCAGGTCAGCGAGAATCGCCAGCAGCTTGATAAGCACGCGGAAGGGCACGCCGCCCGGGGTCAGGTCCCCGCCCAAGGCCGACCAAATCGCACTCGTTCCGCCCATCAGGTAGAGCATCACCGGCGGGTAGCAGGAGTCGGTCTCGCGGTAGAAGTCGAAGCCGTACCGGAGCATATCCAGCGAGAACTGCTGGTTGGCGGCTTCATCGCCCCGGTGTCCCTGCTTGGGCGCTACCGCCAGGCGGGGAACGAGCGCCAGGACCAGCAAAACGAAGAGCGGCCAGATTGAGCTTCGTTGCGCATTAGTCATGGTGGTAAGCTATCGGCACGATTGTGTTCAGGTGGACGCTCAACACACACGAGCTGGAAGCCCGTACCACTCACTTACAGAAGTCTTTGCGGAAGGGGTGCGGGGAAAGCCACTTTCTTCAGAAAGGGGTTTCCCCGCAAGACCGCTTGCTCGCTGTTAACGCGCCCTCTCACATCAGCTCCGGCGCAAACATGACGTTGAGGACCTCCTGAGCGGAGGTGATGCCCTGGTGGACTTTGGTGAGCGCGTCGTAGCGCAGCGTCTTCATCCCGCTCTTGATGGCAATTTGGCGAAGTTCGGCGGCGTTAGCCCCCTGGGCTAGCGCGGTGCGCAATTCGTTGTTCATCTTCATCAGCTCGTAGACCGCCACACGCCCGGAGTAGCCGGTGTTGCGACAGTGCCGGCATCCCCGGCCAACGTGGAAGCGGATCTTCGCGGCTTGCTCCTGGGTCAGGTTAAGCCGCTCCCGCTCATCATCACTGGGCTGGTACTGCTGCCGACAGTGCGCGCAGATGCGCCGCACCAGCCGCTGGGAGAGCACACCGAGAATTGACGAGGAGATAAGGTATGGGGGCATCCCGATATCCACCAGGCGCATCACGGCGCTGGGCGCGTCGTTGGTGTGCAGGGTGCTCAGCACCAGGTGGCCGGTCAGCGAGGCGCGGAAGGCCATCTGGGCGGTCTCGAGGTCGCGGATCTCACCCACCAGAATCACGTCGGGGTCCTGGCGCAGGATGTGGCGCAGAAACTCGGCGAAGTCCAGGTCAATTTCGGGATGCACCTGAGTCTGGTTAAGCCCCTCGACCTCGTATTCGATGGGGTCCTCGACGGTGCAGATATTGATGCTGTCCTCGTTGATGGTATGCAGCGCCGCGTACAGCGTCGTGCTCTTGCCGCTGCCAGTCGGCCCAGTGACCAGGATCATCCCCTGCGGGCGAGTGACCAGGTCCTCGAATTCCTTCTGCATCTGGGGCAAGAAGCCCAACTCACTCAGCGCGACAAAGACCTGGCTCTTGTCCAGCAGACGCATAACCGCCTTCTCGCCCCAGTAGGTAGGCAGCGTGGAGATACGCAGATCAATGGCCCGGCCGTCAATGACCGTGTCGAAGCGCCCGCCCTGGGGGAAGCGGCTCTCGGCAATGTCTTCGTCGGCCAGCACCTTGATGCGAGAGAGCACCGCCCGCTGCATGTCCTTGGGCAGCCGCGTGACTGTGGTCAACTGCCCGTCCACGCGGTAACGCACCTGGACCGAGTCGGCCCGCGGCTCGACGTGGATATCGGAGGCGTGCATCCGCGCAGCATCCTGGATGATCGTCTCCACCACTCGCACCACCGGGGCATCGTCGAGCATGCGGACCAGTTCGGTGTCAATGCCGCTGACCAGTTCCGAACCGGTAACCGCGGCGGACAGGTCTTTGGCCTTCTGGCTCACCTCGATGCTTTCCCGCGCCTGCCGCGTGTAATAGTCGCCAATGGCCTTCTGTATCTCCTCGCCATCAACCTCCACGGGCTCGACCTTCCGACCGGTCCGCGAGCGGATGGCGTCAATTGCCAGTACGTTGGTCTCATCAGCCATCGCCACCAGGATCCGCTCCTGGCTGATCTGGAGGGGCAGAATATTGTGCTCCTCGGCAAGCGCGCGCGGGATACTGCGAATCGCCTCCGGCTCAACGTCGTACGCCGAGAGGGACTGCGCGGCCGCCCGGCGCATGGCGGGGCTCGCCGCCGGCTTCTCGGCAGCAGCCTCCGGCTCGGGCACAGGCTCTTCCTCGGCCGGTTCCGGCGGCGCCTCCGCGCCCTGCTCCACGGCGGCGGCCAGATCAGCCGCCGAGACATAGCCCCGCTCCAACAGCACACTCACCAGCCCTGCCCCGTCCTGCTCAGCCTGCTCACGAGCCTCCTCGAGCTGCCCC
>JALGTU010000151.1 GCA_029821195.1 Candidatus Zipacnadia bacterium
GTCCACGTCAACCAGATCGAAATCGTTGATGCCCTCGAGCTTCAGCATCTCGCCCGTGTAGCTGCCGAACATGTTTTCCGGCTGCTCCGAACGCACCAGCACCAGAATCGGCGACGCCATCGAATTATCTCCCTTCAAACGCTGCTGAGCGTACTTGCAAGCACACAACTATGCGCGCGGCTGATTCCGCGGCTTGAGAGTGCTGGCTCTGCGCCGCAGACCAAAGCTGAGCGCCCTGTGCGGGCATCCCTGCACACATTCCCCGCACATCACGCAGTCAGTTGTGCCGGGCACCGTGTATTGAATGCACTCTCGCGGATACTCGCTGCAGTCCTTGCACCGGTACTCGCTGCAGTCCTTGCACCGGGTCTCGTCACGGCGAATCGTAAGGAGGCTCAACTTATTGAAGACGGAAAGTAATGCCCCCAGCGGACACATATACCGGCAAAAAAAACGGAAGACAAACAAGCCGCCGATGAGCGCAACGACCAGAATGGCGAAGCGCGCCTTGTATGCCCCGCCGCCGAGGCCCCAGGCTACCTGGATGGCATTGAGATTGAATATGGACGGCGAGCGTGTGACGTATTCGTATGGCCGCGCCCATTGCAGGTTGTGCTGAAAGATCAGCGCTATGACGGCAGCCAACAATACATACTTGAGGTATTTCACGTACCTGTCAATTTGTCCGAAGCGCGGCTCTCTGGTAGCTTTTGGCTTCGGCAGTCGTCCCAGCGCGTCTTGTACCAGGCCCATCGGGCAGGCCCACCCGCAGAATAGCCGACCGGAGAATATGGCGGATAGTGCGATCAACCCGACGAACCACGGCTGCAGGTAGCGGCCGGGACACTCCGTAGAGGGACACGATTGACAGGAGACGAACGGCACGCCAAAGGGACACCGCAGCCACCCGAACGCCAGCCATGTCCCGGCGACACCGAGAAAGACCACCTGGCTGATCCGTCGCCATATCGTGATTGGCTGCACCCTACATCGCTCCTTGGGCCAACATCTTCTCGGCTTTGGCTGCGAACGGCGACTCGGGATAAAGCTCAACGACACGCTGAAAGTGACCTTTGGCCGCATCAGACCGGCCAACCTTCAGCAGGCACAGCCCGGCCTGGTACTCGGCAATTGGCTTGAACCGCTCATTTTTCTTGCCTGATGGGTCGGTGACACTGAGCACCTTCATGTACTCCAGCAGACACTGGTCATCTGCGAATACTCCGGCGCAGAAAAACTCCTCAGCTATATGAAAGCGCTTCTGGGGCGACGTCTTGTCGGGCTTCAGTAGAGGCAGGGGTGGTTCAGCTAAAAGCGCACGGATTCCCGGGCGCTCGGCGGTGTTCTGATTCCCCGGAACCGCGAGCCTTTGCAGCGCTTCCCCAGCCATCTTCGCCCACCTGGTCTCAGGCCAGTACGCCTGGCACATTTTCCACTGCATACCCGCAGCCGCCTGTTTGCCCATCCGCTTGCAGAAGACGCCGGCTCTGTAGCGGGCCTCCGGGGCCAGCTTGCCGGGCTTGCCATAAACGTTATGAGATATCTTCATCATTTCCTTGAACGCGTACAGTGGCATCCGATGCCTGTACAGCATCTCGCCATACGACATGCCACGCTGCTGGTTGGTGTCGTACTTCAACTCCCAGTCTGGCAACGCAACGTGCCATCTGCTGAGCCGCTCTTTCGGGTCGGTCTCTCCAATGGACATCTCGAGGGCCTGCGTGGCCGCCTGTCCCCATCTATCATCCGGCAGTTCATCGGTCAGGTCTTCCCACTGTCGCCTCGCGGTCCCGGGCCTGCCTCGCAGATAGTGGCATAGGGCGATTCTGAACCGAGCTGCGGGCATGTATGAACTGGGGTAGCTCAGGGTCAGGACCTTCAGGTACTCACGCGTAGCTGCGACGTACTCGCCCGCGCCCAGCGACATCTCAGCGGTTCCGAACCAGCGCTTACCGCACTTAGTCGGGTCGGATTCCAGGATACGCACACGCTGCAGCGGGAAGGCTCGCAGCCAGCGGCAATGCTCGTCGCTGAGGCTTGAGGCGGCGCCCAATTCATTCAGGCCCTCACGCGCGAGGCTCACCCAGTGTTCCTCAGGCATCTTCTCTACACCAGGCACCAGCTTGCCGACGTCCAGGACGGCGCTTTCCCACTCCCGCTTGCCCTTGCGCGGGAATTCATCTAGCAGCCGCTCCCATTGCAATCGAGCGACGTCCGGCTTGCCGAGCTGTCTTGCGCACTCGCCGGCAATATAGAGCGCCCTGGCGTCGTAGTGGCTGGGGCCCATGATGTTGTAGATTACGAAGCACCGCCGCATTGCGCTTCCGTAGGCCCCATCCGCGTAGAGCCTTTGAGCCATGTGCACCTGCCAGGCAGCCATGTTCTTGGGAACGAACACTTTCGTGAATGCCTGGTAGTCCTGCGCTTCGAGGGAGTCGATTGGCAAGTAGCCGTGAGCAGCAAAGATGCGCTGGCCTTCTTCACCAATCATGCCCTCGACGTAGGCGTTAGCCAGTTCCGGATTACCACCGGCTTTCAGCGCCCCGCAGCACTGTGGCATCACGGCACGACAGGTTTTCATCGCATCGTGGTACTTGGCCCCAATCGGTATAACCTCAACCTTGCCCTGCAACTCGGGCCAACTCGTTGTCGAGCGTGGCACGATTACGGCATCGGCACGGCCGTCAAGTATCGGCTCATGCAGCTTCCGGCCGCACTTGAGCTGCACCGTCACGTTGTTGAGCCAGCGCTCGACAAGCCCCGGGCAAAACTTGGCGTCCACCATCGCCATGAGGTGTGATGGGCACTTGCCACGCGGTCGCATGGCGAAGGGCGCATAGACTATCTTCACGCCTGTGCGGCCCAGGTCCTGGATGTCTCTTATATTGGCCGGATTGCCCTTGGGCGTGATGATCACAAACGGGTCTATGGCGAAGAATACCGGCCCTTTGGCCAACCGGTCGCGCTGCTTGAGGCCCTGCCAGCCTGGGCCGCCTCGCCCGACGATGATATCCACCGGCACGTCCGGATCTGCAGCCAATTCCAGCAAGTACGCCACAGGTGCGCCAGTGTACCGCACGCGGCAGTTGTGCTGTTGCTCGAACCATTTCGAGTACGTGCAGAGGCTCTCGTAGTTCGACCCACACGACCATACGACCAGCGTCGGCTGCCACGGCGCCCACCACGCCACTCCCAGGCCTATGACCACCGCCAGGGCCGCCAGTATTATCGCGGCATCTATGATTGCTATCTTGCGCTTGCGCATATTGGAATCCGTGAGACGCCGGCTATTAGTCCGGAATGAACCACGGGAACTTGGCTTTCAAACGTCGGCGCATGTCGTCCAATCCATCATCCGGCCAGCCGATGTACGGTGGTCGCGTGCGCTGATGGCCGACGAGAAAGCCCGTCGCGACCGTCAGGCCCTTGTCTATCACCGGATCCATCATGCCCAGACCCAGTTCCCCGCACATGGCGACCGCAAATCTCGTCACTTCGGTCATCCCCTTGGCGATCTCCTCGGCTTCTTCCCACTCGCCCGCCTCGGCCAGGTTAAACATCTTCACGGTCAATTCCGGCTGCCAGAGCACCCACGAGCTGTAGCTTCCGGGTGAGCCGATTTTCATCCCGTCCATCAGATGCGGCTCGCCGACGAAGTGGGCCAGCTCGGGCGTCAGGTCAATGACCTCCTGGAAGGTATCTATCTCGATCTCGCCCGGCCACTTGACGCCAATCAGATTAGGTGCTACCTGAACGATATCGGCGAACTGCTCGCCCGACAGACTCCACTTGGTGCGGCTGGAGTTGTAGCAGGTCAGCGGCAAGTCAGGCACCGCGCTGGAGACATCGCCCCAGAACTTCAGTATCTCTTCCTCAGTCAGCTTCATCCAGAACGGCAGCGCCACCTGCCCGCCGTCGGCTCCCGCGTCCTGCGCGTACTTGAGCATCCGGATGACCTGGTGAGTGGCGGTGGCGTGGCAGCCGACCTGGGTAGGAATGTCGCTGGGGCCGACCGCCTCGATGAATATGTCCACAATACGGCAGAACTCGTCGTAATCCAGCGCATGAAACTCGCCGGTGCTGCCGAAGGTGTAAAGGCCGTGCGGTTCGGCGGCCATCAGCCGCTGCAGATTCTCGCGAAACGCCGCCTCATCCAGCTCATAGCTCTCGTCCCATGAAAGCGGCGCGGCTGCCCATATACCTTTGATGTTCTCTCGGCTCAGTCGGCTGCTCATTTTCTCACCTTCCTAAGTCGCAACTACTCACGTTGTCGTTTCAGGGCAGGTTAAACCACGACTACGACATCGCTGCGGCCAATGCCCCGTCAAGATCCGTGATGCCGTTGTAGGGGCGCAATTCATTGCGCCCGCACAAATGCACACGCGCGGACACTAGGCCCGACGCTCCTGCTTCTTGCCCCCTTCCGTGTCGGAAGGGGGCGGCGGATGCCCACCATCCGCCGGGGGTAGGTGACCATTTACCCCAACTCCTTGCCACCCAATACTCCTCCGCCGGTCGCCAAGGTTCCCTTCACGGCTTCGGTGCCTGGTCCTCGATCTTCTTAAGCACGCCGCTTTCACGTGCGGGATCGTCCCCGCCATAGAACCACGAGATCGGCAGCACCTTCAGCCTGCTTGCGCCCGGGTCGGTGACTTCTCCGGTAACGCTGTCGTGTACCGAGTAGGTGTGGGAAATCAGCACCCGGTCTTCGGCGACGAAGGCCGACGGATACGACCAGCGACCATAGCCTTCCGGGAAAGGCACGGCATACTCGGCCTCAACCTCGGACGCGGGCACCCCCGGATGCACTCCATAGCAGCCCTCGGGCCGGACCCGGTAAATCGGGCCTGCCTCAACGTGGGTCGCCTCGTGCAGCGACTCCACATTCTGGAAGTGCTCCCACAGCCCGCCACCGTTTCTGCTGATTGCCGACGACAGGCGCGTCCGGATGAAGCCCTGGCGTATCTCCCGTTCGCTCTGCTGGGTCCAGACTACCAGCAAGTGGCCGGTCTGCGGGAACTTGCGAAGTTGCCCCGGTGCCTGTGTACCTGCCAGTTGCGAGGGCTGCAGCCGTGACCAACTTTCCCCATTGTCATCAGACCAGGACTGGAACAGCCGCCCCAGCCCGGTCCGCACGATCATCATCAGCTTGCCCGGCTCGACCTCTACCACCGCCGGCTCCGGCGCACCCTCGGCCGGACCGCCGAACTCCCTGACGATGAACAGCTCCCCGTCGCTGTTGGTCTGCCAGGTAGCGCCCTCGTCGTCGCTATAGACCACATAGCTGCCACAGAAGTGCGGGTCGAGGAAATGCGCGTCGCTCGAGACGAAATTGCCGTTGAGATAGCCTCCCACAAACGGCTTGCCCGCCTCGTGCCAACTGCCCTGACCGACGGCGAAATAGACCGGCAGAATGATGCGCCCCGACACCGTCCGTATCATCACATCGTGCAGAGCATGGGCCCGCAGCAGGCACTGGTTCATCACCGTCGCCGGCGACCACGTATGGCCCTGGTCTTCCGAGGTCCTGAAGACCATCTCGGTCTCATGGGGGTTGGTGGAGCCGGCCCTGTAGCGCAATGTGGCCAGCCCGATCGCGTCGCCGGAAAGGTTGACCAGTGAGGCGCAGTGGCCCTGCAACTGCTCCCCGTTCTCGTCGAGAGCCGGATACGGCTCGGACCAGGTGATGGCCCCGTCGTCGCTGTAGAGGAACTCCGCGCCGGTGGATTCGAGTATCCGGCCTCCTTCCAGCCCGACGAAGGTGACCGAGTGCCCGTAGTGCTGTTCGTGCACCGCCAGCATCTCTTCCGGTCTTGTCATCGGTACATTGCTCATTTCACACACCCTTTTCTCAGTCAA
>JALGTU010000152.1 GCA_029821195.1 Candidatus Zipacnadia bacterium
GGGTGATATAGTCCTTCTCAGTTTCCCGGCCATTTTGTGCTCAGAACACAGTGAGGTAGAAAGGCCGGGGAAAGCCTGCTCCTGCTCGCCCTCTTGCGCTTTCTTGTATTTCCGATAGTGCTTAGTTGCATGAGTCAGCCCAGTATTGCTGTCGGGTTTAGGGCCAGTCTTCAAAGCTTCGCCTTGCGAAGCCTTCTGCGACAGGCCCCTCCCGGAAACCTTATTGCGCCGTTGTGTTACACCGCTGGAGGGGCCGTGTCGAGCGGAGCGAGGCCGGCTCGCCTGCTACCTAGGGGCCACGAAATACTCCACGACCAAATAATGCCAATTAACGCCAGCGACTACTGGCAACAGACAAGGTATAAGGCTCGGTAAGGCGGAAACAATAATGGATAGAACAAGAGACACTCCCAGCGATTAACAGAGAGTAGAGGAGCGTATGCAATGCCACTGTTTGACGGCGTGAAGGTCCTGACCAAAGAGCAAATGTATGATATTCATCTCACGGTGCTGAGAGTGCTCCGGGAGGTCGGGCTGGAGATTCATGTGTCCAGCGACGCCTTTGCCCGAATGCGGGCGCGCGGTGCGCGCGTTGACGAGCCCGCCCGACGCGTGTGGCTGGAGGATGAGCCGGTGCTCGAGACGATTCGGCAGTTTTCTGATGCGCGCACGCCGCAGGTCACCGTTGACGGGGTGGACAAAGAGCCGTTGCCCCATGTCCTGCCGGCAGGCCTGGTGTTCGGCGTAGGGGCGCATACCGGGTTTATGATTGATGAGCGCGAGCAGATGCGTCCGGTGGGGCGGGAGGATATGTTCGATTGCTTGCGCCTCCAAAAGTACTTGCCGGGCGTCTCGGCCAATAGCACCGGGCTGTTGCCCCAGGATGTGCCCGAGGAGGTCGCGTGGATTCATGCTACCGCCTTCAATGCGAAGTACTGCGAGCATCCAAGCGCCACGGATTGCAATGGGCCGGAGGACGCCCAATGGATAACGCGCATTATGCAGGCGGCGGGCGCCTGGGACGAGAGCACCGAGCATGGCGGCAGCATCTACGCGCGCAGCCCGCTATGCCTGACCGGCCGGGGCGCACAGTTCCTGGAACTGGCGGCGCGGGCAGGTCGTCCCCGGAAGGTCACAGGCATGCCCACCTCGGCAGCGACGGCACCAGGGACCGTAGTCGGCTACCTGGTGCAGTACTTGGCCGAAAGCTTCGGCTTTACCACCCTCGGTCGGCTCATGACCGAGCCACCCCACGATGTGGTCGGGCCCTGCCACCAGGGCGACGATATCACGGCCATGGACGTGCGCCAGGGGATATTCGTCCTCGCTGGCCCGGAAATCTCGCTTATGCGTATGATTGCCAAGCAGATCTTTGGCGAGTTCTACAAAATCCCCGGCAGCCACTGCTGCTCGATTCGCACCTTCACCGACGCCAAAAAGCCGGGGATCCAGGCGGCGATGGAGAAGACCTTCCAGGCGCTCTGCGACCTGATGGTCGGGGTCTATTCCGAGGAGCCTGAACCGGTGGTGGGATTGCGTTGTACGGGCTCCCTGAACTGTAACCTGGCGCTGTCGTTGGAACAGGTTGTCATAGACTACGAACTGTTCCAAAGCCTGGAACGCCTGCTAGCGGGGGTGCGCGTTGACGAGGACACGCTGGGATTCGAGGCTATCAAGCGGGTCGGGCCGAGCGGCGAATTCCTGAGCGACGAGCATACGCTGAAGCATTCACGAAGCGAATGGTGGTTCCCGCGTCTGTTGCACCGGGGGGCGTGGGATGCCTGGGAGGCCCAGGGCCGGCCGGACGTCCGTACGCGGGCCCGCGAGGTCGTGGCGCAATCCCAACAGGTCGAGGTGCCCGGCGTGCTGCCCGACGACGTAGCGCGGGAAGTGGACCGCCTGGTCCAGGAAGCTGAGCGTGAGCTGCTGGGCACGACTACCGGCCTGCTGCCGTAGCCCTCAGTAGCGCCACAGCCGACATCAGGGGAGTGGGAAGCAAATGTTGAGCTGCGATTGGCCGCAAGTTGGATGCACTTTGGCGTTCGCTGGCGTGATTGTGTTAGCGCTCAGTAGCGCACCAGCGTGGGGTGCCGGGCAGGCCATCGGCATCAAGCACCCTGTCCTGCAGCGCAACCTTGATTACGATGACCCGGAGCGCTACGAAAAGGCGGTAACGCGCGTAATGGGGATGAGCGATGAGGAGATGCTTTCATTTGTGCCCGACAAGCCGTATATCTGTTTTGTTCACTGCCCGAACTGCCACGGCGGCTCGCAGGGCTTTCAAGGTTACGAATGGAGCATTGACCGGCCCGACGAGCTGAAGTGCAAATACTGCGGGATGGTCTTCCCCAATGACCAATACCCCGAAGATCAGATCGAGAGCGGCCAGAACGCGCTGGGGGAGACGGTCAGCTATACGTACTATCACGACCAGGAGATAGATGCGCGTATATCTCACAGCGGCCACATCTTGTACCCCAGGCGAAGCTGGATCGTTTATCAGTGTCGGCTGCTGGGTGAGGCGTACCAAGTCACGGGCAAGCCCGAATATGCCCGGCGCGCTGTCTTGATCCTCGACCGCATCGCCTAGGTCTACCCCCACTACCCCGTGGTCGAGCAGCGGACGACCTCCTTTAATATCGCCAAATCCCAGGAGCCGCCCTATCCGGGCATGGCCGGCAGGTGGGGGCGCTGGATCTGGGGGGAGGTTGACCGCCATATTCCCAGATGCTACGACTTGATCTACGACAGCCAGGAGCTGGACAAGCTTTCCGCACAACGTGGCTACGACGTGCGCGAGAAGATCGAAAACGACTTCCTGAAGGCGACCATTGAGTATCTGCGAACCGTACCGAATCACGTCAACAATGTGGCTCCCAAGTACATGAGGAGCGTAATCGGTACGGGGCAAGTGATTAACGAGCCCGAGTATGTCCACTGGGCGGTGCACTGGCTGACGGAGATACTGAGGGCCGGCTGTTTCTACGACGGGCTGTGGCGAGAGTCACCTTCGTACCACTACATGACTATGGGCGGCCTGCGCGCTTCCCTGGCAGGCGTGGCGGGCTACAGCGATCCACCCGGCTATGTTGACGAAGAGTGGGGTTTGAGCCTGAAGGACGTTGACATTGATACGACTTTTCCGCTGTTCGCCAAGTCCTACCACGCGCCCGAAATTCTTGATTTCCCCAACGGCTGTTCGACACCGGTGCACGACACGTGGCCAGGCGAGCAGCGCTCTGAGCCACGCACGAAAACTGTCTCGACGATTGCGCCGGGCTTCGGACACGCTTCCCTGGGCCGTGGTAGCGACGCCAATCAGATGCAAGCACAGTTGCATTTCTCAGGCTCCCACGGTCATGCCCACGCTGACTGCCTGAATCTGACGCTGTGGGCCAAAGAGCGCGAAATGCTCTCTGATATCGGCTACACGTGGTCGCGGGCGCGGAAGTGGACCGCTTCGAGTCTGGCTCACAACCTCGTCCTGATTGACCGGCAGGCGCAGAAGGGCTCGCCGAGCGACGGCGATTTGATATGGTTCTTCCCCGATACCGGTGGCGTTTCGGTGGTTGAGGCCGACGGCCGACGTGCTTACTCCGCGCGCGATGACGTCGAGAGCTACCGCCGGATCCTGGTGACAGTACCGGTATCCGACATAGATGCCTATGTAGTGGACATCTTCCGCACAGAAGGCGGTTCCATACATGACTGGTTGTTGCACGGCGATGCCGACCGAGATATGACGGCTGCTTGCAGTCTCCCGCTCTGGCTGGGTCCGGAGAATATGCTGGAGCCAGGCGAAGAGTGGGTAGAGCCCAGGAACGAGCGCGAGGGATATAATTGCTGGGGGCTGGTCCGGGACCTGTTGGTTGCCCGGACCGACGCTAACTGGAGTACGACCTTCCGCTACGCCGAGGAGCCTGATCGGGGTATAGTCATTCACATGGCTGGCGGCGTGGGCAGCGAGGTTTTCCTGGGCAGAAGCCCGTCGGTTCGCCGGATCGGCAGTGGCGGCGCGGGCGATAGCAGCAAGGCTTTCGACTACTGGATGCCGCAGCTTGTGGTCCGCCGTCGGGGGGATGCACCGCTAACGACGACCTTCGCCGCCGTCGAAGAGCCCTTCTATGGCCAACCGTTCATTGACGCGGTGGAGCCTGTGTCAATCGAGCCTACCGTCGACGGCTGCGTGGCGTTGAGCGTGCAGCATGGCGATAGCCTTGACACGATCATCAGCACTCTGGATGAGCCGCCCTACCCGGAGCGGCGCACCATAGACGGGATAGTGCTTCGGGGCAAGCTGGGGATCGTGCGGCGGGAGGGCGACCGTGTCACCGGGATGTGGCTGTTTGAGGGGGAGGCTCTGAGTGTCGAGGGGCAGGATGCTCTGAATACGGCCGTGGGCTGCCTCAGTGGCACAATCGAGTCCGCCACCCGCAAGCTTGACGGCGCTGAAGAAGACGCCTTCGTCACTTCCGCTGATCTTCCCACTGGCCAGGCCTTGCACGGGGTCTGGATGATCGTAACGCACGGTAATGGCTTTGCCCACAGCTACGAGATAGACCAGGCTCGTCGGGAAGATGCAAGAAGCGTGATAGTCCTCACCCACGACCACGGCCTGCTCATCACTGGAGACGTTACCCAGGAGTACTTCTATCCCCAGCGCAAGATCGAGGGTAAGAACTCATTTCGCATTCCCCTGTCGGCCACGACTGTCGAGGCGGACTGACCAACTCGAGGCCCACCTCCCTGCGTACACCAGCAACCATTTGCTGTAGAGTCGCGGCGAGCAGATCAAGGTGTAACGTCGGAGCGCTGCTGGGCATAGCGGATCAGGTTGACAAGCAGCCGGTCAGCCGCGGGATGCTCATCTACGTGCTCCAGCACGCGCATGGTGTTGAGCACCAGGCGTCCCGCCCCGAACTCATACGTCCCCACCAGCACCGCCGAGACGTAGCCGCCTGCAATGGAATATCCCACCGCAAACGCCGCTGCCGCGACGTCGTCGGGGGTATCCTGACCCTCGAACACGTACTCCGGGATCACCTGATCGTAGTAGGCCCACTCCAGAATCCCGTTGCCTTGCAGCCCCGCGAAGATGGGGTGAGCTTTCGCCACACATTCCTTGTGGTAGACCCAGTCGTGGAACTTGTAGCACTTGCCCTTGTTAGCCAGCGGCAGCCAGTAGACCGGATCATCTTCATGCTCGAAGGCCTGCGGCTCGAGGAATACGACCGTACTGCCCTCGCTCATCCGGCGCTCCAATTCTTCCCAATCGGCCTCCGTTGCGCTCTTGGGAATGCCGACCATAATGACTTTATCTGCGTGCGGTGCACCTTTGTCGAACGGTTCGCAGCGCAGCCCGTGGGCGGTGAGCCAGCCTGTCACCCGCTCATCAATGCCCCACAGGCTCACCGTGCCGTCCAGCGCAGGTAGATCAGCCGGCTCAGTCAGCCGAAAATCGAGGCGGTCACCGGTCGGCGCGGCGTTGTCGAGGATAGCCGCAAAGGTATACTCGCCCGCAGGCCCGTCAAGCGTGACCTCTTCGCAGAGAACCGGCACCGCCAGCGGGCCATCCTCGCCCGGCGCAGGCTCAGGGATGCTCAC